>NZ_JAOTQU010000005.1:0-312756 GCF_025685765.1 Pseudomonas sp. PDM13 | reverse complement strand
TGAAACCCGCGGGCGCCGTGCAGGGTAAATGTCGGGTTGCACCCGACCTACACGCTAGGTGCGCGCGGCACACCCTTCGGGCGAGCACCGTGCCGTTAGTGAATCTGCCCCGCCTCCTTCAAGCGCTCGCGCGTGGAACGCAGGCGGGGGAGGGGCAGGCAGACGAGCAGGGTCAGGATCAGCACGCCCATGCCCATCAGCGGCAGGTTGGCCAGGCCCATGCTGGTGCTCAGCCACAGGCCGCCGACGAAAGCGCCGCTGGCGTTGCCGAGGTTGAAGGCGGCGTGGCTGAGGGTGGCGGCGAGGCTGGCGGATTCACCGGCCTGCTCCACCAGCAGCAGTTGCAGCGGCGAGGAGATGGCGAAGCTGGCCACGCCCCAGAGGAACAGGCAGGCCAGGGCCAGCACCGGCACCTGGGCGAAGACGAACAGGCCCAGCAGGCACAGGGTGCTCACCGCGAAGGCGCCGGGCAGGGCGAAGCGGAAGCCCTTGTCCGCCAGGCGGCCGCCCAGCAGGTTGCCGATGGTCAGGCCGATGCCGAACAGCAGCAGGGCGAAGTTGGCGTGCTCGGGGCTGAAGCCGGAGACATCACGCAGCAGCGGGCTGATGTAGGTGAACACACCGAACAGCGCCACCGACGACAAGCTGCACACCCCCAGCGCATGCAGCACCGGCCGGCGGAAGATGCCGTCCCAGGCACCGACCGCGCTGGGTTGCGGCTTGGCGGTGGCCGGCAGCCAGAGGAACTGTGCCAGCAGGGTGAGGAAGCCCAGGGCCGCCACCACCATGAAGGTCACCCGCCAGCTGGTGGCCTGGCCGAGCCAGGCGCCGGCCGGCACGCCGAGGACGTTGGCGATGGTCAGGCCGCTGAGCACCAGGGCCATGGCCGAGGCGCGGCGGTGGGGCGGCGCCAGTTCGGCGGCCAGCAGGGTGGCGCAGCCGAAGAAGCCGGCGTGGCTGAAGGCGGTGAACATGCGCGCGGCCATCAGCCATTCGTAGTTCGGCGCCAGGGCGCAGCCGAGGTTGCCCAGGGCATAGGCGGCCATCAGCCAGAGCAGGGCCTGGCGACGTGGCAGGCGGCCCAGCAGCGGGCCGAGCAGAGGGGCGCCGATGACCACGCCCATGGCATAGGCGCTGACCAGCAGGCCGGCGTCGGAGAGGCTCACGGAGAGGTCCTGGGCCACTTCGGGCAGTAGGCCCATGATGATGAATTCGCTGCTGCCGACGACGAAGCCGCCAAGGGCCAGTGCCAGCAGCGGCAGGGAGAGGAGGGTGCCTGGATTCATGGTGTTTCCGGTGGTGGGGCGTTTTGCGAGGGGCGCGGATTCTACGCGCTTTCCCTGGCAATGACCTGACAGTCGAGCAGGTTCAGGCGTTCCACCTCACCCTCCAGCGGCAGCACGCCGAGGGCCTGCAGCACGCGGGTGGCGGCGCGCTCGCCGATCTCCAGGGCCGGCGGGCGGATGGTGGTCAGGCTGGGCAGCAGCATCTCGGCGAAGGGGTAGTCGCCGAAGCCCACCACCGCGCAGTCCCCCGGCAGGTCCAGGCCCGCCCGTTGCGCGGCGAGCAGGCCACCGGCGGCGAGGTTGTCGTTGGCGAAGATGATCGCGTCCGGCCGGGGCGAGCGCTTCATCAGCGCTTCCATGGCCTGCTTGCCGGCCTCGAAGGGCGCCAGGCCGCTGCTGGGCACGAAGACCCAGGGCTCGAGGCCGGCCTCGCGCAGGGTGTCGGCATAACCGTCGCGGCGGTCCAGGGCGCTGAAGTCGCCGGCGGCGCTGTTCTGCACGAAGGCGATGTGCCGGTGGCCCTTGTCCAGCAGGTAGCGGGTGGCGGCGACGCCCACGTCGCGATGGAGGAAACCCACCTGCATGGGCGCGCGCTCGGGCTGGTAGTCCCAGACCTCGACCACCGGGATGTCCGCCTCGGCGAGCATTTTCTCGGTGCCGGGGCTGTGGAAGTGGCTGGTCACCACCAGGGCCGCCGGCGACCAGCCGAGGAAGGCGCGCACGGCGCTCTCTTCCTGTTCCTCGGAGAAGTAGCTGGAGGCCAGCAGCAGCTGGTAGCCGTGGCGCGCCAGGGTGTCGCTGAAGCCCTGGATGGTGTTGGCGAAGATCGGCCCAGAGATGTTGGGGATGACCATGCCGACGATGCGCCCGCGCGCCGAGGCGAGCCCGCCGGCCACCAGGTTGGGCACGTAGCCCAGCTCGGCCACCGCCGCTTCGATGCGCCCGCGCAGCTCCTCGGAGACCTGCTCCGGCTGGTTGAAGTAGCGCGACACGGTGATGGCGGAAACGCCGACGCGCTCGGCCACGGCGCTGAGGGTGACGCGTCCTGCGCCTCGGCGCTTGCGGGGGCTGCTCATGAATTGTTCATCCTGAAAGGCATATAAAAGTAATTTTTAATTATTTGACGATCTATTGGCGTCGCTCTGATACTGGCTATGTTAGCGCTAACAAATACCGGCTGTCTGCCTTTTTGCTGCCACTCGCACGAGCGAGACCAGACCGCGACAGCCCACAAGGAGCCTGCAAGCAGCAGGCGCGTCTGGTCTCCGCAGGGCAGTGAAACGAGCATGAGCATCCACAGCAATCCGGCCGCACCGCGCGGCCTTCGCAACACCCACGGCGGGCGCCGCAGCCCGCTGGCCATCGGCATCCTCCTGGCGGCGCTGGGGAGCGCCGCCGGGGCCGCCGAGAAAACCACCGGCGCCAGCGAGGACGGCCAGAAGGCCGCGCCGACCCTGAACACCGTGACCGTCACCGCCACCCGCCGCGAAGAGACGCTGCAGAAGGTGCCGGTGGCCGTCTCGGTGGTGGAGGGCGAGCAGCTGGAGCGCGACAACCGCAACGGCGTCTCCAGCATCGTCAGCCAAGTGCCGACCCTGAACTTCCGCGCCGGCGCCTCGAACAAGGACACCTCGCTGTTCATCCGGGGCGTGGGCACCATCTCCACCTCGCCGGGCGTCGAGCCCACCGTCGCCACCGTGGTCGACGGCGTGGTCTACGGTCGCCCCGGCCAGGCCACCCTGGACCTGCTGGACCTGGAACGCATCGAAGTGCTGCGCGGCCCCCAGGGCACCCTGTTCGGCAAGAACGCCTCGGCCGGCGTGCTCAACATCGTCAGCAAGGAGGCGCCGGAAGAGACCCACGGCTACGTCGACTACTCGCACTTCGGCGGCGGCAACGAGAACCGCCTGCGCTTCGGCATCGGCGGGCGCCTCAGCGACAGCCTCAAGGGCTCGCTGACCACCTTGCTGGGCGGCTACGACGGCAATGTCGAGAACGTGCACAACGGCCATGACGTCAACGGCTACGACCACAAGGGCGCGCGCGGCAAGCTGGAGTTCGAGCCCAACGAGGACTTCCGCTTCACCCTGATCGCCGACTACATGAAGAGCCGCGACGACATCGCCGCCGGCCCCATCACCAAGGTCACCAACGCAGGTTTCGCCAGCGCCCTGCTGCCGGTCACCGCCGACAGCGATTCGCGCAAGCTGAACAACGACCAGCGCACCTATGTCGATGACGTCAACCAGGGCCTGTCCGGCCAGTTCGACTGGCAGCTGGGCGACTACACCCTGACCTCCATCAGCGCCTGGCGCGGCTGGGAGAACACCCAGTTCCAGGACGGCGACCGCCTGGCGACCCTGCCGGTGGCGGCCTCCCACGACAAGGGCGAGGTGGATTACAACCAATACTCCCAGGAGCTGCGCCTGGCCTCCCCCAAGGGCGAGTTCCTCGAATACGTCGCCGGTGCCTACGTCATGCACAGCAAGGCGGAGGAAACCTACCGTCGCCTGTCCATCACCGGTTCGGTGCCCAACACCGGCCGCGCCGACTACAGCGTGACCGGCGACAGCTACTCGCTGTTCGGCGAGAGCACCCTGAACTTCACCCAGGACCTGCGCGGCATCTTCGGCCTGCGCTGGACCCACGACGCGCTGGAATACGATCACCGCCGGGTTTCCACCTCGCCCACCGCCGTGGCCGGCGTGCAGCCTTCCACCGCCAGCAGCGGCTCGGTGGACGAGGACGGCTGGTCCGGCCGCATCGGCCTGCAGTACGACCTCAGCGACGCCGTCACCGCCTACGCCACCTACTCCCGTGGCTACAAGGGGCCGGCCTACAACGTGTTCTTCAACATGCAGCCCCGTGACACCGGCGCGCTCAAGCCGGAGACCTCCGACTCCTACGAGGTGGGCCTCAAGGCCAGCGCCCTGGACGGCCGCGCCACCGCCAACCTGGCGGTGTTCCACACCGACTACGACGACTACCAGGCCAACTTCCCCGACCTGGTCGCCGGCACCGTGGTCACCCGCCTGATCAACGCCGGCGCGGTGAAGACCCAGGGCGTCGAGCTGGACTACGCCTTCCAGGCCACCCGTCAGCTCAAGCTTTCCGGCGCGGTCGCCTACACCAAGGCGCGCATCGACAGCTTCCAGTGCCCGCCAGGCGCCGCCTCCAGCTGCAACGTCGACGGCTCGCCGCTGCCCTTCAGCCCGGACTGGAAGAGCTACGTGCGCGCCGACTACGTGATCCCGCTGGACAACGGCCTGGATATCGAACTGGCCACCGACTACAGCTGGCAGGACAAGGTGCAGTACAGCCTCGACCAGAACCCCGACACCATCCAGGGCGCCTACGGCATCTGGAACGCCAGCATCGCCCTTGCCGACTACAACCAGGGCTGGCGCGTCGCGCTGCTCGGCAAGAACCTCGCCGACAAGTCCTATTCGCCGCTGCTCGCCACCGGTACCGGCTACGTCTACCGCGTGGTGCCACGCGATGACGAACGCTACTTCGGCGTGCAGCTGCGCAAGGACTTCTGACCCCCAAACCGCCTTGTGTGAACGGACTGCCGAGGCTCGCCCAGACGGGCCCGGCAGGACCTCCACGACATCACCAGGGAAAACCGACATGACCGCATCGCAACGCACACTCAGACTGGGCGCATTCCTCATGGCCACCGGGCACCACGTCGCCGCCTGGCGCCAACCGGACGTCCCCGCCGACACCCTCGATTTCGCCCAGTACAAGCACCTGGCGCGCATCGCCGAGGCGGCGAAGCTCGACGCCCTGTTCGTCGCCGACAGCGTCGCCGCGCCCACCGGCGAAATCGCCAGCCAGATGGCACGCTCCACCTACTTCGAACCGCTGACCCTGCTCAGTGCCCTGGCCGCCGTCACCGAACGCATCGGCTTGGTGAGCACCGTCACCACCAGCTACAACGAGCCGTACCACGTGGCGCGCAAGTTCGCCTCGCTGGACCATATCTCCGGGGGCCGTTCGGGCTGGAACCTGGTGACCTCCGACGCCGCCGCCGAGGCGCTCAACTTCAACCGCGACGCCCACCTGGGCCACGCCGAGCGCTACGCCCGCGCCCGGGAATTCCACCAGGTGGTCACCGGCCTGTGGGACAGCTGGGAAGACGATGCCTTCCTCCGCGACAAGGCCAGCGGCCAGTACTACGACCCGGCCAAGCTGCACGTGCTCGACCACCAGGGCGAGCATTTCCGTGTGCAGGGCCCGCTCAACGTCGCCCGCTCGCCCCAGGGCCGGCCGGTGGTGGTGCAGGCCGGCTCCTCGGAGACCGGTCGCGAACTGGCCGCCGAGACCGCCGACGTGGTGTTCACCGCGCAAACCTCCCTGGCCAAGGCCCAGGCCTTCTACGCCGATCTCAAGGGGCGCCTGGCGAAGTTCGGTCGCCACGAGGATGACCTGAAGATCATGCCCGGCGCCTTCGTCGTGGTCGGCGCCAGCGAGGCCGAGGCGAGGGAGAAGTTCGAGCAGTTCCAGGCGCTCGTGGACCCCCGCGTCGGCGTCGCCCTGCTGGGTCGCATGCTCGGCAACTTCGACCTCTCCGAGTACCCGCTGGACGGCCCGTTGCCTGAGCTGCCGCTGACCCAGGATGGCCAGCAGAGCCGGCAGAAGCTGCTCACCGAACTCGCCGGGCAGGAGAACCTCACCCTGGCCCAACTGGGCCGGCGCATCGCCGGGGGACGTGGCCACCACAGCCTGATCGGCACCCCGGCGCAGATCGCCGACGAGCTGCAGGCCTGGTTCGAAGGGCGCGGCGCCGACGGCTTCAACGTGCTGGCGCCGCACCTGCCCGCCGGGCTCGAGGACTTCGCCACCCAGGTGGTGCCGGAGCTGCAGCGCCGCGGCCTGTTCCGCACCGAGTACGAAGGCAGCACCCTGCGCGAACACCTCGGCCTGGCGCGGCCGGCGAACCGCTTCGCACGCCCTGCGTGAATTTCCAATGGTCCCCCGCGCAAGCGGGGGACCAGACAACCCACAGCGAGATCCATCCATGACCTATATCGCCGCCCCCGACCGCTACGAACGCATCCCCTACCGCCGCGTCGGCCGCAGCGGGCTGGTGCTGCCGGCCCTGTCCCTGGGCCTGTGGCACAACTTCGGCGACGCCACGCCCATCGACACCCAGCGCGCACTGTTGCGCACCGCCTTCGACCTGGGCATCAACCACTTCGACCTGGCCAACAACTACGGGCCGCCCTATGGCAGCGCCGAGATCAATTTCGGTCGCCTGCTGCAGGAAGATTTCCGCGCCCACCGCGACGAACTGGTGATCTCCACCAAGGCCGGCTGGGACATGTGGCCAGGCCCCTACGGCCAGGGCGGCAGCTCGCGCAAATACCTGCTGTCCAGCCTCGACCAGAGCCTCGCGCGCCTGGGCCTGGACTATGTGGATATCTTCTATTCCCACCGCTTCGACCCGGACACGCCGCTGGAGGAAACCGCCGGCGCCCTGGCCAGCGCGGTGCAGCAGGGCAAGGCGCTGTACGTGGGCATCTCCTCCTACTCGGCGGGCAAGACCCGCGAGCTCGCCGCCCTGCTGCGGGAATGGAAGGTGCCGCTGCTGATCCACCAGCCGGCCTACAACCTGCTCAACCGCTGGGTGGAGAAGGACCTGCTGGCCACCACCGAGGAACTCGGCACCGGCGTCATCGCCTTCACCCCGCTGGCCCAGGGGCTGCTCACCGGCAAGTACCTCGGTGGCGTGCCGGAGGATGCGCGGGTCAACCGCCCCGGCGGCGCCTCGCTGCGCCCGGAGCACCTGTCCGAGGCCAATATCGCCCGGGTGCGTGCGCTCAACGAGATCGCCCAGCGCCGTGGCCAGAGCCTGGCCCAGTTGGCCCTGGCCTGGAACCTGCGCGACGCGCGGGTGACCTCGGCACTGATCGGCGCCAGCCGCCCGGAGCAGATCGTCGAGAACGTCGCCGCCCTGGACAACCTCGCCTTCAGCGCCGAGGAGCTGGCGGAGATCGATCGCCACGCCGTGGAAGGCGGTATCAACCTTTGGGAAAAACCCTCCACCGACTGGCAGGACTGAACATGCAACGACTTCGACTGGGCGCCGCGTTGCTGGCGCTGCTGGCCCTGGCACAAGGCGCCCTGGCCGACCCCGCGACCCTGCGCATCGGCTACCAGAAAGGCTCCGCCAGCCTGGTGCTGGCCAAGGAGCACGGCCTGCTGGAGCAGCGCTTCCCCGGCACCCGCGTGCAGTGGATCGAGTTCCCCGCCGGCCCGCAGATGCTCGAGGCGCTCAATGTCGGCAGCCTGGACGTGGGCTCCACCGGGGACATCCCGCCGATCTTCGCCCAGGCCGCCGGTGCCGACCTGCTCTACGTCGGCGCGGAGCCGCCCAAGCCCCAGGCCGAGGTGATCCTGGTGCCCGAGGGCAGCCCGATCCGGTCGGTGGCCGAGCTCAAGGGGCGCAAGGTGGCGTTCCAGAAAGGCTCCAGCGCCCACAACCTGCTGCTGCGGGCGCTCAAGGCGGCGGGCCTGTCCATGGCCGATATCCAGCCGCTGTTCCTCACCCCGGCCGACGCCCGCGCCGCCTTCGAGCAGGGCAGCGTGGATGCCTGGGCGATCTGGGACCCCTTCTATTCGGCGATGGAGCTGGAAGGTCACGCGCGCCTGCTGGCCAACGGCGAGGGGCTGGGGCTGACCGGGCCCTACTACCTGGCCGCGCGCGACTACGCCGAGGGCGACCCGGCGTTCATCCACGCGCTGCTGGACGAGCTCACCCGCGCCGAAGCCCTGACCCGCGACGACCGCGAGGCGAGCATCGCCCTGCTGGCGAAGTTCATGGGCCTGGCCCCGGCGGTGATCGAACGCAGCTTCCAGCACCGCCCGGCCTCGCCCATCGGCCCGGTCACCGACGAAATCGCCGCCGCCCAGCAACGCACCGCCGACCTGTTCCTGGAGAACCGGCTGTTGCCCAAGCGGGTGGATATCGGCAGCGCGGTGTGGCGGCCGTAGGGGGCCCATGTATAGGTGACCCCTTCAGCCTGTAGGTCGGGTGCAACCCGACGCTCGCGGCGCCTGGTCTTCGCGGGTTTCACCCGCCCTACGGATTACCAGCGGCTGGTCGGTGTGTAGGGTGGATGACGCTCTTTTCATCCACCAAGCGATGCCGCAGGGGAACACCTGTGGTGGGCGGTGACCGCGTGTTTTCTTGGTGGGAGCGCCCGCCTCGAGGCCGTGCATCGCATCGTTGGGCCTCGCTGCGCTCGGCGCCAACCTACGGCGCCGTACCCAACCCGAGCCATGGTGCCAACCGGTGTGTGGACCACGCTTTATCAGTCCACCGTCGGGGCCACCCTCAACTCCGTTGGTGGACGTAAAGAGCGACGTCCACCCGGCCAGAGGTCGCCCCTACAGGTTACAGCTCAACCCACCAGGAACTTGGCGAGGAATTGTCGGGTGCGTTCTTCCTTCGGGGCGCTGAACAGGGCCTTGGCGTCGCCCTGTTCGACGATCACGCCCTTGTCGATGAAGATCGCGCGGTTGGCCACGTCGCGGGCGAAGCTCATCTCGTGGGTGACGATGACCATGGTGCGTTTCTCCTCGGCCAGGCCGCGGATGGTCGCCAGCACCTCGCCCACCAGCTCGGGGTCGAGGGCGGAGGTGGGTTCGTCGAAGAGGATCACGTCGGGTTCCATGGCCAGGGCGCGGGCGATGGCCACCCGTTGCTGCTGGCCGCCGGAGAGGCGCTTGGGGTAGGCGTCTTCCTTGCCTGCCAGGCCGACCTTGGCCAGCAGGGCGCGGGCCCGTTCGGTGGCGCGCTCGCGGGGTTCCTTCTTCACCACCACCGGGCCTTCGGTGATGTTCTCCAGCGCGGTGCGGTGGGGGAACAGGTTGAAGTTCTGGAACACGAAGCCCACGTGCTGGCGCAGCCGGCGGATCAGCGCCTGCTGGGGCTTCAGCGGCTTGCTGGCGTCGATCTCGATGTCGCCCACGCGGATGCTGCCGCCGCTGGGTTCTTCCAGCAGGTTGAGGCAGCGCAGCAGGGTGGTCTTGCCCGAGCCGCTGGGGCCGATGATGGCCACCACCTCGCCCGGCTCGATGGTCAGGTCGATGCCCTTGAGCACCGCCTGCTCCTTGAAGGACTTGGTCAGGTTACGGACGGTGATCATCAGGTGTCCTGTTCATGGCGATTGACCCGCGCTTCGAGGCGGCTCTGGAAGTGCGACAGTACGCTGGCGAGTACCCAGTAGATCAGCGCAGCGGCCAGGTACATGGTGAAGATCTCGAAGGTGCGCGCGGTGATCAGCTGCGCCTGGCGGAACAGCTCCGGTACCTGGATGGTGGCGGCCAGCGCGGTGTCCTTGACCAGGGAGATGAAGCTGTTGCCCAGGGGCGGCAGGGCGGTGCGCGCGGCCTGCGGGAGGATGGCGCGGACCAGCGTCTGGCTGCGGCTCATGCCGATGCTGGCGGCGGCTTCCCACTGCCCGCGATCGATGGAGGCGATGGCGGCGCGGAGGATCTCCGAGGTGTAGGCGGCCATGTTCAGCGAGAAGCCGATCAGTGCGGCGGGCAGCGGGTCGAGCTGGATGCCCAGCTGCGGCAGGCCGTAATAGATCATGAACAGCTGGACCAGCAGCGGGGTGCCGCGGAAGAACGATACGTAGATGCGCGAGGCCCAGCGCAGGGGGGCGAAGCCATAGAGGCGGGCGAGCGCGAGGAGGAAGCCCAGCAGCAGTCCGAAGAACATGCCGCCGAGGCTCAGTACCACCGTGTAGACCGCACCCTTGAGAAGGAAGGGTGCGGAGTCCAGCGCCAGTTGCAGGCTGGTTTCGATCATTGGGTCACGTCAGCCTTGAACCATTTCTCGGAGATCGCCTTGAGGGTGCCGTCGGCCTTCAGCTTGGCGATGGCCTTGTCGATGGCGGCGAGTAGTTCCGGGTCACCCTTGCGCAGGGCGATGCCGGACTCCTGGCGGGAGAAGGGCTCGCCGGCCACGGCCAGGCGGCCACCGGTCTTCTCGACCATTTCGAAGGCGGCCAGGCGGTCCACCAGGATGGCGTCGATGCGGCCGACGTTGAGGTCCTGGAACTTGGTGGGGTCGTCGTCGTAGGTGCGGATATCGGCCTTCGGCGCGTTTTCCTTCAGCCACTGCTCGTAGTTGGTGCCCAGGCCGACACCGACCTTCTTGCCGGCGAGGTCGGCGGCGCTCTTGATGCTGTCTTCGTTGCCCTTGCGCACCAGCGCCTGGATGCCGGAGACGGTGTAGGGGGTGGAGAAGTCGTACTTCTTCTTGCGCTCGTCGGAGATGGTCACCTGGTTGATCACCAGGTCCAGGCGCTTGGATTCCAGGGCGGCGAGGATGCCGTCCCACTTGCTCGGCTGGAAGTCGACCTTCACGCCCAGCTCCTTGGCCAGGGCTTCGGCGAACTCGACTTCGAAGCCGGTGAGCTTGCCGCTCTCGTCCTGGAAGTTGAAGGGCGGGTAGGTGCCTTCCAGGCCGACCTTGACCGAGCCCTTGTCCTTGATCTGCTGCAGCAGTTCACCGGCCACGGCGCTGTTGCCGATGAAGCTGGCGCCGAGGGCCAGGCCCAGGGTGCCGATGAGGAATTGACGACGCAGGGTTGCGAATTTCATGGGTGAGCCTCACGAGACAGGTGGCGAAAGTGTGGCAATTCTGGGGATGTCGCTTTATTCAATAAAATAATAATAAGTTTGGTTTGCGGTTATTCAGGGAATAAGCAGCGCTCAGGCTCCCGCCCCTTGTGCGGGGTGGTAGGCGAAGAGCGCGGGCGAGCCGCCGGTGTGCAGGAAGATCACCGGGCCATTCCCCTCGAAGGCGCCGTTTTCCAAGCCATCGAGCAGACCGGCGAAGGCCTTGCCAGTGTAGACGGGATCGAGCAGCAGCCCTTCGCTGGAGGCGACCTGGCGGATGGCGGCGAGGGTGCCGGCATTGGGCTCGCCGTAGCGCGGGGCGAAGTACTGGTCCCAGAGTTCCACGCGCAGGGCCGCGGGCAGCGGGGCGCCCAGCAGGTCGGCGGTGCGTTGCAGCAGGCCTTCCACCTTGGGCCGCTGGGTGGCATCGGGGCGCGACACCGTGACGCCCACCACCCGGGTGCCGGGCAGGGCGTGTTCCAGGGCCAGGGCGAGGCCGGCGTGGGTGCCGGCGCTGCCGGAGGCCAGCACCACGGCGGCGCCCTGCAGGCTGCTCGCCTTGATCTGTTCGGCCAGCTCCAGGCCGGCGCGCACGTAGCCCAGGGCGCCTAGGGCGTTGGAGCCACCGATGGGCACCACGTAGGGGGTGCGGCCAGCGGCGCGCAGGCGCTCGGCGGCCTCGGCCAGCAGCTGGTCGGCGGTGTCGAGGTTGGGCACCAGCTGCACCTCGGTGCCGAACAGGTCCAGCAGCAGGCGGTTGCCGTTCTCCAGGTAGTTGCGGTCGGCGGTGCCGATGGGGTTTTCCAGCAGGGCCACGCAGCCCAGGCCCAGGCGCGCGGCGAGGGCGGCGGTCTGGCGCACGTGGTTGGACTGGATGGCGCCGGCGGTGACCAGTACGTCCGCGCCCTGGGCCAGCGCGTCCTGGGCCAGGTATTCGAGCTTGCGCACCTTGTTGCCGCCGAGGGCGAAGGGGGTGATGTCGTCGCGCTTGACCCAGATGTCGCGGCCGACCCGGCGCGAGAGGTGTTCGAGCTTCTCCAGCGGGGTGGGCGCGGTGACCAGTTCGAGGCGGGGGAAGCGGGCGAGGGCGGCGGTGATCATGGCGGGACTTCGTGTTGCGGGAGTTGGGGCATCACTCTAGTGAGCGCCGGCCGAGGGGGCAATTCGCAGAGGCGACATCAAGGCATGTCGCAGGCGACCGAGGGTCTTTCCTGATTCCGCGTTTATGGAATATGAGAATAATAAAACGGTATTTGTTGGTTATAAGAATTCGCCGTAGTGTCGCTTCCAACCCGGCTACACCCAGACCGGGAAACCGACACGTCGCTCGCGGCTGACGATCCAGCCGGAGCCTGCCAACACCAAGGACCATCATGAAGAAGACCCTGCTCCTCACCGCCCTGGCCGCCGCCCTTTCCGCCTCCCTGGCCAGCGCCGCCGAGAAACTCACCGTCGCCGCCACCCCGGTGCCCCATGCCGAGATCCTCGAACTGATCAAGCCGCAGCTGGCGAAGGAAGGCGTGGATCTGGAAGTGAAGGTCTTCACCGATTACGTGCAGCCCAACCTGCAGGTGGACCAGAAGCACCTGGACGCCAACTACTTCCAGACCAAGCCCTACCTGGACAACTTCAACAGCGGCAAGGGCACCCACCTGGTCATCGTCAAGGGCGTGCACGTCGAGCCCTTCGGCGGTTACTCCAGCAAGTACAAATCCCTGAAGGAACTGCCGGACGGCGCCACCATCGCCATCCCCAACGAAGGCAGCAACAGCGGCCGCGCCCTGCTCCTGCTGCAGAAATCCGGCCTGCTGAAACTCAAGGACCCGAGCAACGCCCTGGCGACCCCGAAGGACATCGCCGAGAACCCGCACAACTTCAAGTTCAAGGAACTGGAAGCGGCCCTGCTGCCGCGCGTGCTGGACCAGGTCGACCTGGCCCTGATCAACACCAACTACGCGCTGGAAGCCAAGCTCAACCCGTCCAAGGACGCGCTGGTGCTGGAAGACCGCACCTCGCCCTACGTGAACTACCTGGTCGCCCGCCCGGACAACAAGGACAGCGACGCCATCCAGAAACTCTCCGCCGCGCTGACCAGCCCGGAAGTCAAAGCCTTCATCGAGAAGAAGTACTCCGGCGCGGTAGTCCCGGCCTTCTGATCGACCCCAGAGCCACGATGGTGTGGGCACCGCCTGTGCCCACGCCTCTCCTCACGCCGACGAGTCTCGACTATCGTCGGCGTTCTTTTTTGTGGGGCGGCATTGCCCACCTACATCCCGCACGACTCCTCGGAGGCACCCATGCCCGAATCCAAACCCGGCCTTTCCACCCGCGCGGTGCACAGCGGCAATGACGTCGACCGCAAGATGGTCACCCGGCCCAAGAGCCTGCCGATCTACGAATCCTCGGTGTTCGTCTACGACAACCTGGAGCAGGTGGACGACTTCCTTGCCGGCAACCCCGACAACTACATGTACACGCGCATCGCCAACCCCAACCAGGCGGCCCTGGAGCACCTGGTGCGGGACCTGGAAGGCGGCGAGGCGGCGCTGTTCTCCGCCTCCGGCATGGCTGCGGTGAGCGCCGCGCTGCTGGGCCGGTTGAGTGCCGGTGACCACCTGATCGCCAGCCGCGAGCTGTACGGCACCACCCAGAGCCTGATCGAGAAGGAACTGGCGCGCTTCGGCATCAGCGCCACCCTGGTGGAGATCAACGACCTGGCGGCGGTGGAGGCGGCCATCACCCCCGCGACGCGGATCATCTACACCGAGACCGCGTCCAACCCGCTGGTGCGGGTCAGCGACATCCCTGCCCTGGCCAGGCTGGCCAAGGCGCGTGGGCTGAAGCTGCTGGTGGACAACACCTTCCTCTCGCCGGCGCTCTACAACCCCCTGGCCGCCGGCGCCGACCTGGTGCTGCACAGCACCACCAAATACCTGAATGGCCACAGCGACGCCACGGGCGGCATCCTCGTCGGCGACGCCGAATGGGTCGCCCAGGCGCGGCGCTTCCAGATCAACGCCGGCGGCAGCGCCAGCCCCTTCGAGGCCTGGCTGACCTTCCGTGGCGCCAAGACCCTGGCCCTGCGCATGCAGGCCCACTCGGCCAACGCCCAGGCCCTGGCCGAAGCGCTGGAGGCCCACCCGAAGGTGGCGCGGGTGTTCTACCCGGGCTTGCCCTCGCACCCGGACTTCGAACTGGCCCGCCGGCTGTTCCCCAAGGGTGCCTCGGGCATGCTCGCCTTCACCCTCAAGGGCGGCCTGGCGGAGGTGGACGGCCTGATCCGCGCCCTGCGCAACACCGCCTTCGCCCCGTCCCTGGCCGGCGTCGCCAGCAGCATCACCCACCCCGGCAAGACCAGCCACCGCGCCCTCTCCCAGGACGCCCTGGCCGAGCTGGACATCCACGACGGCACCATCCGCGTGTCGGTGGGCATCGAGGATGCGGCGGACATCGTCGCCGACTTCGTGCAGGCGCTGGATAGCCTCTGACGAGGCGCGGAACGCTGTTCCCGTGGGAGCGAATTTATTCGCGAAAGGGCCGCGAAGCGGCCCCCAGGCTCTAACCGAGCGGCAGCCTTGCAGGCTGCTTCGCGAATGAATTCGCTCTGTCTGCGTTAAGTGTTGCTAGAGGATTTGAGCTCAGCTGATTGCTGAGTTCTGGTGATGTTTCTGGTTTCGCCATCCCGGGCGAGTCCCTTTTCTCAGTCGCCAGAAAAGGAACCAAAAGGGCTTGCCCCATCATCCGGCCCCGGCTTCGCCGGGGTTCCCTCACTCCATCGTCGCTCTGGGGGCCGGCGCGATGGGCCATCCATGGCCTGGCGCGCCTCTCGCGGCATCCATGCCGCTCGTCCCCCGGCGCAACGACTGCGTTCGGCCTCCTGGAGGGGCGTTGGCGGCTGCTCCAACTTTCTTCGCTCAAATCCACACATTGATGTGCGCACCAACCCAACGTGCACGTAGCGGCGGCTTTCGTAGGATGGCGTAGAGCGAAGCGAAACCCATGCGGTGGCGGTGGCAGAAATCCTTTGGTGCCCGGAAAGCACCGTGTTTGAGCTCCTGCATTAAAACCACAACAGCTAACGCACACAGAGCCAATTCATTCGCCCAGGGCGAGGGCGGCACAGCAGCCCCTTGAGAGCCAGGCAGGGCAGGCCTTCGGCCTGCTTGGCGACTGAAGTCGCCCCTACAAAATCCGTTCGTGCCGGCTTCTATTCTTATTCGATAACGGTATTTCCGCTGCGGTACTTATGCTCGCTATCCTCGCGCCATAACTTGTTATAACAAGTCAGGATCGCGAGCGAACGACATGGCCGAACTGCTTCCCCTTTCCCCAGTGCCCCTCTACAGCCAGCTCAAGGAGCTGCTGCGTGGGCGCATCCTCGATGGCACCTATCCACCCCACAGCCGCATGCCCTCGGAAAGCGAGCTGGGCAAGGCCTTCGACGTCAGCCGCATCACCGTGCGCCAGGCGCTGGGTGACCTGCAGAAGGAAGGGCTGATCTTCAAGATCCACGGCAAGGGCACCTTCGTCGCCAAGCCCAAGGCCTTCCAGAACGTCTCCACCCTGCAGGGCCTGGCCGAGTCCATGACCCAGATGGGCTACGAGGTGCTCAACCGCCTGCGCAGCTTCAAGCAGGTACCGGCCAGCGCGCTGGTGGCCGAGCGGCTGCAGGTGGAGGAGGGCAGCCCGGTGATCGAGATCAAGCGCGTGCGCCTGATCAACCGCGAGCCGGTGTCCCTGGAGCTCACCTGGCTGCCCCTGGCGGTGGGCGAGAAGCTGGAGAAGGCCGACCTGGTCACCCGCGACATCTTCCTCATTCTCGAGAACGACTGCGGCATCCCCCTGGGCCACGCCGACCTGGCCATCGACGCCGTGCTCGCCGACAGCGACCTGACCCAGGCCCTGGAGGTGGAGGAGGGCTCGCCGATCATGCGCATCGAGCGCCTGACCCACACCGCCGACGGCGCGCCGCTGGACTTCGAACACCTCTACTACCGCGGCGATGCCTTCCAGTACCGCCTGCGCATCGACCGCCAGAAGGGAGCACAGGCATGAACACCCTGGAGCAGGAATACGACATCGTCGTCATCGGCGGCGGCACCGCCGGCCCCATGGCCGCGATCAAGGCCAAGGAGAAGAACCGTGAGCTGCGCGTGCTGCTGGTGGACAAGGCCAACGTCAAGCGCAGCGGCGCCATCAGCATGGGCATGGACGGCCTGAACAACGCCATCATCCCCGGCCACGCGACGCCCGAGCAGTACACCAAGGAAATCACCGTGGCCAACGACGGCATCGTCAACCAGGCCGCCGTCTACGCCTACGCCACCCACAGCTTCGAGACCATCGAGCAGCTGGACCGCTGGGGCGTGAAGTTCGAGAAGGACGAGACCGGCGACTACGCGGTGAAGAAGGTCCACCACATGGGCGCCTACGTGCTGCCGATGCCCGAGGGCCACGACATCAAGAAGGTGCTCTACCGCCAGCTCAAGCGTGCGCGGGTGAACATCACCAACCGCCTGGTCACCACCCGCGTGCTGCTGGACGAGGCGGGCGCCGCCTGCGGCGTGCTCGGCTTCGACTGCCGCAGCGGCGATTTCCAGGTGATCCGCGCCAAGGCGGTGATCCTCGCCTGCGGCGCCGCCGGGCGCCTGGGCCTGCCGTCCTCGGGCTACCTGATGGGCACCTACGAGAACCCCACCAACGCCGGCGACGGCTACGCCATGGCCTACCACGCCGGGGCCGAGCTGGCGAACCTCGAGTGCTTCCAGATCAACCCGCTGATCAAGGACTACAACGGCCCCGCCTGTGCCTACGTCACCGGCCCCCTGGGCGGCTACACGGCCAACAACAAGGGTGAACGCTTCATCGAGTGCGACTACTGGAGCGGCCAGATGATGTGGGAGTTCCACCAGGAGCTCGAAGGCGGCAACGGCCCGGTGTTCCTCAAGCTGGACCACCTGGCCGAGGAAACCATCCAGACCATCGAGGAGATCCTCCACAGCAACGAGCGCCCCAGCCGTGGCCAGTTCCACGCCGGCCGGGGCACCGACTACCGCCAGCAGATGGTGGAGATGCACATCTCCGAGATCGGCTTCTGCTCCGGCCACTCCGCCTCGGGCGTGTGGGTCAACGAGAAGGCCGAGACTTCGGTGAAGGGCCTCTACGCCGCCGGCGACATGGCCGCCGTGCCGCACAACTACATGCTCGGCGCCTTCACCTACGGCTGGTTCGCCGGCATCAACGCCGCCGACTACGTGGCCGGGCGTGACTTTGCCGCCGTCGACCCGGCCCAGGTGGAGCGCGAGCGCGAGCGGGTCTACGCACCGCTGAACCGCGAGCACGGCCTGCCGCCGGCCCAGGTGGAGTACAAGCTGCGGCGCATGGTCAACGACTACCTGCAGCCGCCCAAGGTGACCAAGAAGATGGAGATCGGCCTGACCCGCTTCGCCGAGATCGAACGCGACCTCGGGCAGATGAAGGCCAACAACCCCCACGAGCTGATGCGCGCCATGGAAGTCAGCGTGATCCGCGATTGCGCCGAGATGGCCGCCCGCGCCTCGCTGTTCCGCGAGGAGAGCCGCTGGGGCCTCTACCACCACCGCGTCGACCACCCCGAGCGCAACGACGCCGAGTGGTTCTGCCACTGCCACCTGAAGAAGGGCGATGACGGCGCCATGACCAGCTTCAAGAAGCCGGTGGAGCCCTACCTGATCGCCCTGGATGCGGAAGAACAAAGCGCCTACGACCGCCTGCGGGTGAAGACCGAAGCCGCCTAACCCGCGCTTTTCATTCAACCGTAGGGTGGGCTTCAGCCCACCAAATGGCGCTACGCAGGGCTTTCCCGGTGGGCTGAAGCCCACCCTACAAAACAGAGAGCCCAAGGCTCCAAGGACCCGTGACATGGCCTTTCAACCCCAGGAAATCTTCTTCCGCAGCAGCGCGCCGGTGACGGTCGACGAAGACAAGTGCATCGCCCACAAGGGCTGCACCGTGTGCGTCGAGGTCTGCCCGATGGACCTGCTGGCCATCAACCCGGCGACCCAGAAGGCCTATATGGCCTTCGACGAGTGCTGGTACTGCATGCCCTGCGAGAAGGATTGCCCGACCGGCGCGGTGAAGGTGGAGATCCCCTACCTGCTGCGTTGACCGGTTCCGCCCGCCAAAAAATACAACGACCGCCATCCGGCCCGCCGCCGGACGCCTTGCCTGCAAGACCCCTCGTTTCCCACCACCGACGATGTGGCGGAGACGACAACCAGACCAATGATTCGAGGGGAACCATGAGCCTACGTGCAACCATCGCCGGCCTCGCGCTGGCCGTTACCACCGCGTCCGCCTCCGCCGAGACCATCCGCATCGCCATCGGCACCCAGGACACCACCATCAACTGCGCCACTGGCGGCTTGCTGATCCGCGAGCTGGGCCTGCTGGAGAAGTACCTGCCCCATGACGGCAAGTACAAGGACGCCCACTACGAGGTGGAGTGGAAGAACTTCACCAGCGGCGCGCCCCTGACCAACGAGATGGTCGCCGGCAAGCTGGATTTCGGCGCCATGGCCGACTTCCCCGGCTCCTTCAATGGCGTCGCCCACCTCGACGCCGGCAAGCGCAGCCTGTTCATCAGCGTGCTTTCGGGCAGCACCCGGGGCAGCGGCAACGGCATCGTGGTGCCGGCCTCATCCAGCGTGCAGTCCATCGCCGAGCTCAAGGGCAAGACCATCTCCGTGCCCTTCGCCTCCACCGCCCACGGCATGCTGCTGCGCGCTATCGCCGCACAGGGCTGGGACCCGGAGAAGGACGTGCGCATCATCGCCCAGCCGCCGGAGATCGCCGGCTCCGCCCTGCGCAGCAACCGCATCGAGGCCCACGCCGACTTCGTGCCCTTTGCCGAGCTGTTCCCCAACCGTGGCTTCGCGCGGAAGATCTACGACGGCTCCCAGGCCGAGGCGCCGACCTTCCACGGTGCGCTGGTGGATGCCGCCTATGCCGAGAAGTACCCGGAAGTGGTCACCGCCTACCTGCGCGCCAGCCTGGAGGCCGACCGCCTGTTCGCCGCCGAGCCGGAGAAGTACAGCGAGCTGATCGAGAAGGTCACCGGCATCGAGGCCGAGGTGAACTACCTGTTCCACGGCCCCCTCGGCCTGCAGACCCGCGACCTCACCTGGAAGCCGGAATACCGCCAGGCGGTGGCCACCTCCATCGACACCCTCAAGCTGCTGAAGAAGACCGACCGCGGCCTGGACACCGGCAAGTTCATCGATGACCGCTTCATCCGCGCGGCCTTCAAGGACGCCGGGCAGGACTACGACAAGGCGCTGAAGAACTACGCCCCGCTGCCGCTGGTGGCCAAGGACGCCGCCACCGGTAAGCCGATTACCGACTTCAAGCGTCTGGCGCAGATCTGGGTGCGCGGCGAAGACAAGGTGCGCCACTACGCCTCCCCGGAAGCGGCCCTGGCCGCCCTGGCGCAGCTGGAGCAGGAGGGCAAGGACATCCGCGCCATCTATGCCCAGGCCACCGACAGCGGCATCAAGCTGCTGGCCAACCAGGCTTGGTTCGTGCGCAACGACAAGGGCGAGCTTTCCGCCTTCCTGCTCAAGGACCAGGCCGAGCGTTACGCCCAGGCCAATGGCGGCACCGCGCTGGACTTCACCAGTGCCAACCAGAAGCAGGCCCTGGCCAGCCGCTGAATACGTAGGCCGGTGCCGAGCGGGGCCCTGTCGGGCCGCGCTCCGCTTGGCGCCAACCTGCAGGAGAAGCCCATGACATCTCTCTTTCGCTGGCCCCTGCGCCTCGCCTCCCTGGCCGCCTGCCTGCTGTTCTGGCAGCTGGCAGCCACGGCGCGGCTGGACCTGGGGCTGATCACCTTCAGCTACGTGCCCACCCCCGGCGCGGTGCTGGAGGTCGCCTGGCAGCTGGTGCATTCCAGCAAGCTGCTGCCGCACCTTTCCAGCAGCCTGGCGCGGGTGTTCGCCGGCTACCTGGCCGCCGCCATCGTCGGCGTGCTGCTGGGCCTGGCCATCGGCCGTTCGCGCTGGGCCGAGTACAGCCTGCTGCCGCCCCTGGAAGTGCTGCGGCCGATCCCGGCGGTGGCCTGGATTCCCCTGGCCATCCTGATGTTCCCGTCCTCGGAGCTGTCGATGGTGTTCATCACCTTCACCGGCGCGCTGTTCCCCATCCTGCTCAACACCGTGCACGGCGTCGAAGGCGTCGACCCGCGCCTGGTGGCCTCGGCACGCAGCCTGGGTGCCGGGCGCCTGGCCATCCTGCGTGAGGTGATCCTGCCCGGCGCCGCGCCGAGCATCGTCACCGGCCTGGCCATCGGCATGGGCACCTCGTGGTTCTGCCTGGTCACCGCCGAGATGATTTCCGGGCAGTTCGGCATCGGCTATTACACCTGGGAGTCCTACACCATCCAGAACTACCCGGACATCGTCGTCGGCATGCTGCTGATCGGCCTGCTGGGCATGGGCAGCAGCGGCCTGGTGAAGCGCCTCGGCGGCCTCGCCACGCCCTGGTACCGCACGCGGAGGAACGCCTGATGAGCGCCTTCGAACAGGTCGTCGAATCCGGCCGCATCGAGGGCCGGCAGCTGTCCATCCGCCTCGGCGAGGGCGCCCAGGCCTTCGACGCCGTGCAGGCGGTGGACTTCTCCATCGCCCCCGGCGAGTTCGTCTGCATCCTCGGTCCCTCGGGTTGCGGCAAGTCCACTCTGCTCGGTGCCCTGGCCGGGCACCTGCGGCCGCGTACCGGCACCCTGGAAGTGGACGGGCGCGCCGTGGCCGGGCCCTCGCCGGAGCGCGGCATGGTGTTCCAGCACCACACCCTGCTGCCCTGGCGCAGCGTGCTCGACAACGTCGCCTTCGGCCTGAAGATGCAGGGCATCGGCAAGCACGAGCGCCGTCGCCAGGCTGCCGAGTTCCTGGGCTTGGTGGGCCTTGCCGACTTCGCCGGGCGCTGGCCCGCGCAGCTCTCCGGTGGCATGCAGCAGCGCGCCGAGATCGCCCGCGTACTGATCAACCGGCCGCGCCTGCTGCTGATGGACGAGCCCTTCGGCGCCCTCGACGCGCAAACCCGTTCGCGCATGCAGGAGCTGCTGCTGGATATCTGGACGCGCATCCGCACCACGGTGGTGTTCGTCACCCACGACATCGACGAGGCGCTGTTCCTCGCCGACCGCATTCTGGTGATGAGCCCGCGCCCCGGCCGCTTCATCGAGGACCTGCGCCTCGATTTCCCACGGCCGCGCCGCGCCAGCCTGCTGACCAGCCCCGGCTTCACCCACCTCAAGCGCCACTGCCTGGAATTGCTGCGCCACGAGGAAGGCCGCGAACTGCCGCGCCTGACCCCGCTCGGCCTGCCCACCGACCACCCGCCCTTGCGAGTCGCCCTATGACCCACCGTGAAACCGACAACCCCGAGATTCTCGACCTGCTGCCGCGCCTCGCCGATGAGGACGCCGGCGTGCGCCGCATCGCCCTGATCGAGCTGGCCGACCTGGAAGACCCCGAAGGCCTGCCCTGGCTCACCGACGCCCTGGTGGCCGACGCCGCCGCCGAGGTGCGCGCCGAGGCTGCGCGCCTGCTGGAAGCCTGGGAAGAGCCCGATGTGGTGCAGGCCCTCTGCGCCGCCCTGGCCGATGGCGACGAAGCCGTGCGCCTGGCCGCCGCGCAGAGCCTGAGCGAGCTGAAGAGCACGGAAGCGGGGGAACTGATCCTGCCCTGGGTGCGCCATGCCGACGCCTTCGTCCGCGCCAGTGCACTGCGCGCCCTGCGCGAGCTGCGCCTGGACGCCGCCGCCACGCCGGCGCTGTATGCCCTGGACGATGCCGAAGCCGGGGTGCGCCGCGAGGCGGTGGGTATCCTCGGCTGGCTCAAGCGCAGCGATGCGCTGCCGGCCCTGGCGCGCCTGGCCAGCGATGACCCGGACACCGAGGTCCGCCGCGCCGCCACCGGCGCCCTGGGCCTGGCCAGCGACGCCAGCGTGCTGCCGGCGCTGCGCGCGGCCCTGGCCGACGAGGCCTGGCAGGTGCGCGAAGAAGCCGCCACCACCCTCGGCAAGGTGGGCCTGGATGCTGCCGGCCCGGCACTGCTCGCCGCCCTGGATGACGCCTATTGGCAGGTGCGCCTGCGCGCCGCTCGCGCCCTTGGCCGGTTGCGCCACCGTCCGGCCGGGCCGGGGCTCGCCGGCCTGCTGGTGCACGGCATCGCCAACCTGCGCAAGGAAGCCGCGCTGGCCCTGGGTGAGCTGGGGGATACCTGGGCCGTGCCGGCCCTGCGCGCGGCGGAAGCCGACGGCGACCCGGAAGTGCGCAAGGCGGTGCGCATCGCTCTGGTGCAACTGCAAGGGGCGGCCTGATGGATGCCCCCGCCGGCCTGCGCAACGCCCGCAGCGAAGGGCGCCTGACCCTGGAATGGCGCGATGGCGAGCAGCAGGCCATCAGCCACGCCCGCCTGCGCGGCGCCTGCCCCTGCTCGCAGTGCAAGGCGGCGCGCCTGCGTGGCGCCATCGCCCTGGTGGACGAGGCGGTGCGCCTCACCGCCATCCACCCACAGGGCTACGGCGTGCAGCTGGTGTTCAGCGATGGGCACGAACGCGGGATCTATCCTTGGGAATACCTGCGGGGATTGGCCGAGGCGCCGACGGTCCCGGGCTGAAGCCCGGGCTACGGAGCCGAGAGGCGCGGGAATCGGTGTAGGGGCGAATTCATTCGCCCAGCAGGCCGAAGGTCTGCCCTGTCGGGCAGGGGAGCGGTTCACGCGCTCCCGGGTGAATCGGTGCTTAGAAATCCACTTCGAAGTGCCAGCGGATTTCCTGCTCGGCGAGGGCGTTGAGCACCCACTCGTATTCCTGCAGGTCTTCGAGGAAGTCGGTGGAATTGGACAGCGCGCGCGGCTCGGTGACCAGGTGGCCCTGCAGGGCACGCACGGTCTTGAGGCCGTCCTCGGCGGCGAACCATTGTTCGTCGGGCAGGCTGTCGCTGAGATCCAGCGCTTCGCTTTCTTCCAGTAGGTCGGCGAAGTCGCCCGGGTCCTGGCTGACGAACGCCCAGAGGGATTTCACCTTGAGCCGTTTGCACAGCTCGTCGAGCTCGACCTCGTCCACGCTGGCCACGGCTTTGCCGTTGACGAAGTCATCGATGCCCGCGAGGGGCTTTTCCGGAACTATGTAGATGGCTGCACTCATGGCTGACGGGGCCCTGTCTGTGTTGATTCTCACTCCAGTTAGGCAGCCAGCATAGCGACAGTTCCCCCCGAAAAAGGGGGGAACGGCCAGGTTTGCCAAGGGGTTCACACGCGTTTCAGGAACTGCGTTGCGACCTCAGCACATGACGACAGAAGCCTACGCAGACGATGACGAATACCACTAGGCCCAGCCACTCGGCGGTGCTTGCGAAGCCCGCGCCCACCAGGGCCAGCGGGGCGTCCTCGCCGCTGCCGCCGATCAGCCCGGCGAGCAGGATGCCCATCAGGCTCTCGCCGACGATCAGCCCCGAGGCCAGCAGCACGCCGCGCCGACGCGGGACTTCGGCATAGGCGTCCGGGTCCTGCCCGGCGGCGATGGCGCGCTTCTGCAGGCGGCTGTCGATCAGCCAGCCCAGTGCGGCGCCGATCACCAGGGTCATGCCGATGGTGGGCGGCAGGTAGATGCCCAGGCCCACCGCCAGCACCGGCAGGCTGGCCTTGCTGGTGCGGCGCAGGGCCAGGTCGACGAGGATCAGGGCGACGCCCAGCACCACGCCGATGAGGATCATGTTCCAGTTCAGCGCGTTCTTGAAAATGCCGCTGGCGATGGCCGTGAGCAGGGTCGCCTGGGGCGCGGCCAGGGCTTGCTGCGGGTCCATGCCCTCACGGGGCAGGGCGCCGGCGAAGCCGTAGGCGTTGTAGAGCAGGTCGAGCACCGGGGGGATGACCAGGGCGCCCGCCAGGCAGCCGACGATCAGCGCCACCTGCTGGCGCCAGGGCGTGGCGCCTACCAGGTAGCCGGTCTTCAGATCCTGCAGGTTGTCGTTGGAGATGGCGGCGATGGCCAGCACCACGGCGGTGGTGAACAGGGCCAGGGCGATGGCGACCTTGCCGCCGGCCAGTTGCAGCAGGCCGGATTCCAGGCTGCCCATGCCGAGGATCAGCAGCGAGACGAGGATCACCGCGATGATGCCGATGCCGGAGATCGGGCTGCTGGAGGAACCCACCAGGCCGGCCATGTAGCCGCAGGCGGCGGCGATCAGGAAGCCGAAGAAGAAGGCGAACAGCACGCAGCCGGAAACCAGGCCCCAGAAGCCGAGGCCGGTGAGTTCCGGCGCCGCCTCGTGGAGGAAGAAGCCGAACACGCCGAACAGCGCCAGCAGCAGGATGCCCGCCAGCAGCAGGATGGCCCGTGCCGACATGTCGCGCTCGGTGCGTTCGGTGCTGATCTCGCCCTTGCCGCGCACGGCCTGTAGCGAGGTCCACACGCCCTGGGCCATGGGCTTGAACAGAGTGGCCAGGGTCCAGAGCGCGGCGATGCCGATGGTGCCGGCGCCGAGGAAGCGCACCTGGGAGCTCCACAGCTGGGTGGCCAGCTCGCTGATGGCCTGGCCGGCGGCCGGGGTGGCATTGACCGTGAGCAGCGGCACCGCGACGCCCCAGCAGATGAGCACGCCGACGAGGATGGCGATGCCGGCGGTGATGCCCATCAGGTAGCCCGCGCCCACCAGGGCGAAGGAAAAGCCGGTGGTGAAGCGGAAGGCCGTCTGCCCGGCGGTGGCCCAGACGCTGATGCCTTCGCCCAGCACCTTGAAGCCGCTGCTGCACAGGCTGAAGGCCGCGGCCACCAGGCCGCCACCGAGGATGTCGCGCAGGCCGGGCTCGTTCTTGTCACGGGTGGCCGGCTTGCCATCGGTCTCGGCTTCGTCGTCGCTGCCGACGCGGAGGATTTCCGCCGCCGCCACGCCTTCGGGGTAGGGCAGTTCGCTCTGCACCACCATCACCCGGCGCAGGGGAATGGTGTAGAGCACGCCGAGGATGCCGCCGATGGCGCAGATGGCCGCCGTCTGCCAGAAGGGGAAGCCCGCCCAGTAGCCGATCATCAGCAGGCCGGGGAGGATGAAGATGATCGAGCTCAGGGTGCCGGCCGCCGAGGCCTGGGTCTGCACCATGTTGTTTTCGAGGATGTTCGAACCCTTGAAGTAGCGCAGCACCGCCATGGAGATCACCGCAGCGGGGATCGACGAGGCGAAGGTCAGCCCGACCTTGAGGCCGAGGTAGACGTTGGACGCGGTGAACACCAGGGTGATCAGCGCGCCGAGGACCAGCCCGCGCAGGGTCAGTTCGGGCAGGTCGAGATGGTCGGGGACGCGGTCCGTCATGGGGCTCTCCAAAGGTATGCCGGCGCGCATTTTGCCGACAGGGGAGAGCCTAGACCAGCGGGTGCGGCCATTGGTTGCAGGGAACGGACGTGAACGTGCAGGGATCGGTCATGGTGTTCGCGTTGACACCCTGTAGGGGCGAATCGTGGGAGCGAATTCATTCGCGAAAGGAGCGCGAAGCGGTCCCCGGTGTTGCGAATGGCAGCCTTGCAGGCTGCTTCGCGAATGAATTCGCTCCTACAGAAATGTGCAGGAACCGCTCAGAACGGCTTGTCACCAAGGATGGTGGCGCGGTGCATCACGCGGCGGGCGGGGCGGTAGTCGTCGACGGCGAAGTGCTGGGTGATGCGGTTGTCCCAGAAGGCCACGTCGTTTTCCTGCCAGCGCCAGCGCAGGGTGAATTCCGGGCGCGTGGCATGGGCGAAGAGGAAGCGCAGCAGGGCGTCGCTCTCGGCGGCGGTGAGTTCGTTGATGCGCGTGGTGAAGCCTTCGCTGACGAACAGGCCCTTGCGCCCGGTGACCGGATGGGTGCGCACCACCGGGTGGCTGACCGGCGGGTGCTTGCGCTTGGCCGCTTCCAGCTTCTCGCGTTCGTCCGCCGTCAGGCTGAAGCGTTCCTCGGGGAATGAGCGGGCCAGGTCGTGGGTGGCGGTGAGGCCTTCGAGCATCCGTTGCAGGGGCGCGGAGAGGGCCTCGAACGCGGCGCTGCTGCTGGCCCAGAGGGTGTCGCCGCCCACCGGTGGCAGCAGCTTGGCGCTGAGCACGGCGCCCAGGGCCGGGGTTTCCATGAAGGTGACGTCGGTGTGCCAAAGGGCGTTGTCGCGCACGTCGGTGACGGCGGTGTCGAGCACCAGCACTTCCGGCTGCTCGGGGATGTTGGGGTAGATCGGGTGGATGTGCAGGTCGCCGAACTGGGCGGCGAAACGCGCCTGCTGGGTCGGTTCCAGGGGCTGGGCGCGGAAGAACAGCACCTGGTGCTGGAGCAGGGCGGCTTCGATGCCGTCGCGGTGTTCGGCGCTCAGCGGCTCACGCAGGTCGACGCCGCCGATAAGGGCGCCGAGGGCGGGGCTGAGGGGGGTGATGTGCAGGCTCATGGCGGTTGTCTCGAATCAGTGGTTCTGCCCGTGCCAGGGCACGAGCTTGCGCTGCAGGGCCCGCAGGCCGAGTTCCAGGGCGAAGGCGACCAGGGCGATGACGAGGATGCCGAGCACCACGACGTCGGTGACCAGGAACTGTGCCGCTGACTGCACCATGAAGCCCAGGCCCTGGGTGGCGGCCACCAGCTCGGCGGCGACCAGGGTCGACCAGCCAACACCGAGGCCGATGCGCGCGCCGGTGAGGATGTCCGGCAGGGCGCTGGGCAGGATCACGTGGCGGATCAGCTGCGCCTGGGTGGCGCCGAGGGACTGCGCGGCACGCAGGCGCGCCGGGTTGACGTTGCGCACGCCGGTGGCGGTGGCGATGGCGATGGGCGCGAAGATGGCGAGGAAGATCAGCAGCACCTTGGACAGCTCGCCGATGCCGCACCAGATGACGATCAGCGGCAGGTAGGCCAGCGGCGGGATCGGCCGGTAAAACTCGATCAGCGGGTCGAAGATGCCCCGGGCCACGCGGTTGCGGCCGATGGCGATGCCCAGGGGGATGGCCGTGAGCACGGCGGCCAGCAGGGCGGTGCCGATGCGCGCGAGGCTCGCCAGCAGGTGCGCCCAGAGGCTGGAATCCATATAGCCCTGGGTGGCCAGCAGCCAGCCCTTGCGCAGCACCGCCTGGGGGCTGGGCAGGAACAGCGGCTCCACCAGGCCGGCGGTGGTGACGGCCCACCAGACCAGCAGCAGGCCGGCGAGGGTCAGGCTGCTGATGGCGAAGGTGGAGAGGCGCCAGGGGCGCGGTGCGGGCGCCGCTGCTTTTTCCAGCAGGGGCAGGTCGAGGCTGCTCATGCGCTTCTCCTTTGCCGTTCGGCGAAGACCTGGGCGAGGACGTGTTCGCGGGTTTCGATGAATTGCCGGTCGGACTTGATCGCCCGCGCGCTTTCACCGGCGGCGTAGCGGCGGCCGAAGTCGAGGCTCAGGCGTTCGCTGATGCGCCCCGGGTTGGGCGACAGCAGGATCAGGTCGGTGGCGAGGAATACCGCTTCCTCGATGTCGTGGGTGATCAGGAACACCGGCTTGGCGGCACGCTGCCAGACCTGCAGCAGCAGCTCCTGCATCTGTTCGCGGGTGAAGGCATCCAGTGCGCCGAAGGGTTCGTCCATCAGCAGCACACGCGGGTCGGCGGCCAGGGCGCGGGCGATGCCGACGCGCTGGCGCTGGCCCCCGGAGAGCTCCCAGGTCTGCCGCGTGTCGAAGCCGGCGAGGTCCACCAGGGCGAGCATCTCGCGGGCCTTGGCTTCACGCTGGGCGCGGGGGACGCCGGCCAGTTCGAGGCCGAAGGCGACGTTGCCGAGCACGTTCTGCCAGGGCAGCAGGGCGTCGTCCTGGAACACTACGCCGCGCTCGGCGGAGGGGCCCTGCACGGGCTTGCCGTCGAGGCTGATCTGCCCGTCGCTGGGCGGCACGAAGCCGGCGATGAGGTTGAGCAGCGTGGTCTTGCCGCTGCCGGAAGGCCCCAGGGCGACCAGCAGTTGCTGTGGCCCGAGGCTGAGGGAGATGTCGGTCAGTACCGGCTCGGCCGTGCCGGGGTACTGTGCGCTGATGCGCTCCAGCTGGAGTAAGGCCATTTTCTTTTGCGCTCTTCTAAATGAGTCTGATCGAGCGAGCTAGAGCGGGGCTAGGCGAAAACGACCGAGGCTGCGGAGCTTACGTCTGTAAGTGAGCAAGCCAAGGTCGTTTTCAACAACGCCCCGCTGACGCGCAGCCGATCAGTTGGTGACGTATTGGCTGCTTACATAAGGGGTGTAGTCCGGCAGCACTGCCTCGACCTTGCCCTGCTCCTTGAGGAAGGTGGCGGTCTCGGTGATGGCCTGGGTGGTCGGCGCGCCCAGGGCGGTGGCCTGGTCGGCGGCCAGCGGGAAGACGTTGCCCTGCAGCAGCAGCGGGATGTCTTCGGCCTTGGCACCGGAGAGCTTCACGACCTTGTCGATGTTGGCCTTGTCGGCCAGCCAGGCTTGCGGGTCCTTGCGGTAGGCGGCGTAGGCGTCGAGGGTGACCTTGGCGAAGGCGCTGACCACTTCGGGGTGTTTCTCGGCGAAGTCCTTGCGCACGATCCAGGCGTCGAAGGTGGGCGCGCCCAGCTTGCCCAGCTCGCCGGAGCTGATCAGCACCTTGCCGGAAGACTTGGCCACGCCCAGGGCCGGGTCCCATACGTAGGTGGCGTCGATGTCGCCACGCTGCCAGGCGGCGATGATGGCCGGCGGCGCGAGGTTGAGGATGGTTACCTTGCTGGGGTCGATCTTCCAGTGCTTGAGCGCGGCCAACAGGCTGTAGTGGCCGGTGGAGACGAAGGGCACGGCGATCTTCTTGCCGATCAGGTCTTCGGGCTTGCTGATGCCGGCGCCGTTGCGGGCGACCAGGGCTTCGGCGTCGCCGATCTGGGTGGCGATGAGGAAGGTCTGGATCGGCAGTTGGCGGGTGGCGGCGGCAGCCAGGGGGCTGGAGCCGACGTAGCCGATCTGCACGTCACCGGAGGCGACGGCGGTGATGACTTCGGCGCCACCATCGAACTTGCGCCAGTCGATCTTCGAGTGGCTGGCCTTTTCATAGGCGCCATCGGCCTGGGCGACCTTCGCCGGGTCGACGGTGGTCTGGTAGGCGACGGTGAAGTCCGCGGCCTGCGCGGTAATGGCCAGGCCGCCGAGGGTCAGTGCCGCCAGCAGGCGACGGGGGAACAGAGAGCTGATCATGGTGGTGCTCCTAAACAGGCGACGGGCCGGTTTGGAGGCCGGGCCACGGGACGGGAATCGGGTGTGTTCTGTAGGTGTCCGGCGGTCCGGTGAAGCAAATCTAAATGATCTAAAAAACTCCGAATAAATAATATTTAGTCATTAGCTTATGAGTGCTGGCTACTTGCCCGGTGGGACCGAGGGCCCGGCTCGCGGGCCCTCGGGGCGATCAGTGGGTGCCGGGCTCCCAGACGGGCAGGGCCAGGGCGTCGACCTTCTTCGGCAGCAGGCCTTCGGCGAAGAAGGCGTCGGCGATCTTTTGCTGCTCGCCGAGGCTGGCCGGTTGCACGGCGCGCACCTGGTAGCTGCGGTGGGCGTTGGCCTGCTCGACGATCGCCGGCGCCAGCCCGCCCCACTGCGGGCCGAGCACCTCGGCCGCCTCGCGGGGGTTGGCGCGCAGCCAGTCGCCGGCCTTCACCAGCTCGTCGAACACCGTCTGCAGCACCGCCGGGTTGGCCTTGGCGAAGGCGGTGCTGGTCAGGTAATAGCGCTGGTAGTCGGCCAGGTGCGCGCCGTCGCTGAGGGTGCGGGTCGGCAACTGCTGGCGGGCGCTGCTGAGGAAGGGCTCCCAGGTGACCCAGGCATCGACCTTGTGGTTCTCGAAGGCGGCGCGGCCGTCGGCGGGGGTGAGGTAGGCGGGCTTGATGTCGGAGAACTTCAGCCCGGCCTTGTTCAGGGCGGCAATCAGCAGGTAGTGGCTGCCGGCGGCCTTGGTCACCGCCACGGTGCGGCCCTTGAGGTCGGCGAGGCTTTTAAGTGGCGAGTCCGCGTGCACCAGGATCCCTTGGGCGGAAGGTGATGGCGCTTCCTGCGCGAAATAGGTAAGTTGCGCGCCCGCCGCCTGGGCGAACACCGGCACCGTGTCGGCGACATCGGCCGAGAGGTCGACATTGCCCAGGTTGAGCGCTTCCAGCAGCGGTTGCCCGCTGGGGAATTCGTGCCAACTGATGGCGATGTCCTGCTTGGCCAGCTCGCGCTCCAGGCTGCCCTGGGACTTGAGCAGGGTGATCAGGGTCGAGGACTTCTGGAAGCCGATGCGCAGCTGCTGGCTGGCGGCGTCCACGGGCAGTGCGACCAGCAGGCCGATGCCCAGGGCGAGGGCGAGCAGGGCGGTACGGGTAAAGGGAGTGGCCTGGGCCATGGTGAACCTCTCGGATACGCCTGCCGACGATCGCGGGAGGCCGGAACGGGGAGCCTGCTTTCCATGAGAAAGCGGGACGTTCGTCCGGTTGTCCGGTGGCGAGAAGCTAGGTGATCTAAAAACACCGGGACCAATAATTTTTAATCATTAGCTTATGCGGCGAGATGAGAACGGGTTCAAAGCTCGTCCGTGATGCTTTTTATGCGATTTAGTTACAATAAAGTGACAATAAATTCTTTTTAAGCCTTAGGCACCTTGCCCTAGATTGCCAGCCATCCGGGGTGGGGTGCTTTCGCTTTAATGAATGCTGGAAATTCATGACCATCCGGTCATAATGGCTCGCTGTATATTTTTCTATATAGCGCAGCCGATGCGCGCCTCACCTTTAAAACACCAAGAAACAAGCACCATCTGGAGCATGAGCATGAACAAATCTTCCCTGGCCTTGGCCATCGCTGCCGGCGTCCTGGCCCAACAGGCTTTCGCAGGCGGTTTCGTCGAGGACAGCAAGGCCACCCTCGGCCTGCGTAACTTCTACATCAACCAGGACAACCGCGAAGGCACTGCCAACCCGTCCAAGCAGGAAGAGTGGGGCCAAGGCTTCATCTTCAACTACACCTCCGGCTACACCGAAGGCACCGTAGGCTTCGGCGTCGACGCATTGGGCCTGCTGGGCGTACGCCTGGATTCCGGCAAGGGCACTCACTACAACGCCGGTAGCGATTCCTACGGCGGTACCGTATTCCCGTCGGAAGGCGATGGCCGTGCCGTGGACGATTTCGGCAGCATCGGCGTGACCGGCAAGGTCCGCATCTCCAAGACCGAGGCCCGCATCGGCACCCTGCAGCCCAAGCTGCCGGTCGTCTCCTTCAACGACGGTCGCCTGCTGCCGCAGACCTTCGAAGGTGGCCAGGTCACTTCCAACGAAATCGACGGCCTGACCCTGATCGGTGGCCAGCTCGAGCACGCCAAGGGCCGTAACTCCAGCGACGCCCGTGGCCTGTCCATCGGTGGCGCCAACAACGCCCAGACCGGCCAGTTCAGCAACAAGTTCTACTACGCCGGCGGCGACTACAAGGTCACCAAGGACCTGACCGCCCAGTACTACTACGGCAACCTGGAAGACTTCTACAACCAGCACTTCCTGGGCCTGACCCACGTGCTGCCGGTTGGCCCGGGCTCCCTGAAGTCCGACCTGCGTTACTTCTACAGCGACTCCGATGGCAAGAACTCCAGCGCCGCCGGCCGCCTCGAGGGCTACCGCAGCTCCGGCAACTGGGCGACCACCGATGCCGACCGCTACGAAGTCGACAACAAGACCTGGAGCGCCTTCTTCACCTACACCCTGGGCAGCCATGCCGCCAGCCTGGGCTACCAGCAGGTGTCCGGTGACAGCGCCTTCCCCTTCCTGAACCAGGGTGACGGTGCCACTGCGTACCTGATCACCGACCGTCAGATCGGCAAGTTCCTCAGCGCCGGCGAGCGCACCTGGGTGGCCGAGTACGGCTACGACTTCGCCAAGGCCGGCGTACCGGGCCTGAAGGCCGTCGCCACCTACCTGAAGGGCAGCAACATCGAGACCCAGGGCAAGGATCAGGGCGAGTGGGAGCGTGACTTCCGCCTGGACTACACCCTGCAGGACGGCCCGCTGAAAGGCCTGGGCCTGTCCTGGCGTAACGCTGCCCTGCGCAGCGACGCCACCCGCGACCAGGACGAAAACCGCCTGATCGTGAGCTACACCCTGACCCTGCTGTAAGCAGCTTCATCGAGCCCCGCTTCCGCCCCTGGCGGAGGCGGGGCTTTTTTGTGGGCGCGATTCGGACAAGGGCGACTTCAGTCGCCCAGAGCTTCGCGAGCAGAGCTCGCTCCTACGGTACGGGTGCCAGGGTCGGCGCGTTCCCGTGGGAGTGGATTCAGCGCTCCAGCAGGTTGGGGCGGGCGGCGTTCCGCGAGGTACGAAACCCATCATTGCGGAGTATCCGGCGACCGCATGGGTTTTGCTTCGCTCTACCCATCCTACGGGTCGCTGGCAGCACCTGGGTTCGCGAGCAGAGCTCGCTCCTACAGGGGGTGGCGGGGTGTTTGGGGGTGGTTGGAGATATAGCTCTTAAGGTTATAAATAAATTGTTATTTATTCTTTTTGATTTCCTTCGAGGCTGGGCATAGTGGGCGCACAGAACGACGAATCCAGTCTCAAGGAGCTGCACAGATGAGCATCAGACTCGGCGACATCGCCCCCGACTTCGAACAGGAATCCAGCGAAGGCCGCATCCGTTTCCACGAGTGGCTGGGCGCCAGCTGGGGCGTGCTCTTCTCGCACCCCGCCGACTTCACCCCGGTGTGCACCACCGAGCTGGGCCTGACCGCCAAGCTCAAGGACGAATTCGCCGCCCGTGGCGTCAAGGCCATCGCCCTGTCGGTGGACCCGGTGGACTCGCACCTGAAGTGGATCGACGACATCAACGAGACCCAGCACACCGTGGTCAACTTCCCGATCATCGCCGACGCCGACCGCGCCGTTTCCGGCCTCTACGACCTGATCCACCCGAACGCCAACGACACCCTCACCGTGCGTTCGCTGTTCATCATCGACCCGAACAAGAAGGTGCGCCTGATCATCACCTACCCGGCCAGCACCGGGCGCAACTTCAACGAGATCCTGCGGGTGATCGACTCCCTGCAGCTCACCGACAGCCACAAGGTCGCCACCCCCGCCAACTGGCAGGACGGCGACGACGTGGTGATCGTGCCCTCGCTGAAGGACGAGGACGAAATCAAGCAACGCTTCCCCCGTGGCTACAAGGCGGTCAAGCCCTACCTGCGCCTGACCCCGCAGCCCAACCGCTGATGCGGGCGCCCAGCCCTGCACGAGCAGGCCCGGGCGAATGGATTTACGAGCAGGGTTCGGACCGGTGCGCCGGTCCGTTTTTTATCGAAGAGGAACAGTCCCGATGTTGGTGGTAACCCTTTCCGGCAGTCCCAGCCTGGAGTCGCGTTCGGCAGCCCTGCTGACCCGCGCCCGCCAGTGGCTGGAGCGGCATGGGGTGGAACTGGCGGGCTTCGCGGTACGGGACTTCCCGGCTGAGGACCTGTTGCACGCACGCTTCGACAGCCCGCAGGTGCAGCACCTGATCGAACAGGTCGGCCGTGCCGACGGGCTGCTGGTGGCGACGCCGGTGTACAAGGCGTCCTTCGCCGGTGCCCTGAAGACCCTGCTCGACCTGTTGCCCGAGCGGGCCCTGGAACACAAGGTCGTGCTGCCCATCGCCACCGGTGGCAGCAAGGCCCACATGCTGGCGGTGGATTACGCACTGCGGCCCGTTCTGACGGCCCTCAAGGCCGAGGAAGTGCTGCATGGCATCTTCGCCGACGACAGCCAGGTGGAGCGCCAGAACGGTGGCGTGCAGCTGGCTCCGTCGCTGGAGCAGCGCCTGGATGAATCGCTGGAGCAGTTCCAGCGGGCCCTGGCCAGAAGGCCGCGGCCCCTGGCCCCGGATGCCCTGCGCAATGCGCGCTGGAGCATCTGAGCAAGACGACACGACACTCCCTCGGGGGTGACAAGAACAAAGCCTTACTCGCCCGGCAACGGGCAAGCAGGCGCAACCAACACTCAAAGCAGAGTTCGAGGAGAGCGCCATGCGCACCATCACTTTGCGTCGGAGCCTGGTCGCCCTGTTTGCAGCGGCCATCACCTTCGGCGCCATCACCCAGGCACAGGCCGAGACCTTGCGGATCGGCTATCAGAAATACGGCACCCTGGTGCTGCTCAAGGCCAAGGGCTCGCTGGAGAAGCGCCTGGCCGACCAGGGCATCGAGGTGAAATGGACCGAGTTCCCCGGCGGCCCGCAGCTGCTGGAAGGCCTCAACGTCGGCTCCATCGACTTCGGCGTCACCGGCGAAACCCCGCCGGTGTTCGCCCAGGCCGCCGGTGCCGACCTGCTCTACGTCGCCTATGAGCCGCCGGCGCCCACCAGCGAGGCGATCCTGGTGCCGAAGGATTCGGCCATCAAGTCGGTCAAGGAACTGGCCGGCAAGAAGGTCGCCCTGAACAAGGGCTCCAACGTGCACTACCTGCTGGTCCGCGCCCTGGAAGATGCCGGCCTGAAGTACAGCGACATCCAGCCCGTGTACCTGCCCCCGGCCGATGCCCGCGCCGCCTTCGAGCGTGGCAGCGTCGACGCCTGGGTGATCTGGGACCCCTTCCAGGCCGCCGCGGAGCAGCAACTGCAGGCGCGCACCCTGCGCAACGGCAGCCAACTGGTGGACAACCACCAGTTCTACCTGGCCACCCGCGACTACGCGACCCAGCACCCGCAGGTGATCAGCACCCTGGTGGAGGAAGTGCGCGCCGTGGGCGAGGACTCCAAGGCCGACCCGGACAAGGTCACCGAACAGGTGGCGCCGCTACTCGGCCTGCCCAAGGACATCACCGCCATCGCGGTGAAGCGCCAGGGCTACGGCGCGCAGTTCCTCACCCCGGAGGTGGTCGCCGCGCAGCAGAAGATCGCCGACACCTTCACCGACCTGAAGCTGATCCCGAAAAAACTCAGCATCAAGGACGTGATCTGGACGCCGCCTGCCAAGGTCGCCCAGCAGCCGTGATTTGCGCCTTGCCCCGCGCCAGGACGGCGCGGGGAAGGTCCTGATACCCGTAAACGAACAATCATCGCGCGGCTACGCCACGCCGGCGCGCTCACTTTGGAGTTATTGCGATGAGCCTCAACATCTTCTGGTTCCTGCCTACCCACGGCGACGGCCACTACCTCGGCACATCCGAGGGCGCCCGCGCTGTCGATCACGGTTACCTGCAGCAGATCGCCCAGGCCGCCGACCGCCTCGGTTTCGGCGGTGTGCTGATCCCCACCGGCCGCTCCTGCGAGGATTCCTGGCTGGTCGCCGCCTCGCTGATCCCGGTGACCCAGCGCCTGAAGTTCCTCGTGGCCCTGCGCCCGGGGATCATTTCGCCCACCGTCGCCGCACGCCAGGCCGCCACCCTCGACCGCCTCTCCGGTGGCCGTGCCCTGTTCAACCTGGTGACCGGGGGCGACCCGGACGAGCTGGCCGCCGATGGCCTGCACCTGAACCATGAAGAGCGTTACGAGGCTTCCGTCGAATTCACCCGCGTCTGGCGCCGCGTACTGGAGGGCGAGACCGTCGACTACGACGGCAAGCACATCCAGGTGAAGGGCGCCAAACTGTTCTACCCGCCGCTGCAGCAGCCGCGCCCGCCGCTGTACTTCGGCGGTTCCTCCGAAGCTGCCCAGGACCTGGCCGCCGAACAGGTCGAGCTGTACCTGACCTGGGGCGAGCCGCCGGCCGCGGTGAAGGAGAAGATCGAGCAGGTGCGCGAGAAGGCCGCCAAGCTCGGCCGCAGCGTGCGCTTCGGCATCCGCCTGCACGTGATCGTGCGCGAGACCAACGAGGAAGCCTGGGCCGCCGCCGACCGCCTGATCGCCAACCTCGACGACGAGACCATCGCCAAGGCCCAGGCCGCCTTTGCCCGTTTCGATTCCGTCGGCCAGCAACGCATGGCTGCCCTGCACAACGGCCGCCGCGACCAGCTGGAAGTCAGCCCCAACCTCTGGGCCGGCGTCGGCCTGGTGCGTGGCGGTGCCGGCACCGCGCTGGTGGGCGATGGCCCCACGGTGGCGGCGCGGGTCAAGGAATACGCCGACCTGGGCATCGACACCTTCATCTTCTCCGGCTACCCGCACCTGGAAGAGTCCTACCGCGTGGCCGAACTGCTGTTCCCCCACCTGGACGTGGCGCGCCCGCAGACGGGTGACGGCCTGGCCTTCGTCAGCCCCTTCGGCGAGATGGTCGCCAACGAGGCGCTGCCCGAGCGTCGCCTCAAGGTCTCCCAGAGCTGAGGATGCACAGATGAACGTCCAATCCATCCTCCAGCGCCTGGCGCCCTGGGCCTTGCCCTTCACGCTGCTGGCCGCCTGGCAGATCGCCGTGGAAACCGGCCTGCTCTCCACCCGCATCCTGCCGGCGCCCAGCGCCGTGGTGACGGCGGGCTGGCACCTGCTCTCCAGCGGTGAAATCTGGACCCACCTGGCCATCAGCGGCTGGCGCGCCGGTATCGGCTTCGCCATCGGTGGCGGCATCGGCCTGCTGCTGGGCTTCATCACCGGCCTGTCGAAATGGGGCGAGCGCCTGCTCGACAGCTCGGTGCAGATGATCCGCAACGTGCCGCACCTGGCGCTGATCCCGCTGGTGATCCTGTGGTTCGGCATCGATGAGTCGGCGAAGATCTTCCTCGTCGCCCTCGGCACCCTGTTCCCCATCTACCTCAACACCTACCACGGCATCCGCAACGTCGACCCGGCGCTGGTGGAAATGGCGCGCAGCTACGGCCTCTCCGGTTTCGGCCTGTTCCGCCAGGTGATCCTGCCCGGCGCGCTGCCCTCGATCCTGGTGGGCGTGCGCTTCGCCCTCGGCTTCATGTGGTTGACCCTGATCGTCGCCGAGACCATCTCCGCCAGCTCCGGCATTGGCTACCTGGCGATGAACGCCCGTGAGTTCCTGCAGACCGATGTGGTGGTGCTGGCGATCCTGCTCTACGCGGTGCTCGGCAAGTTGGCCGACGTCGCCGCCCGTGGCCTCGAGCGCCTGTGGCTGCGCTGGCACCCGGCGTACCAGGCCAAGGGAGGTGCGGCATGAATGCCCTGTCCACACCGCAACGCCTGAAGCGCGGCATCCCGCTGGCGATACGCAGCATCGGCAAATCGTTCGGCGAGCGCGAAGTGCTCAAGGACATCGACCTGCTGATCCCCGCCGGCCAGTTCGTCGCCGTGGTCGGCCGCAGTGGCTGCGGCAAGAGCACCCTGCTGCGCCTGCTGGCCGGGCTCGACAAACCCAGCCGTGGGCAGCTGCTGGCCGGCTCCGCACCGCTGGAAGATGCCCGCGAAGACACCCGCCTGATGTTCCAGGACGCCCGCCTGCTGCCGTGGAAACGGGTGATCGACAACGTCGGCCTCGGCCTCTCCGGCAACTGGCGGCCCAAGGCCCTGGAAGCGCTGGAGGCCGTGGGCCTGGCCGACCGCGCCCAGGAATGGCCGGCGGCGCTGTCCGGTGGCCAGAAGCAGCGCGTGGCCCTGGCCCGCGCCCTGATCCACGAACCGCGCCTGCTGCTGCTGGACGAACCGCTGGGCGCGCTGGATGCGCTGACCCGCATCGAGATGCAGCAACTGATCGAACGCCTCTGGCAAAAGCACGGCTTCACCGTGCTGCTGGTCACCCACGATGTCAGCGAGGCCGTGGCCATCGCCGACCGGGTGATCCTGATCGAAGACGGCGAGGTCGGCCTCGACCTCGCCGTGGAACTGCCCCGCCCCCGCCCCCGTGGTTCGGCGCGATTGGCGGCACTGGAGGCCGAGGTGCTGGAGCGGGTGCTGTCGCAACCCGCCTCGCCACCGGAGCCGGAACCCTTTTCACCCCTGCCCACGCAGTTGCGTTGGGCGCTTTAACCCCGAGCAGCAAGCGCAAGCCACAAGCCGCAAGAAAGAGCAGGACGCTCCGACTTGCCGCTTGAAGCTTGCAACTTGAAGCTACTTTTCGACCCCAGGAGAAATGCCATGACCATCAAAGCCATCAACGTCCGCAACCAGTTCAAAGGCACCATCAAGGAAATCATCGAAGGCCCGGTGCTGTCGGAAATCGACGTGCAGACCGCCGCCGGTATCGTCACCTCGGTGATCACCACCCGTTCCGTGCGCGAGCTGGAGCTGGGCATCGGTTCCGAAGTGATCGCCTTCGTGAAATCCACCGAGGTGTCCATCGCCAAGCTGTGATCCGCTGGATGAGGTTGCGTCAGCTGCCTTGTGCCGACATGAAGAGCCCCCGCGCATGCGGGGGCTCGTTCGTTTGGGGGACACGTTTGGGAGCGTAGGAGCGTAGCCCGGGCTTCAGCCCGGGAAGTTATCCACACCATCCCCGGGCTGAAGCCCGGGCTACCCGTCAAAAAAAGCCCCGCTTTCGCGGGGCTTCGTTCATCCGGGTTCGGCTCAGCGCTTCTGCGGCGCCGGCTGTTGCTGGGTGATGCAGTGGATGTTGCCGCCGCCGAGGAGGATTTCGCGGCCGGGGACCATCACCACTTCGTGCTGCGGGAACAGGCGCTTGAGGATGGCTTCGGCCTCGGCGTCCTTGGGGTCGTCGAACTTGGGCGCGACGATGCCGCCGTTGACGATGAGGAAGTTGACGTAGGAGCCGGCCAGGCGGATCGACGGGTCGCGTTCCTGGGTGCCGGCCACCAGGTCGACGCCGGCGCATTCCTCGTCCGTGGCGTAGAGCGGGCCGGGGATCGGCATCTTGTGCACCACCAGCTGGCGGCCCTTGGCGTCGCGGGCTTGCTCCAGCACCTTCATCGCCGCCTGGCAGCGCGGGTAGTTGGGGTTGGCCGGGTCGTCGGTCCAGGCCAGCAGCACTTCGCCCGGGCGCACGTAGCAGCAGAAGTTGTCGACGTGGCCGTCGGTCTCATCGTTGTAGAGGCCGTCCGGCAGCCAGATGATGCTGTCCACCGCCAGGTGGTCGCGCAGCACCGCCTCGATCTCCTCGCGACCCAGGTGCGGGTTGCGGTTGCGGTTGAGCAGGCATTCCTCGGTGGTGATCAGGGTGCCTTCGCCATCCACGTGGATGGAGCCGCCTTCCAGCACGAAGCCTTCGGTGCGGTAGCCCTGGAAGCCTTCGATGCGCAGCACCTTCGAGGCCACCTGGTCGTCGCGGTTCCACGGCGAGTAGAGGCCGCCGTCGAAGCCGCCCCAGGCGTTGAAGGCCCAGTCCACGCCGCGCACCTCGCCGGTGTCGTCGGTGACGAAGGTGGGGCCGGTGTCCCGCACCCAGGCGTCGTCGGTGGTGATTTCCACCACTCGGATGTTCGGCTCGTCCAGGCGCTGGCAGGCGTTCTCGTACTGGCCGGCGCTGACGCAGACGGTCACCGGCTCGAAACGGGCGATGGCGCGGGCCACGGCGCTGAAGGCGGCCTGGGCGGGCTTGCCGCCGAGGCGCCAGTTGTCCGGGCGCTCGGGCCAGACCATCCAGGTTCGGCTGTGGGTTTCCCATTCCGCCGGCATGCGGAAGCCATCGGCGCGGGGGGTGCTGTTCAGAGGTTTCATGGGGGTTACCTGTGGTCGCCCGACGAGGGGCGATGCGGTGGCTGTTGAGTGGGCCCCGCGCTGGCGGGGGCCACTGGAAAGGGGTGTCAGGACTCCAGGGAGCCGTCCAGGGTCTTCAGCGGGCCGTACAGGTTCGGGCGACGGTCACGGAAGGTGCCCCAGGCGCTGCGGGTACGTTCCAGTGCGTCGAGGTCGAAGCTGTGGACCAGCACGCCTTCCTCGGTTTCGTTCAGTTCCTCGACCTTGGCGCCGAACGGGTCGGCGATGAAGGAGGAGCCGTAGAAGGTGATGTCGTAGCCGTCCTGCTCTTCGCGGCCGATGCGGTTCGACGCCACCAGAGGCATCAGGTTAGCGCCTGCGTGGCCCTGCTGCACGCGCTGCCAATGGTCGCGGGAGGTGATGCTGGCGTCATGGGGCTCGCTGCCGATGGCGGTGGGGTAGAACAGCACCTCGGCACCCAGCAGCGCCATGCTGCGGGCGCACTCGGGGAACCACTGGTCCCAGCAGATGCCGACGCCGATGCGCGCGTAGCGGGTGTTCCACACCTTGAAGCCGGTGTCGCCGGGGTTGAAGTAGTACTTCTCGTGGTAGCCGGGGCCGTCCGGGATGTGGCTCTTGCGGTACACGCCGAGGTTGCTGCCGTCGGCGTCGATGATGGCGATGCTGTTGAAGCGCGCGCGCCCGGCCAGCTCGAAGTAGCTGATGGGCAGCACCACCTGCAGCTCGGCGGCCACCTTCTGGAAGTGGGCGATGGCGGCGTTGACCTCGGTGGCGGTGGCCAGCAGCAGGTAGTCGGCGTTGGGCTTCTGGCAGAAGTAGGGGGTCTCGAACAGCTCCTGGATGAGAATGATCTGCGCCCCCCTGGCGGCCGCCTGGCGCACCAGTTTCTCGGCGTTGGCGATGTTCGCGGCGCGATCCCAGGAGCAGGCCATCTGGGTGGCGGCGACGGTAACGATGCGGGACATGGAGACACCTCGTCAGGACGATTGCTGTCGATGAACGGGCGCAGGTCGCCCGGGAATGTCGACTTTATAATCGATAAAAATCCGCTTTAAAAGCGATTTAAATCGGAAAAAAATAAAATAATCACCAATTAGTCGGATGTTTATCGGCTTAATGTCGGATAGAAATCGAGCGATTTCAGGGTGTGTCGGCAAGCGCAACGGCCCGCTTGGGCAGGAAGGGCGGCAGGTAGAGGCCGAGGTAGGCATCGAATACGCGCATGCCTTCCTCGGCGAAGCGCGGGGTGATCTCGCCGTGCAGCTGCACCGAACGGGCATAGACGCGATCGCCCAGCTCCATGGCCAGGGCGAAGACGTCGATGTCGTCCGGCAGTGCCGGCAGCTCGAAGTGGCGCTCGAACAGGCGGTGCATCAGGCGGCCCAGCTCGATGTCGTGCTGGCGGTCGGCCTGGGTCACTTCGGTGAGGCCGTGCTGGGCGAGGATCAGCTGGCGCGCGGCGGTGTCGTCGGCGTAGATCGCCAGCATGCGCTCCTCCACCAGGCGCGAGAGATCGCGCCAGCTGCCCAGGCGGCCGTGTTCCACCGGCTCCTGCAGGCAGGCGCGGAAGGCGGCATGCACCTCGGCGGTGAGGCCTTCGAGGATGGCCGGCACGCTGGCGAAGAAGTGGTAGACGGAGGAGGGCGGCATGTCCGCGCGCTCGGCCACGCTGTAGATCGACAGGTTGGCCACGCCTTCCTCGGCCAGCAGCGCCCGTGCGGCGTCGAGAATCCCGGCGATGCGCAGCTGGCTGCTGGCGCGGGGTTTGCGGGTGGTGGCGGGACGTGGCATGACGGGCTCCTGGGCGACGCGCTATTGGACGTCAGGGCGGGAGCCCGTGCAAGGCTTGCGTCAGTTGTCGCCGGCAGGTTCCACCTTGAGCAGCACGCCGTCCTGGCCGACCACGCGGACCTGGGCGCCAACGGGCAGGTCGGGCCCGACCACCAGCCATACCGAGTCGCCGGCCTTGATCTTGCCGCGCCCGCCTTCGATGGCCTGGTGCAGGGCGAACTGGCGGCCGACGAACTCCTGGCCCCGGCGGTTCAGCCCCGGCTGGTCGGAGGGCTTGGCGGCGCTGCGCTGGCGACGCCACCAGTAGACGGCGGTGCACACCGAGAGCACGCCGAAGAGGAGGAACTGCACCTCCCACGGGATGCCCGGCACGAGGAAGGTGAGCACGCCCACCGCGGCGGCGGCGAGGCCGATCCACAGCAGGTAGCCGCCGGCGCCGAAGACTTCGAGGATCAGCAGCAGGGTGCCCAGGGCCAGCCAGTCCCAGAAGGACAGGGTCTGCAGGTAGCCGAGCATGGTCAGACCTTCTTGTCGCCGAAGGTGGCTTTGACGATCTCGCCGATGCCGCCCACCGAGCCGATCACCTGGCTGGCCTCCAGTGGCATGAGGATCACCTTGCTGTTGTTGGCGCTGGCCAGGTTGCCCAGGGCCTCGACGTATTTCTGCGCGACGAAGTAGTTCACCGCCTGCACGTTGCCGCTGGCGATGGCCTGGGACACCACGCGGGTCGCCTCGGCTTCGGCCTGGGCGGCGCGTTCGCGGGCCTCGGCTTCGAGGAAGGCGGCGGCGCGTTCGCCCTCGGCGCGGAGGATTTCCGCCTGCTTGTGGCCTTCGGCGGTGAGGATGGCAGCGGAGCGGGAGCCTTCGGCTTCGAGGATCTGTGCGCGCTTGAGGCGCTCGGCTTTCATCTGGCTGGCCATGGCTTCCACCAGGTCGGCGGGCGGGCTGATGTCCTTGATCTCGATACGGGTGACCTTGATGCCCCAGGGCGCGGTGGCTTCGTCGACGGTGCGCAGCAGGCGCTCGTTGATGGCGTCGCGCTGGCTGAGCATGGCGTCCAGCTCCATGGAGCCGAGCACGGTGCGGATGTTGGTCATCACCAGGTTGCGGATGGCGTGCTCGAGGTTGTTCACCTCATAGGCCGCCTGGGCCGCGTTGATCACCTGGAAGAAGCACACGGCGTCGATCTCGACGATGGCGTTGTCGGCGCTGATGGCTTCCTGCGGGGGGATGTCCAGCACGGCTTCCATGACGTTGAGCTTGCGGCCGATGCGGTCCATCACCGGAACGATGATGTTCAGGCCCGGCTTGAGGGTGTTGGTGTAGCGGCCGAAGCGCTCCACCGTCCACTCGTAGCCCTGCGGCACGACCTTGAAGCCCATGAAGACGATGGCCACGGCGAGCGCGACGAAGAGGAGTACGACTGTGGTGATGCCCATGACTGTTCCCTGTAGGTGAGTGCCGGCAGCGGCCTTTCTCGGTTATCCGCCCGGATTCTGCGCCGGGCGGCGGTGGTTACTTCTGTTCGCTCTGCGGGGTGACCCGCAGCACTTCCTCGACCGTGGTGAGGCCGGCGGCGACCTTCTGCGCGCCGGACAGGCGCAGGCTGCGCATGCCTTCCTTGAAGGCGTTGCGGCGCAGGCCGACCAGGTCGGTGTCGGCGGTGATGTAGCTCTTCACCGAGTCCGACAGCAGCATGATCTCGTAGACCCCGGCGCGGCCCCGGTAGCCGGTGTCGCGGCATTCCAGGCAGCCCACGGCGCGGTGCGCCCCGGTGGGCAGCGGTGCGCTCCAGGGGCGGGTGAGGTTCTGCCAGTCCTCTTCTTCCAGCTCGATGGGTGCCTTGCAGTGCGGGCACAGGGTGCGCACCAGGCGCTGGGCCATGACCCCGAGCAGGGTGGCGCGCAGCAGGTAGTAGGGCACGCCCAGTTCCAGCAGGCGGGTGATGGCGCTGGGGGCGTCGTTGGTGTGCAGGGTGGAGAGCACCAGGTGGCCGGTGAGTGCCGCCTGGATGGCCATCTCGGCGGTTTCCAGGTCGCGGATCTCGCCGACCATGATGATGTCCGGGTCCTGGCGCATCAGCGCGCGAACGCCGCTGGCGAAGGTCAGGTCGATGTTGTGCTGCACCTGCATCTGGTTGAAGGCGCCCTCGATCATCTCGATGGGGTCTTCGATGGTGCAGACGTTCACCTCGCTGGTGGCCAGTTGCTTGAGCGTGGTGTAGAGCGTGGTGGTCTTGCCCGAGCCGGTGGGGCCGGTGACCAGGATGATGCCGTTGGGCTGGTTGGTCATGCTCTGCCAGCGCTTCAGGTCGTCCTGGGAGAAGCCCAGCTGGTCGAAGCTCTTGAGCAGCACCTCGGGGTCGAAGATCCGCATCACCATCTTCTCGCCGAAGGCGGTGGGCAGTGTGGACAGGCGCAGCTCCACCTCGCCGCCTTCCGGGGTCTTGGTCTTGACCCGGCCGTCCTGGGGCTTGCGCTTCTCCGCCACGTTCATGCGGCCGAGGCTCTTCAGGCGGCTGACGATGGCCATCGTCACCTGGGGCGGGAACTGGTAGACGGTGTGCAGCACGCCGTCGATGCGGAAGCGCACGGTGCCCTGTTCGCGGCGCGGCTCGATGTGGATGTCACTGGCGCGCTGCTGGTAGGCGTACTGGAACAGCCAGTCGACGATGTTGACGATATGCGCGTCGTTGGCGTCGGGTTCCTGGTCGTTCGCCCCCAGTTTCAGCAATTGTTCGAAGTTGCCGACGCCGCTGATCTTCTGGTCCACGGTATTGGCGCCGCTGACCGACTTGGCCAGGCGGTAGAACTCCACGGTGAAGCGCTGGATGTCCGCCGGGTTGGCGACGATGCGCTTGATCGGGCGCTTGAGCACGTGGGTGAGGTTGCCCTCCCAGCTGTGCACGAAGGGCTGGGCGCTGGCGATGGTGACGCTCTCGCTGTCGGCGGCCACGGCGAGGATCTTGTGGCGCTGGGCGAAGGCGTAGGACATCAGCGGGGTGACCGCGGCGACGTCGATCTTCAGCGGGTCGATGCGCAGGTAGGGCTGGCCGGCGTACTCGGAAAGCCAGACGGTCAGGGCTTCGAGGTCGAGCTTCTTGCCGGGGCGCTTGAGGTCGTCGACCTGCTGGCTGGCGAGGAATTCCAGCGGGTGCTGCTGGTTGTTCACCGCGCTGCGGCGAATCGCCATGCACTGCTCGGCGGTGTCCTGGGCGATCCGGCCCTGGTTCACCAGCTCCCGCAGGAGGTCGTTGAGGTCCAGCCAGCGATCCTGGGCGGCTGAGGCAAAAGCGGACATGCAGGCTCCTTGGTCACGCGATCCCGGTCAGGGAAGAGTAGCCAACGCACTCTTCCGTGGAGGGGGCACAGGATGCCCGAATCGGCGCCTCGGGGCGAAGGGCATTGCGTGATCGGGTGCACCGAACGGCGTGGTCAGGATGCCGCAGGCTGCACATCCACCGAAAATACGCTGACCAGAGAGCGCATTTTCTGCGCGATGACCTCGGCGCGGTGGAGGGTCAGGCCGTCCTGGCGCACCCGCAGCAGCAGCTCGTCGCCCTGGCGGCTGGACTCCAGCCACTGTGGCACCAGTTGCAGCTGGGCGAAGTAGCCGAGCAGGCGGCTGAGGATGTCCGCGTCGGCCTCGGCGAGGATGGTGAAGCACAGGGTGCGCGCCTGGCCGGGCAGGTGCGCCGGGTTCCACACGTCCTCCCGGGGCGCCAGGGCGGTGGGGAAGGGCGGCGGCAGGGTGACACAGGGCGATTCTTCGAGATCGAGCATGTTGGCGGCTCCGGAGGCGACGGCCTATTTTCCTGGCGCCGAGGGGAGAATTTGTGCCTGTTTATTGGTTGTTTCGGCTCATTGAGGAATAGAATTTCCCCGATATCCGAATATTGGGGTTTTTCATGCCTGTCGAACTCGATCCCTACGACCGCCGCATCCTCGAACTGCTGCAGGAGGACGCCGGCATCGCCACCGCCGAGATCGCCGAGCGCATCGGCCTGTCCCAGTCGCCCTGCTGGCGGCGCATCCAGCGGCTCAAGGAGGAAGGCGTGATCCGCCGCCAGGTGACCCTGCTGGACCGGCGCAAGATCGGCCTCAACGCGCAGATCTTCGCTCAGGTGAAGCTCAACGCCCACGGCCGCTCCAACCTCACCGAATTCGCCGAGGCGATGCAGGGCTTCCCCGAGGTGCTGGAATGCCACGTACTCATGGGCGCGGTGGATTTCATGCTGCGCATCGTCACCAAGGACATCGAGGCCTACGAGCGCTTCTTCTTCGAGAAGCTGTCGCTGGTGCCGGGCATCCAGGAGGTCAACTCCATCGTCGCCCTGTCGGAGATCAAATCCACCACCAGCTTGCCGGTGAGCGGGTAGTGCTGGGGCCTTCATGGGCACCCTTGTAGGGGCGACTTCAGTCGCCAAGCGGGCCGTAGGTCCGCCCCTCGAGGTCACGATGGGACCGCTGCGCGGCCCTTGGGCGAATGAATTCGCCCCTACCGGTCATTGCCCTGGCCTCCATGTGCGTTGGTACGACGGGACCGCTGCGCGATCCAGCGACAGGTATGGGACGGTTCCCTTGGCATGGCGCGGCGAGCGCCGGATTTTCATGCCATGACAGGTACGCGATGGTGACTGGCTTATCAGCCAGGAGCCATGTCATGAACACGCCAGGATCAACGCGGGATACCGCCTTTGGCGACATCGCACTGATGATCGCCAGTGCCCGCCAGCGTGCCTATCAATCGGTCAATGCCGAACTGATCACGCTCTACTGGCGAATCGGGCGCCATATCAGCGAGAAGCTGGAGTCATCGGAATGGGGCGAAGGGGTCGTCGAGCAACTGGCGAAGTACCTGGCGCGCACCCAGCCGGGGCTACGCGGGTTCACCCGGCGCAACCTGTTTCGCATGCGCCAGTTCCACGATGCCTGGCCGGATGAGGCAATAGTGTCAGCGCTGCTGACACAAATACCCTGGACCCACAATCTGCTCGTGCTTGGCCAATGCCGTACCCCCGAGGAGCGCGGTTTCTATCTGCGACTGGCGATACGGGAACGCTGGTCAAGCCGGGAGCTGGAGCGACAGTGTCGGGCTGGATTGTTCGAACGTTCGCTGAACAGGCCTGCCAGCGCATCGGAAGCCCTGCGGCAACGGCAACCGGATGCCGTAGATGCCTTCAAGGATGCCTATGTCTTCGAGTTCCTGGATTTGTCCCCTGGGCACGGCGAGGCGGAGTTGCATCGTGGCTTGTTGTTCCGCCTGCGGGACTTTCTGATCGAGCTGGGGCGGGACTTCTGCTTCATTGGGTCCGAATACCCGTTGCAGGTCGGTAGCCGTGACTTCTTTCTTGATCTCTTGTTCTTCCATCGAGGCCTCAACTGCCTGGTGGCCATCGAACTCAAGGTGGGGCGTTTCGAGCCGGAATACCTGGGGAAGCTGGATTTCTATCTGGAGGCTCTGGACCGGGATGTGCGCAAGCCTCACGAGCAGCCCGCCATCGGTGTGCTGCTGTGTGCCAGCAAGGATGATGAGGTGGTGGAGTACGCCCTCAACCGTTCCCTGTCTCCGGCGCTGGTGGCCGAGTATCGAACCCAGTTACCGGATCAGGAACTGCTGCAGCGCAAGCTCCAGGAGTTTTATGCACTCGATTCACGGGACTGACCCATGAAAAAGCCCCGCATCGGCGGGGCTTTTTCATGGCAGTGCGGATCAGGCGTTGAGGCCGGTGGCCTCGTCGGCGCCGATGTGCACGTTCATGCACTGCACTGCGGCACCGGCGGCGCCCTTGCCGAGGTTGTCCAGGCGTGCGACCAGGTTGAGGCGGTCGGCGGAGCCGAAGACGAAGAGGTCGACGCGGTTGGTGTCGTTGCAGCCCTGGACGTCGAAGAAGCCGCCGTCGAGGTTGCCCTCGTCACCGGCCGGCATCACCCGCACGAACTGCTCGCCGGCGTAGTGCTGGCGGTAGATCTCGGTGATTTCGGCGGCGCTGGCCTTGCGCGCCAGGCGCTCGGTGTAGAGCGGCACGGTGACCGCCAGGCCCTTGAGGAAGGGGCCGACGATGGGGTTGAACACCGGCGCCTGGGCCAGGCGGGCCTGGACGCGCATTTCCGGCAGGTGCTTGTGCTCCAGGCCCAGGGCGTAGGGGCGCGGGCTCATCAGGGCGGCGTCGTTGCCGGCTTCGTACTGGGCGATCATGCCCTTGCCGCCACCGCTGTAGCCGGTGAGGGAGAAGGTCGACAGCGGGTAGTCGGCGGGCAGCAGGCCGGCGTCGATCAGCGGACGCACGGCGAGGATGAAGGCGCTGGCGTGGCAGCCGGGCACGGCGATGCGCTTGCTGGTGCGGATCTTCTCGCGCTGGCCGGCGGCCAGTTCCGGCAGGCCATAGGCCCAGCTGTCATCGGTGCGGAACGCGGTGCTGGCGTCGATGATGCAGGTGTTCGGGTTGGTCACCAGCGACACCGCCTCGCGGGAGGCCACGTCGGGCAGGCAGAGGAAGGCGACGTCGGCGGCATTCAGGAACCGCGCGCGCTCCTGCGGGTCCTTGCGTTTGTCATCGGCGATGCGCAGCAGCTCGATGTCGGCACGGCCGGACAGGTAGTCGAGCAACCGGAGGCCGGTGGTGCCTTCCTGACCATCTACGAACACTTTGAAAACCATGGCGGACTCTCTCGGACAGACGAATGAAGAGCGGGGCGCGCATTGTAACCAGCGTGGTGGCGCCTTGGCCAAGCGCGTCGGCGGATCAGCCCCGCGAGGCGTCGGGCGGTGTGGCGGCGGGCGGCGGGGTGAGGCCCATGGAGACGTAGATGCTGGTCAGCGCATCGACGCCCATGTCGGCCGGGCGCACCCAGTCCACCGGCACGTAGAGCAGGCCGCCACCCACCGGGATGGGCGCGGTGGGCACCAGGATGGCGCAGTAGGGCCGGCCTTCCAGCTCGATGGGCGCGGAGCTGGGCTGCAGGGCGAGCACCGCCGCACCGTCACCGCCGAAGAAGCACCAGACCGGCTTCATGGTGGTGATGTCGGCGTTCTTTTCCTTGTCGAGCATGCCGACGAAGCGGTCGGCGATGTTGTAGACGTTGCCGATCAGCGGGGTGCGCCGCAGGGTCTGGTCGAACAGCCAGGCCAGCGGCCGGCGCAGGCCCAGCTGCACGGCCAGGCCCAGGGGATAGAGGCTGGCCAGCAGCACCAGGGTGCCGACGAACCAGGCGAGGTAGGGGTTGCTGGCGAACGGCTGGCCGAGGGCGGCGAGCAGCTGGCCGATCAGCGTCGAGGGGCCCACCAGGCGATTGAGCAGGCTGACGATCCAGGCCAGCAGCGCCAGGGTCAGCACCAGCGGCAGCAGGGCCAGCAGGCCGGTCAGCCAGGTGCCGAGCAGGGATCGGAAGCTTTGCTTGAACATCGGGTGGGGTCCTCGTCGGCACCTCGCGGGCGCGCGGTGCCGGGTCGCATCACTTGAGCAGCTGTTTCCAGCTCTTCAGCGTCAGCACGTGGTGGGCCTGGGTTACACGGGCTTCGAGGGCTTCCTCGTCGATCGGCTGGCTCGCCAGTTCGGCCAGCTTGTTCAGCTCGCCGTAGCAACGGTCGGTCTCGGGGATTTCCAGCAGCACGCTGCGGGCCAGGCGCAGCCAGACCAGCAGGCGCTCGATGCGCGGCAGCTGTTCGGCGAGGTCCTCGGGCTGGCGCTTGTAGCGGTCCAGTTGCAGGTCGCGGGCTTCGTCGCCCAGCAGGCGCGGCAGCCATTTGCCCAGCGCCGCCTTGCCCTGGCGGTTGCCACGGTCGTTGCGGTTGGCGGCCCAGCCACGGGCCAGCAGCCAGCTGGAGGCTTCGAGGGAGAACAGGCCCCAGCGGGTGCCGGCCAGTTCGTCGGCGAACTGCTGCGGCGCAGCCTGGCGCGCGGCTTCGTCATCCTGGCCGGCGGCCAGGCGCGGGCGCCAGTCGCCGATCAGGGCGTCCAGGGCTTCACGCAGGCTGTGGCTGCTGGCGCGCGGTGCGGCCTGGCCGAGGCTGCCGAGCAGGGCACGCAGGTCGATCAGTTGCTGCAGCCATTCGCCGAGCAGCTTCCAGTGGCCGTTGAAGCGGTATTGCTCGGCCAGGCGCTGGCTGCTGCCGAGCAGGTACCAGGCGATGGCGGCTATGGCGTCGTCCAGGGGCATCTCGGCGTCCAGCACCGGGGCCGGCAGGGCGACGCTGTAGCTGTTGGCGTCGAACAGGCGATAGCCACGCTCGGCCTTGCTGATGTCGCAGGGCATCAGGGCCAGGTCGGCGGCCAGTTCACGGGCCAGTTCCAGCAGGGCTTCGGGCTCGCCCTGGCGCAGTTCCAGCTCCAGCTCGCAGATTTCTTCCTCGGCCTTGCCGGCGATGACCTTGCCCAGGTCCAGGGCGGCTTCCACCACCACCTTGGCCTTGCCACGGCCCCAGGCGATCTCGGCGCGCTCGCGGACGAAGTCGGTGGTGAAGATCGGTGCCAGGGTCTTCTTGTCCAGCTCGGCGAGGCTGGCGGGCCAGCAGTCGTCACCCAGCTTCTTCGGGTCGAGCTTGGCCTTGGTCAGGTACCAGTCCCACTCGTTGCGCTCGGAGAGGCCGGCCACGCTCTGGCCACGGCTCTTCAGGGTCTGGATGAACTGATCACCGTCGCGGCGCAGGCGCAGGGCGACCTTGGCGCGCGACAAATCCCGCTCGGGGGTGTCGTAGTACTGGTTGAAGAGCTCACGCTTCTCCCAGCCGCTCTTGTTGCGCTTCTTCAGCAGCGGGTGGTCGCGGAGGGCTTCGAGGGTCTCGCGGCTGGCGCGGAGCTTGATTTCGGTTTCTTTTTGCATGGCCGGAGTTTTATCAGTCGCAGCACGGGATGGCTGCCGAGGCGGTGAAGTCTACAGGACGCCGAGGCGCCCTGCCGGGCGGTTTCGCCGGTGGAGCGTTGTCCCTATGATGAGCCCTCGTCCGTGGAGGTAACCGATGCCCATTCCAGACCTGAAGAGCCAGTTCGCCGCGCTGATCGCCGCCCCTTCGGTGAGCTGCACCCAGCCCGGCTGGGACCAGTCCAACCAGGCGGTGATCGACTTGCTGGCGGCCTGGCTGGGCGAGCTGGGCTTCCGCTGCGAGGTGCAGCAGGTGGCGCCCGGCAAGGCCAACCTGCTGGCCACCCTGGGCAGCGGCCCCGGCGGCCTGGTGCTGGCGGGCCACAGCGACACCGTGCCCTTTGACGCCGCGCTGTGGAAAAGCGACCCGCTGCAGCTCGCCGAGGCCGATGACCGCTGGTACGGCCTGGGCAGCTGCGACATGAAGGGCTTCTTCCCCCTGGTGATCGAGGCGGTGCGCACCTTGCGCGACCAGCCCTTCCGCCGTCCGCTGATCGTCCTGGCCACCTGCGACGAAGAGAGTTCGATGTCCGGCGCCCGCGCCCTGGCCGCCGCCGGGCAACCCCTGGGCCGCGCCGCGGTGATCGGCGAGCCCACCGGCCTCAAGCCGATCCGCCTGCACAAGGGCGTGATGATGGAGCGCATCGACATCCTAGGGCAGAGCGGCCACTCCTCCGACCCGAGCCTGGGCCGCAGCGCCCTGGAGGCGATGCACGAAAGCATCGCCGCGCTGGTGGCCCTGCGCGGCGAGTGGCAGCGCGCGTTCAACAACCCGCTGTTCAACGTGCCGCAGCCCACCCTCAACCTCGGCTGCATCCACGGTGGCGACAACCCCAACCGCATCTGCGGCCAGTGCAGCCTGGAGTTCGACCTGCGCCCGCTGCCGGGCATGGAGCCGGAGATGCTCCGCGCGGCCATCCGCCAGCGCCTGGCGCCGCTCGCCGAGCGCCATGGCGTGGCCATCGACTACCAGCCGCTGTTCCCCGCCGTGCCGCCCTTCGAGGAGCCCGCCGGAAGTGATCTGGTGCGCCTGGCCGAACGTCTTACCGGGCATGCCGCAGAAGCGGTGGCCTTCGGCACCGAAGCCCCGTATCTTCAGCAGCTTGGTTGCGAGACCCTGGTGCTCGGCCCCGGCGACATCGCCTGCGCCCACCAACCCGATGAACACCTCGAACTGTCACGCATCGAACCTACCGTGGCGCTATTGCGCCAGCTCATCCAGCACTACTGCCTGAACCCCGCCGACAAGGCCTGATGTGGAGGGAATCCGTTGATGTTCCTGCGACGACGATAAACGCGACGCCCCCGACTCCGTCTCCGGAGTAGCACCGCTCATTTCGCCAACGTTCACAGGCTCACGGAATCCATGCACGACTACGTCAACTGGCTGCGCCACGCATCGCCCTATATCAACGCCCACCGGGACTGCACCTTCGTGGTGATGCTGCCCGGCGAAGGCGTCGCCCATCCGAATTTCGGCAACATCGTCCACGACCTGGTGCTGCTGCACAGCCTGGGGGTGCGCCTGGTGCTGGTGCACGGCTCGCGCCCGCAGATCGAGGCGCGCCTGGCCGCGCGCGGGCTCACTCCGCACTTCCACCGCGACCTGCGCATCACCGACGGCCCCACCCTGGAATGCGTGATCGACGCTGTGGGCCAGCTGCGCATCGCCATCGAGGCGCGCCTGTCCATGGACATCGCCGCCTCGCCCATGCAGGGCTCGCGCCTGCGCGTGACCGGCGGCAACTTCGTCACCGCGCGGCCCATTGGCGTGGTCGATGGCGTCGACTACCACCACACCGGTGAAGTGCGTCGCATCGACCGCAAGGGCGTCGGCCGCCAGCTGGACGAGCGCTCCATCGTGCTGCTCTCGCCCCTGGGCTACTCGCCCACGGGGGAGATCTTCAACCTCGCCTGCGAAGACGTCGCCACCCGCGCCGCCATCGACCTGGGCGCGGACAAGCTGGTGCTGTTCGGCAGCGAGCGCGGGCTGATCGACGAAGCCGGCAAGCTGGTGCGCGAACTGCGCCCGCAGCAGGTGCCCAGCCACCTCGTGCGCCTGGGCAACAGCTACCAGGCCGAGCTGCTGGACGCCGCCGCCCAGGCCTGCCGCAGCGGGGTCAAGCGCAGCCACATGGTCAGCTACGCCGAAGACGGCTCCCTGCTCACCGAGCTGTTCACCCGCGACGGTGGCGGCACCCTGGTGGACCAGGAGCAGTTCGAATCCCTGCGCGAAGCCACCATCGAGGACGTCGGCGGGCTGATCGACCTGATCACCCCGCTGGAAGACCAGGGCATCCTGGTGCGCCGCTCCCGCGAGGTGCTGGAGCGCGAGATCGGCCAGTTCAGTATCGTCGAGCGCGACGGCCACATCATCGCCTGCGCGGCGCTCTACCCCATCGCCGACTCCGAAGCCGGCGAGCTGGCGTGCCTGGCGGTGAACCCGGAATACCGCCACGGCGGCCGTGGCGACGAGCTGCTGGAACGCATCGAGGACCGCGCCCGCGCCCTGGGCCTGAAGACCCTCTTCGTGCTCACCACCCGCACCGCCCACTGGTTCCGCGAACGCGGCTTCCAGCCCAGCGGCGTGGAAAGCCTGCCGGCGGCGCGCGCCTCGCTGTACAACTACCAGCGCAACTCGAAGATCTTCGAAAAGGCGCTCTGAGGCGGCTCCATTTGGCCCCGTAGGAGCGAATTCATTCGCGAAAGGGCCCGGCACCGAGCCGGGCCCATCGCGGCTGAAGCCGCTCCCACAGGGGGAGTCCCGCTCACCCCATCAGGGCAATATCGCGAACACCCGCGCCGGGAAGCCGGTGCCCCGGGCGATCTTCGGGAAGCTCACCACCACCAATGCACCGGCTTCCGGCACCTGGTCGAGGTTGGCCAGCAGCTCGATCTGGTAGTGATCCTTGCCGAGAATGTAGGACTCCAGCGAGTAGTCGTCCTTGCTGGTGGCGATGCCTGGGTCGGTGTCCGTGGTTTCGTGGCCGGAGGCGGTGATCTTGCGCGTCTCGTACAGGTACACCAGCGCCTCCTTGCTCCAGCCCGGGTAGTGGGCCACGCCCTGGGCGTCGGCGTTCTGGATCTTTTCCTGGCTCGGCCAGCGCTTGGACCAGTCGCTGCGCAGGGCCACGAAGGCGCCTTCCGGCACCGGCCCGTGCTTGGCTTCCCAGGCCTTCACGTCGGCCAGGGTCAGCACGTAGTCGGGGTTCTTCGCCGCCTGCTGGTGGATGTCCAGCACCACCAGCGGCAGCAGCTGTTCCTTCACGTCGATCTGGTCGATGCCGCGCAGGCCCTTGTGGAAGTGCACCGGCGGGTCGACATGGGTGCCCCACTGGCCGACGTGGGTGTAGAGGTCCACCTGGAAGCCGTCCTTGTCGACGGTGTAGAGCGTCTTGCGCTGGGCGTTCTCGAAGCCCTTCCAGTGCGGCACCTGCTCGTCGTAGGCGTGGGTCAGGTCGACCCAGGTCTTGGCCTTGAGCGTGGCGTAGGTGTCCCAGAGGCCGGGTTGCGCGGCCTGGGCCAGCAGCGGCAGGGACAGCGAGGCGGTGAGGGCCAGGCGGCCCAGGGTGCGTATCGACATGCGTGACCTTCTCCTTGGTTGGGATCGGGCCGGTACGGGCGGGCTGCCTATACTGGCTGACTCATAACTTAGAAGGAGAAACGCGATGTCGTCTAAGCACTTGATCGAATATGAACATGCCAGTCCGGAAGTCCGTGCGGTCTATGACGACATCATGGCCACGCGCAAGGTCGACCAGGTGAACAACTTCTGGAAGGCCCTGGCCCAGCACCCGGACAACCTGCGCCGCACCTGGGAGAGCCTGAAGCAGGTGATGGCCCCCGGCGCGCTGGACCCGCTGACCAAGGAGCTGCTCTACGTGGCCATCAGCGTCACCAACAATTGCGCCTATTGCATCGGCTCGCACACGGCGGCGGCGCGCAAGGCGGGGATGACCGAGGAAATGTTCGGCGAACTGCAGGCAGTGATCGGCATGGCCAATGAAACCAACCGGCTGGCGACGGGTTACCGGGTTCCGCTGGACGCGGCTTTTCGCGAGGACTGATTCAGGCGATCCGCGAGGGACGCTGCAGCTCGTACTGGTCGTGGCCGTCGTCCCAACCGGCTTCCCAGGCCGCAGCGAGAACTTCGGCGGGGTAGGGCTGCTGGTTGATGGTCTGGCCGGTGAGGCCCGCCATGTAGCCTTGTTGGTAAGCCTTGTTGAGGCTTTCCAGGCTCCATTGCTGGCTGTCTTCGGGGTGGGCGTCTGGGGGCGCCATGGGCAAAGCTCGCAGGCTCTGGATATGTGCTCATGCTAGCTGCCGGTTTTCCGGCGCGGGTGGCCGCCTGTCCCAGTTGGAGCCCCAGCTTGTCGGTTTTGTGACAGGCCGCGCCTTTTTAGGGCGCGTGGGTTCGCAGGTGGTTTCGGCGCCGCTGGGCGCAGGTGCAATCCGTAGGTTGGGCTGAGGTACGAAGCCCAACGCAGCGGGGTCAAACCGCGCACCGTTGGGCCTCGTTGCGCTCGGCGCCAGCCTATCGTAGCCCGGGCTTCAGCCCGGGAACGGCAGGGACCGCGTCAGTTGCTCAGCAAGCCGAGGATGCTGGCCTGGTAGGCGGCGACGAAGGTGTCGAAGTCGACATCGGGTTCGGCTTCCAGGCGCGCCTGTTCTTCCAGGGACTGGCGCGCCATGGTTTCCAGGCGCTCCTGGTCGTCCGGGGCCAGGGCCTCGGCGCGGAAGTACTCGGCGTGCTGCCGGCTGTAGCGCAGGGCGAACTCGCTGAAGCTCTCGCCGCGCTCGCGCAGTTCGGCCAGCACCCGGGCCGAGGGCGTGAGGTTGGCATCGGCGACCTTGGGGCGTTGGGCCGCGAGGGCTTCGGCGTGGGCCTGGCCACCCTGGGCGCGGTCCAGCAGGTCGGCGGTGCGGGCGATCTGGTCGAGCAGCTCGCCAGCCCATTCCTGGAGGCCGATTTCCTGGCCGTTGCGCTGCAGGTGCAGGCCGGGGCGGCGACCTTCCTTGACCACGCGCTGGAAGTTGTCTGTGCAGTCGCGGCATTCGCCGCCGGCCAGGGGCGGGCTGTCCTGCAGGGCGCAGAACAGCAGGAAGGCGTCGAGGAAGCGCGACTCTTCGAGGTCGATGCCCAGGGGCAGGAAGGGGTTGATGTCCAGGCAGCGCACTTCGACGTACTGCACGCCACGGGCCATCAGTGCCTGGATCGGGCGCTCGCCGGTGTAGGTGACGCGCTTCGGGCGGATCGACGAGTAGTACTCATTCTCGATCTGGATCACGTTGGTGTTCAGCTGCACCCATTCGCCGTCGCGCTTGGTGCCGATCTCGGCATAGGGCGGGTAGGGCGTGGACACCGCCTGGCGCAGGCTCGACAGGTAACTGTCGAGGTTGTTGTAGCAGGGCGTGAGGCCGGACTGGGCGTTGTTCTGGTAGCCCAGGTCGCTCATGCGCAGGCTGGTGGCCCAGGGCAGGAACAGGGTGTCGGCGTCGAGGCGGTCGAGGTCGTGGGGGCGGCCGCGGAGGAAGTTCTGGTCCAGCGCCGGCGCCGCGCCGAACAGGTACATCAGCAACCAGCTGTAGCGGCGGAAGTTGCGGATCATCGCGATGTAGCGCGCCGACTGGAAGTCGCGGTCGCTATGCTCGTCGCCTTCGGCTTCCTTGAGCAGGGGCCACAGGGCTTCGGGCAGGGAGAAGTTGTAGTGGATGCCGGCGATGCACTGCATGGTCTTGCCGTAGCGCACGGCCAAGCCGCGGCGGTAGACGTACTTCAGGCGGCCGATGGGCGAGGTGCCGTAGCGGGCGATGGGGATCGCCTCCTCGCTGGGCAGGCGGCCGGGCATCGAGGCGCTCCACAGCAGCTCGCCGTCGAGCTTCTGGTAGGTGAAGCGATGGATCTTCTCCAGGTCCGCCAGGGTGTCGGCCGGGTCGTGCTCGGTGGGGGTGATGAACTCCAGCAGCGACTCGGAATAGTCGGTGGTGATCTGCGGGTTGGTCAGGGCCGAACCGACGGCCACCGGGTGCGGCGTCAGGGCCAGCTGGCCGCTGTCTTCGACGCGCAGGCATTCGCGTTCGATACCGTGCAGGCACTGGGTCAGCAGGGACAGGTGGGCACGCTCGCCCAGCAATGCCAGGCGGCGGGAGAGAAGGTCGCTCAATTTGGAATCCTGTGGGTCCCAGGGACAGTCGCCCCAATATGAGGGTGGACTGGTCGGTCTACAAGGGGCGGACATGACTGCGTTGTCGCTTTGTCCAGAATAGAGCCTCGCCGTCCTGGCGCTTACAGCTGGGCGAAGGTGCCTTGCCCTTTGGCGACCAGCTTGTCGCCCTGCAGCACATCGGCTTCGACCACCAGGGTCCGCGAGCCGGCGTGCACCACCCGCGCGCGGCAGAGGATGTCACCCTCGGCCACGGGACGGATGTAGTTGATCTTGCATTCGATGGTGGCGCTGCGCCGCTCGAAACCATGGACGCTGGTACAGGCCAGGCCCATGGCGATATCGAGCAGCGAAAAGATGGCTCCGCCGTGCATCACCTGGCCGCGATTGCGCAGGTGTTCGCCCATCGTCAGGCGCGCCTCGGCGACGCCGTCGCCCAGGCTGACCGGTTCGATGCCCAGCAGCTTGCTGTAGGCGCTGGCGGTGTGCAGGTCGGAGATTTCCATCTCAGCTCACTTCTTCTTGATCTGCTTGGCGTTGGCGAACAGCGAGGCCATGGCGTTGTTCGTCGGCGCCGCCTGTTGCTGCTGACGCGGGGCGCCGCGATCCGCACGCTGGCCGCCCTGGGGACGACCGCCGCCGCGCGGGCCATCGACCTTCTCGCCGGGGGTGTCGCTCATGCGCATGGACAGGCCGACGCGGTTACGCGGGATGTCCACTTCCATGACCTTGACCTTGACGATGTCGCCGGCCTTGACCACTTCGTACGGGTCCTTGACGAACTTCTCCGACAGCGCGGAGATGTGCACCAGGCCGTCCTGGTGGACGCCGATGTCGACGAAGGCGCCGAAGTTGGTGACGTTGGTCACCACGCCTTCCAGCACCATGCCGGGCTTGAGGTCCTTGAGGCTCTCGACGCCTTCCTGGAACTCGGCGGTCTTGAACTCGGGACGCGGGTCGCGGCCGGGCTTGTCCAGTTCCTTGAGGATGTCGGTGACGGTCGGCAGGCCGAAGGTCTCGTCGGTGAACTTGGCCGGGTCGAGGCGCTTGAGGAAGCCCGAATCGCCGATCAGCGAGCGGATGTCGCGGTCGGTGCCGGCGGCGATGCGCTGCACCAGCGGGTAGGTTTCCGGGTGCACCGCGGAGGCGTCCAGCGGGTTGTCGCCGTTCATCACGCGGAGGAAGCCGGCGGCCAGCACGTAGGTCTTCTCGCCCAGGCGGCTGACGTTCTTCAGCTCTTCGCGGGTCTTGAAGGCACCGTTGGCGTCGCGGTGGGCGACGATGTTCTGCGCCAGGGTCGCGTTAAGGCCGGAGATGCGCGCCAGCAGGGCGGCGGAGGCGGTGTTCACGTCCACGCCCACGGCGTTCACGCAGTCTTCCACCACCGCGTCCAGGCTGCGTGCCAGCTGCAGCTGGGACACGTCGTGCTGGTACTGGCCGACGCCGATGGACTTGGGCTCGATCTTCACCAGCTCGGCCAGGGGGTCCTGCAGGCGGCGGGCGATGGACACGGCGCCCCGCAGGGACACGTCCAGGTCGGGGAATTCCTTGGCGGCCAGTTCCGAGGCCGAGTACACCGAGGCGCCGGCCTCGCTGACCATGATCTTGGTCATCTTCAGGCCCGGCATCTTGCTGATCAGCTCGCCGGCCAGCTTGTCGGTCTCGCGGCTGGCGGTGCCGTTGCCGATGGCGATCAGGTCCACGCCGTGCTTGGCGCAGAGCTTGGCCAGGGTGGCCAGGGTGTCATCCCACTTGTTGTGCGGCACGTGGGGGTAGACGGTGGCGGTTTCCAGCAGCTTGCCGGTGGCGTCGACCACGGCGACCTTGCAGCCGGTGCGCAGGCCCGGGTCCAGGCCCAGGGTGGCGCGCGGGCCGGCCGGGGCGGCCAGCAGCAGGTCGTGCAGGTTGCGGGCGAAGACGTTGATCGCTTCGGTCTCCGCGCCTTCGCGCAGTTCGCCCAGCAGGTCGGTTTCCAGGTGGGTGTAGAGCTTGACCTTCCAGGTCCAGCGCACCACCTCGCCCAGCCACTTGTCAGCGGCGCGGGCCTGGTCCTTCACGCCGAAGCGCTCGCCGATCATCACTTCGCAGGGGTGCATGGTGCCTGGCAGTTCTTCGCCGACCTTGAGGGCGACGCTGAGCACGCCCTCGTTGCGGCCACGGAAGATCGCCAGCGCACGGTGCGACGGCGCGCCCTTGAGGGCCTCGTCGTGCTCGAAGTAGTCGCTGAACTTGGCGCCTTCCTGTTCCTTGCCGGCCACCAGGCGGGCGGTGAGGGTGGCGTTGTCCTTGAGGAAACTGCGCAGGCTGGCCAGCAGGGTGGCGTCTTCGGCGAAGCGCTCCATGAGGATGTACTTGGCGCCTTCGAGCACCGCCTTGGTGTCGGCGAAGCCCTTTTCGGCATCGATGAAGCGTGCGGCTTCGGTTTCCGGCGCCAGGGTCGGGTCGGCGAAGAGCGCGTCGGCCAGCTCGCCGAGGCCGGCTTCCAGGGCGATCTGGCCCTTGGTGCGGCGCTTCTGCTTGTACGGCAGGTAAAGGTCTTCGAGGCGGGTCTTGGTGTCGGCCAGCTTGATTTCGCGGGCCAGTTCCGGGGTCAGCTTGCCCTGTTCCTCGATGCTGGCGAGGATCGCGCCACGGCGGTCCTCCAGCTCGCGCAGGTAGCGCAGGCGCTCTTCCAGGTTGCGCAGCTGGGTGTCGTCCAGGCTGCCGGTGACTTCCTTGCGGTAGCGGGCGATGAAGGGAACGGTGGAGCCTTCATCGAGCAGGGCAACGGCAGCGGCGACTTGTTGCGGGCGCACGCCCAGCTCTTCAGCGATTCGGTTGTTGATGCTTTCCATATGAAAAAGACACACCTGATGACCAACGAAAGACCGGCCGGGCCTGGCCTCGGCCGGGAAACAAGCGGCGCATTATAAACACCCCGTTGCGTTGGCCAGGGCACCGTTCGGGGAAAAATCTGCTAACAATGGTCGAGCCGCGCGACACCGGCGCTGAGTAATAATGCCGCGCTTGAGAAACCAGGAGAGAACATGAGCAGCATCCCCAATGCCGAGGGCGAAAAGATCCTGATCGTCGACGACGACGCGCGTCTGCGTCGCTTGCTCGAGCGCTTTTTCGAGGAGCAGGGCTACCGCGTGCGCGCGGTGGAAAACGTCGAACAGATGGACCGCCTGCTGGCCCGCGAGCTGTTCAACCTCGTGGTCCTGGACCTGATGCTGCCCGGCGAGGACGGCCTGTCCGCCTGCCGCCGCCTGCGCGCGTCGAACAACCAGGTGCCGATCATCATGCTCACCGCCAAGGGCGACGAGTCCAGCCGTATCCAGGGCCTGGAGCTGGGCGCCGACGACTACCTGGCCAAGCCGTTCAACCCGCGCGAGCTGCTGGCACGGATCAAGGCCGTGCTGCGCCGCCAGGCGCCCCAGGTGCCCGGTGCTCCCGCCGCTGCCGACGAAAGCGTGAGCTTCGGCGAGTACGAGCTGTCCCTGGCCACCCGCGAGCTGAAGAAGGGCGACGACGTGCACATGCTCACCACCGGTGAGTTCGCCGTGCTCAAGGCCCTGGTCCAGCATGCCCGCGAGCCGCTGACCCGCGACAAGCTGATGAACCTGGCCCGTGGCCGCGAATGGGACGCCCTGGAGCGCTCCATCGACGTGCAGATCTCCCGCCTGCGCCGGCTGATCGAACCCGACCCGTCCAAGCCCCGCTATATCCAGACCGTCTGGGGCGTCGGCTACGTGTTCGTGCCCGACGGCAACAAGTGACCCACCCCGCCGCGCCCGTATTCCCGGGCGCGGCACTGCTGTGCAAGGCGTCTGAGCCTCCTGCCCGGAAAACCCGATGAAAGCGCCGTACTGGTTCCCGCAGAGTTTCTTCTCCCGCACCCTCTGGCTGGTGCTCATCGTCGTGCTGTTTTCCAAGGCCCTGACCCTGGTCTACCTGATGATGAACGAGGACGTCCTCGTGGATCGCCAGTACAGCCACGGCGCGGCCCTGACCCTGCGCGCCTACTGGGCCGCCAGCGAAGCCGAGCGTGACGACCTGGCCAAGGCCGCCGGCCTCAAGCGGGTGACCAGCGACGCCGTGCCGCCCAGCGAGCAGCACTGGCCCTACAGCGAAATCTTCGAGCGGCAGATGCAGACCGAGCTCGGCCCCGAAACCGAGGTGCGCCTGCGCGCCAAGAGCCCGCCGGCGCTCTGGGTCCAGGCCCCGGCGCTGGGCCCGGACTGGGTGCGCATCCCGCTGTACCCACACCCCTTGCGGGGGCAGCGCATCTGGAGCGTGCTCGGCTGGTTCCTCGGCATCGGCCTGCTGTCCACCGCCGCCGCCTGGATCTTCGTGCGCCAGCTCAACGCCCCGCTCAAGCGCCTGGTGTTCGCCGCCCGCCAGCTCGGCCAGGGCCGCAGCGTGCGCCTGCCGGTGAGCGACACCCCCAGCGAGATGACCGAGGTCTACCGCGCCTTCAACCAGATGGCCGAGGACGTCGAACAGGCCGCCCGCGAGCGCGAACTGATGCTGGCCGGGGTCTCCCATGACCTGCGCACGCCGCTGACGCGCCTGCGCCTGTCCCTGGAGCTGATGAGCAGCGACAGCGAGCTGACCGAAGACATGGTCCGCGACATCGAGGACATGGACGCCATCCTCGACCAGTTCCTCGCCTTCATCCGTGACGGCCGCGACGAGCGCCAGGAAGAGCTCGACCTGGGCGAGCTGGTGCGCGAGGTGGTGGCCCCCTACAACCAGCACGAGGAGCGCGTGCGCCTGTGCCTGGAGCCGCTGCCGCCGTTCCCATTGCGGCGCGTGTCGATCAAGCGCCTGCTGGTGAACCTGATCGAGAACGCGTTGCGATATGGCGGCAACGGCGTCGAAGTGGCGGCCTTCGTGGCGGGTGATCACACCGCGCCCTACATCGTCCTCAGCGTCCTCGACCGTGGCCAGGGCATCGACCCGGCGGAGCTGGGCGACATCTTCAACCCCTTCATCCGTGGCGACCGCGCCCGTGGCGGCAAGGGCACCGGCCTGGGCCTGGCCATCGTCAAGCGCATCGCCTCGCTGCACGGCGGCAGCGTCGAGTTGCGCAACCGCTCCGGCGGCGGCCTCGAAGCCCGCGTGTGCCTGCCCATCGGCCTGCTGCTGCCCCGCGACGCCGCCTGATCACCGTGCGCCGGCCGCCTGTGCCGGGGCCTCGGCGCCGCCCGCCGCGCCTTCCGTCAGGCGGCGGTCGGCGCTTGCGTTTGCATAGTGTCACTTTGCCTTGACCCACGTACTCTAGGCGCCCTGGACTATCCTCTAGCGCGCGTAGACATGAGGTCACAATGCCCGCCGCTCAAGCCCGCTTGCCCAACTGGACCTGGTGGTCGTCACTCCCGTTGCTGCACATCGCCACCTGGCTCTCCCTGGGCACTCAGGTTTCCGGCGGCGTGGCGCTCTGGTACCTGCCATTTTCCCTGGGCCTGGTGGGTTGCCTGTGGTGGGGCCCCCGGGTATTGCTCGCGGTTTTCCTCAACGCCGCCCTGAGCGCGCCGCTGTGGGGGCTGGACTGGCACCTCGCGCCCTTCTACGCCCTGCCCGAAACCCTCAGCATCGCCGCCGGCTGGCTGCTCCTGCGGCCGTCGCGCTTCGATGTCGCCCTGACGGATTTCTCCAGCCTGCTGCGCTTCATGCTGCTCGGCGTGCTGGTGCCGGTGACCCTGGTGTCCACCGGGGTGCAGGGCAGCCTGCTGCTCACCGGAGTGATAGAGCCCGAAGCCTGGGGCACCGCCAGCCTGCTGATGTGGCTGGGCGACAGCCTCACCACCCTGGTCATCGCCCTGCCGCTGCTCACCTACCTCACCCCCTGGCTGCGCCGTCGGCGCTGCGCCCTTGGCACCTACTCGCGGCTGCCCGAATCGATGCTCAGGCTGCCGCCCTGGCCGGTGCTGCTGGTGCTGTCCATCGCCCTGCCGCTGGCCATTTCGGTGATGCCGCTGCTGCTGACCCTGCCGCTGATCGGCCTGGTGATGCTCAGCCTGGCGCTGGTCTGGGGCTTCCCCGGTGCCCTGTACGCCGCCGGCCTGACCACCGCCACCGTGCTCGCCCTGCCGATCCTCCGCGAGCTGGGCGAGGCGCCGCAGTGGCTGGAGCCGCAGCGCATCGAACTGCACCTCAGCGTGCTGCTGCTGATGGTCTCCACCCTGCTGGTGGGCCGCTCCCTCAGCGACCTGCGCCTGGAGCTGCGCCGCCGCAACGAGATGCAGCAGGCCCTGGCGCTGAACAGCCTGGCCCTGGAAGCCAGCCCGCTGGGGGTGATCATCGTCGACGCGCGCCAGCCTGATTTTCCCCTGACCTACTGCAACCCGGCCTTCCAGCGCATCACCGGCTACAGCCGCAAGGACGTGATGGGGCGCAACTGCCGCTTCCTGGTCGGCCATGACCGCAACCAGCCCGACCTGCCGCGCCTGCTGGCCGCCATCCAGCGCGGCGAGCCCTGCCAGGTGGTGCTGCGCAACTACCGCAAGGACGGCAGCCTGTTCTGGAACGAAGTGACCCTGGCGCCGATGCACGACGACTACGGCATCAGCCACTTCGTCGCCCTGCAGCACGACGTCAGCCGCCGCGAGATGCTCGCCGAGGAGCTGGGCGTGCGCCGCGAGGAGCTGCTGCGCCAGACCCACCTGCTGAGCCAGACCGAAGCCATCGCCGACATCGGCGGCTGGGTGCTGGAGCTGCCCGGCGAGCAGATGTTCTGGAGCGAAGGCACCTTCCGCATCTACGACCTGGACCCCGTGGGCGGCGCGCCCAACCTGGAGCAGGCGATGAACTACTTCGACGAGGACAGCCGCGCCCGCGCCCAGGCCACCCTCGACCATGTGCTGCGCACCGCCGACCCCTTCGACATCGAGCTGCGCATCGTCACCGCCAAGAGCACCTACCGCTGGGTGCGTCTCAAGGGCCTGGCCGAGCACGACGGCGAGCAGGTGATCCGCATCTACGGCGCGGTCCAGGACCTCACCGAGCTGAAGCGCGCCGAGCGCCGCCAGCGTGAGCGCGACGAGCGCCTGCACCTGTTCTTCGAGGCGCCGCTGATCGGCATGGCCCTGTGCTCGCCCGAACACTGCTGGGAAGAGGTCAACTTCAAGCTGTGCAGCATCCTCGGCCGCTCCCGCGAAATGCTCCAGGGCGCCGACTGGCTGAGCATCACCCACCCCGACGACCGCGGCGCCGAGCTGGCCCTGCTGCAACAGGTGCGCAGCGGCCAGCGCGACGGCTACGAGCTGGACAAGCGCTTCCTGCGGCCCGACGAAAGCGTCATCTACACCCGCATCAACGTCCGCGCCGTGCGGGACGCCGACGGCCGCCTCTACGCGCTGCTGGCCCTGGTGGAAGACATCAGCGCCCGCCGCGAGGCCGAGGCGCGCTACCGCATCCTGGTGGAGCACGCCCCCGAGGCGATCCTGGTGTTCGATGTCGAGCGGGGCATCACCGAAGCCAACGAAAACGCCGCACGCCTCTATGGCCTGCCCCGCGAGCAACTGATGGGGCGCATGCCCACCAGCTTCAGCCCGCTGCTGCAGGCCGATGGCCGCCCTTCGCGGGATGTCGGGCACGCCTACGCCCAGGCCGCGCTGGCCGGCGAGGCGCCGGTGTTCGAGTGGCTGATGCGCGATGTCGCCGGCCGCGTGCGCCCCTGCGAGGTGCGCCTGGTGCGTTTGCCGGGCGGTGGCGCGCCGTTGATCCGCCTGAGCATCACCGACATTTCCGAGCGCCAGCGCTACCAGCGCGAGATCGAACGCCTGGCCTACAGCGACGAACTCACCGGGCTGCCCAACCGCCGCCTGCTCCTCGACCGCCTGCAGCACGCCATGGCCCGCGAGGTGCGCGAAGGCCGCTTCGGCTCGCTGCTGTTCATCGACCTGGACCACTTCAAGACGGTCAACGACAGCCTCGGCCACCCGGTGGGCGATGCCCTGCTGCGTGAAGTCACCGCGCGCCTGGCCAGCTGTCTGCGGGCCGAAGACACCCTGGCGCGCCTGGGCGGCGACGAGTTCGTGGTGCTGCTCGAAGCCCTGGCCGACAGCCCCGAGCAGACCGCCGAATACGCCGCCGAAGTGGGCACCAAGCTGCTCCACAGCCTGCACGGCAGCTACCGCATCGGCGAGCACGAGCTGTCGGTCAGCGCCAGCATCGGCATCGCCCTGCACCCCTTCGAGCGCCAGGGTGCGGCGGACGTCCTCAAGCAGGCCGACACCGCCATGTATCGGGCCAAGCAGGGCGGCCGCAACGCGCTGCACTTCTTCGCCCCGGCCATGCAGGCCGCCATCGACCAGCGCCTGCAGCTGCAAAGCGAGCTGCGCCAGGCCGTCGCCCGGGGCCAGCTGTTCCTCGAATTCCAGCCGCAGCTGTCCCTCGCCGACGAGCGCGTGGTGGGCGCCGAAGCCCTGCTGCGCTGGCGCAACCCCACCCGGGGCGTGGTGCCGCCGAGCCAGTTCATCCCCCTGGCCGAAGAGACCGGGCTGATCCTCGAACTCAGCGACTGGGTGCTCGACCGCGCCTGCGCCAGCCTGGCCCAGTGGCTGCCGCAGTGGCCCGAGCTGGTGATGGCGATCAACGTCAGCCCCCGCGACCTGCGCCAGGGTGATTTCGTCGCCCGGGTCAGCGACTGCCTGCAACGCCACGGCGTGCCGGCCCAGCGCCTGGAGCTGGAAATCACCGAAGGCAGCCTGCTGGAAGACGTCGAGCAGTGCATCGCCGCCATGCAGGCGCTCAAGCGCCTGGGCGTGCGCTTCGCCATCGACGATTTCGGCACCGGCTATTCCTCGCTCACCTACCTCAAGCGCCTGCCCCTGGACCGCCTGAAGATCGACCGCAGCTTCGTCGAAGGCCTGGAGCTGGCCGGCAGCGACGCCGCGCTGGTGGACACTATCCTCGCCATCGGCCACAACCTCGGCCTGGAATGCGTGGCCGAAGGCATCGAAGCCCGGGGGCAGTACCACAGCCTGCGCGCCCTGGGCTGCGCCCTCGGCCAGGGCTACCACTTCAGCCCGCCGCTGGATGAGGCGGCCTTCCTCGACTGGCTGCGGCAGCGCGCCCCTTGAGTCCCGTCTCCCTGCGCCGCCTTGCGGGCTGGCTGCTGTGCACCCTGTTGCTCTGGGTTGGCGGGCCGGCCCCGGCCAGCGCCGCCTACCCGGCGGGCATCGACCTGCGCGAGTGGTCGCCAGAGGCGCAGCCGATGGAGATCATGGCCGGCGATTGGCTGCTCACCTGGCGCGGCGGGGTGCGCTCGCCGTCCCGGGTCGAGCTGCCCTTCACCTGGCACGACGGCACCCCGCGCTGGTGGGGCGAGGTGGGCTTCGGCGAGATCGAGCTGAGCACCGAGCTGCGCCTGCCCACCACCGACGAGCCCCTGGCGCTGTACATCGACGCGCTGAAATCGGCCGGGCGGGTGTGGATCGACGGCGAGCTGGTGGCCGGCGTCGGCACGGTCGGTGACGCCGCCCACGAACATCCGCGCATCGCGCCGCTGCTGGTGCCCCTGCCGCCCGGCGCCGACAGCGTGCTGGTGCGCATCGAGCTGTCCAACCACTTCCACCGCGAGGGCGGCATCGACATGCCGATCCTGGTGGGCGCGCGCCACTACCTCGAACACCGCGCCGCCGTGGGCCGGGGCGTGCAGCTGTTCACCCTGGGCGGCTGCATCCTCATGGCGCTGTACCTGATGCTGCTGGGCAGTTGGAACGACCGCCAGCTGCTCGGCGGCCCCTTCAGCATGATGCTGGTGCTGGCGGCCCTAAGCGCCGCCGCCAACAGCGGGCTGATGGACAACCTGGAGCTGCCCACCAGCCTCATCTACCACATCAAGTACATCTGCCAGGGGCTCTATCCGGCGATCTACGCCCTGCTGCTGCGCCGCCTGTTCCCCCAGGAATCCAGCCATCGGGTCACCCGCCTGCTGCTGGCGGTCGCCGCACTCATCGGCCTGCTGGTGCTGCTGGCGCCGCCGGCGCTGTTCACCGCCACCCGCGAGCCGGTGGCGCTGCTGGTGGTCGGCTCCTGCCTGTTCTTCCTCAGCGTGGTGGTACGTGCGGTGCGCCACGGCCGCGACGGCGCCTGGGCCATCCTCCTGGGCATGCTCCTGGTCACTGCGGCGGTGTGCAACGACGTGCTGCTCTACACCGAGGGCGTGGTCACCATCAGCGTGTTCCCCCTCGGCGTGCTGGCGCTGCTGCTGTCCCACGGCGTGGTGCTGGGCCAGCGCATGCTCGCGGCGCTGCGCCACAACGTCGAGCTGTCCGACCGCCTGCAACGCCTCAACGTGTCTCTGGAGCTGCGCGTGGAGCAGCGCACCGAGGTGCTGCGCAAGAACCGCGACCTGCTCGACCGCACCCTGGAGCACATGGACGCCGCGCTGCTCTCGGTGGACGGCCAGGGCAACCTGTTGGCGATCAACCAGCGCTTCCGCCGCCTGTTCGGTGTCTCCGGCGAAGCCATCGACCGCGCCCAGCTGCTGCGCTGCCTGGGGCGTGCCGAGCTGGCCCTGAGCACCGAGGAGTGCCTGGCGCTGCTGCCGCCCCTGGATCAGCCCCTGCGCGCCCAGGACGACCTGGCCCTGGGCAACCGCCTGATCGTCGAGGTGCGCCGGCGCGCCCTGGCCGATGGCGGCTGGGTCGCCACCTTCGAAGACGTCACCCGCCAGCGCCTGGCCGAGCAGGGCGTGCAGGGTGGCGATATCGGCCACTGGAAGCTCGACCTGGCCACCCGGCGCCTGGAAGGCACCGCGCGCTGCTGGACCCTGCTCGGCTACGAGCCCCACTCGCTGGCAACGGCGGCGCTGCCGGCCCTGGTCCACCCGCAGGAGCATGGCCGGTTGTTCGCCGAACTGCGCCGGGCCCGCCGTGGCGATGGCGAGCTGCACTGCAGCCTGCGCCTGCTGCGGGCCGGCGGTGAATGGCTGTGGGTGTCGCTGCGGGCGCGCTGCATCCTCGACCGCAAGGGGCGGCCGCTCTACTGGCTCGGCGTGGTCGAGGACATCGACCGCGAAGTTTGTGCCCAGCAGGCTCTGGAGCAGGCCCGCGACCAGGCACTGCGCGACGCCCGGCAGACCGAAGAGCTGCTCGCCACACTCAGCCACGAGCTGCGCACCCCGCTGGTGGCTATCCAGGGCCACATTGCCCTGCTGCTGGACCGCGATGATCTGCCCGCGCCCATGCGCCGTCGCCTGGACACCGTGCAGGACGCCTCGCGCGGGCTCACCGACGTGCTCGACGGCCTGCTCGCCCTGGCCCGCAGCGAATCGGTGGAGCTGCCGCGCCGGGTGCTCTTCGACCTCGGCACCCTGGCTGCCGAATGCGTCGAGGTGATGCGCTTGCAGGCCTCGGCCAAGGGCCTGGAGCTGACCCTGCAACTGGAGCTGGGCGAGCGCTGCTGGGTGGAGGGCAGCCCGGTGGGCGTGCGCCAGGTGCTCTACAACCTGCTGGGCAACGCCATCAAGTTCACCGAGCGCGGCGGCATCGACGTGCGCCTGCAGCGCAACGCCCTGGGCGAGGGCGTGGTGATCACCGTCACCGACACCGGCCTGGGCATTCCCGAGGCCCTGCAGGCCCAGGTGTTCAACGCCTTCACCCGCCTGGAGCAGCACAGCGCGCTGCCCGGCGTCGGCCTCGGCCTGTACATCGTCCAGCGCCTGATGCAACTGATGGAGGGCGAGATCGGCCTGCAAAGCACGCCCGGCGTGGGTTCCTGCTTCCGCCTGGCGCTGCCCTGGCCGACCCTGCGTGGCCAGGGTCCCACCAGCCGCAGCCTCGACGTGCCCTTGGACGGCCTCTACGTGCTGCTGGTGGAAGACGTGCCGGTGAGTCGCGAGGTGACCAGCGAGCTGCTGCTCTCCTGGGGCTGCCTGGTGGACAGCGCCGGTGACGGCCGCGACGCCGTCGCCGCGTGCCGCGAACACGAGTACGACCTGGTGCTGATGGACATGCGCCTGCCGGACATGGACGGCCTGCAGGCCAGCCGGCTGATCCGCGAAGGGCAGGGCGACGTCGGCCCGCTGATGGTCGCGCTCACCGCCAACGCCACCGACCTCGACCGCCAGGCCTGCCTGCAGGCGGGCCTCGACGGGGTGCTGGCCAAGCCCCTGCAGCGCCACGAATTGCAGCGCCTGCTCAGCGGCGAAGACATGTTCGCGCCGTCCTCCGCGGAGCTGGCCGAAGGCGACGAGCGCAGCCTCGCCGCCCCGCGCTTCGAGCAATTGCGCCAATGGCTGGGCACCGACCTGTTCGACCGCCTGCTGCCGTCCTTCATCGGCTCCCTCGACGAGGTGCGCAGCGGCGTGATCGAGCTGCTCGACCAGCCGGCGGGCCCGCGCCGCTCGGCCTTGCTCCACCGTTTGCAGGGCAGTGCGGCCAACTTTGGCCTGCACGGCCTGGCCAATCGCACCCAGGCGGCGCAAAGGGGCGAGATAGAGCTGCGCGCGCTACTGGGCGTGCTGGACGAACATCGCCGCTTGTTGCGCGAGGAGATGCACAGCGATAAAACTGCGCCTCCCTGAAACGGGTGGAACGTCCGCTTTCGCCCTGCAGTCTGCATCCATAACTACAACGAGCTTTCGGATCGCAATGGAAAAACTCTTAGTCGTCGAAGATGCGCCGGAGATCCGCGAGATGGTCTCGCTGTATCTGGCCAATGCCGGCTATGAGGTGCTGGAAACCGCCTCGGGCCTCGAGTGCCTGCGCCTGTACGACCGCCACCAGCCGGCGGCGGTGATCCTCGATATCGGCCTGCCCGACATCGACGGGCTCAGCGTGGCGGCCCAGCTGCGCAGCAAGAACCCGGAGATCGGCATCATCCTGGTGACCGTGCGCGACGACGACTTCGACCGCGTGGCGGGCCTGGAGACCGGCGCCGACTGCTACATCACCAAGCCGGTGAACCTGCGCGTGCTGCTGGCGCAGATCCGCAGCCTGCTGCGCCGCCGCGGCATCGGCGACAAGCCCAGCCAGGACCTGTGCCTGGGCCCCTACCGGGTCGACCTGCTGCGCCGCCGCATCGCCGACGAGCAGGGCGCCGACGTCAGCCTCACCGCCGGCGAGTTCGCCCTGCTGATCGGCCTCATCGAGCGTCGCGGCAAGGCCGTCAGCCGCCATGACCTGCTCGCCTGCCTGCGCTCCGGAGCCGACGCCGACGATGCCGGCGACCTGCGCACCGTGGACACCCTGGTGGCCCGTTTACGGCGCAAGCTGGAGCTCAATTCGAACCGCCCGCAGCTGATCCAGACCGTCTACGGCAAGGGTTACAAGCTGGCGTTCGAGTCCGAGATGTCAAACTGATGGCGCCGACCGCCTGACGGCTGTCAACCGTTGTTCACAAGCATGAACGGCCACGCCTAGTTCCGCCTTGATTCGGGCGGGGACAATACCTGTTGCTGGAAAAAACCATTGCGACAGTGAGGTCCTCCCCATGACGGTCAAGCGTACTTCCTCCCGTGCCTTCGCAGGCTCCACCCACGGGCAGCGCTTCCAACCCAACCGCATCACCGCAGCGCTGCTGGCCAGCCTCGGTGTGGTACCGGCCTGGGCGGCGGACAGCAACACCATCACCCTGCATGGCGGCAGCTTCGGTGGCGGCGTCAGCGGGATGACCACCGCGACCACCATCAACCCGACCAGCTCCACGGTGACCGACATCACCACCGCCACCGTGCGTGGCGGCACCGGCTTCAACTCCTTCGGCGACTTCAAGGTGGCCCAGGGCAACACGGTGAACCTGCACGTGCCCGGCAGCGCGCAGAACCTGGTCAACCTGGTGCACAACGCCAAGGCCGAGATCAACGGCACCCTCAACGGCTTCAAGGACGGCAAGATCGGCGGCAATGTGATCTTCGCCGACCCTCACGGCCTGGTGGTCGGCGCCCAGGGCGTGGTCAACGTCGGCAGCCTCACCGTCACCACCCCCAGCGCCGCGCAGATGCAGAACCTGGCGACCATCGCCCACCAGGGCAGCGAGGCCCAGACGATTGCTGCGGTCGGCGACCTCACCAGCGGCCAGTACAACGGCTCCAGCACCGGCGAGGTGAAGGTCCAGGGCAAGGTCAACGCCGTCGGCTCGATCAACCTCTTCGCCGCCTCGGCCATCGTCGCCTCCGGCGCCTCGCTGCAGGCCGGCGTCAGTAACGCCGAGACCGTGTTCAAGAACACGGTGAACCTGCAGGGCGTATCCGGCGGCACCGGCGTGGCCCGCGCCGACGGCTCGGTGAAGATCGTCGGCAGCAACGGCGTCGAAGTCAGCGGTGAAGTGGCCGCGCTGATGGCCGACGACTCCGGCGGCAAGGTGCAGATCGCCGCCGGCAACAACGTCGACCTGAAGAGCGGTGCGCGCATCGTCACCACCGGCAGCGCCGGCAAGAATGCGGGCAACGTCATCATCGAGGCGCCGCACATCAACGTCGCCAACAACGCCCAGGTCAACGCCTCGGCCAGTGGCGCCGGTCGCGCGGGCAACATCACCCTGCAGGCCCTGAGCGACATCAGCTGCACCTTCTGCGGCGACGGCAACACCACCCCGGCCGACCTCGACGACCTGCCCACCAAGCCCAAGGCGATCTTCGCCGGCAGTGCCGGCAGCGCCACCATCGCCCTGGACGGCGGTTCCACCCTGGACGCCAGCCATGCCACCGATGGCACCAAGGCCGGCACCGTCACCGTGCAGGCCCTGGCCACCGACCAGCAGCTGGCCGGCTGGGCCAGCGCCAACGCCAGCATCACCGCCAACGGCCTGATCAAGGGCCGCGACATCGTCATCGATGCGCAAAGCAAGACCATCATCAAGCCGCTCTGGGCCAGCAGCCTGCTGAGCCTGGACAACCTCACCGCCTTCGGCGAGCTGTACGACTCGCTCAACCAGTACAACCGCGACGACTTCAAGTCGAAACTGGCGGCCGACCCGGGCAATTTCAGCGAACTGCTGGCGCTGCAGGACATCATCGGCCTGCAGGTGGTCAGCTCCGACGCCAAGGTCAGCATCGGCGCCAGCGCCGACCTCAAGGCCAGCAACAACCTCAGCGTCACCGCCCACAGCACCCGGCAGATCGACAGCAACATCAATGGCAAATTCGAGGGCATCAACAGCCTGATCCCCTTCGGCCTGGGCCTGACCTACGGCAGCATGAGCGGCACCACCTCGGTGGAGGTGCTCAGCGGCGCCAAGCTCACCGTCGGCAAGAACCTGCTGCTGGAAGCCAGCAGCGACAACATGCTCGACCTGGACACCAAGGCGGTGAACAGCCATGACGCCGGCGGCAATGCCCTGACCACCATGGGCATCGCCTTCGGCATGGCCCACACCGACCTGGACACCCACGTCACGGTCACCAAGGGTGCGGTGCTGGACGTCACCGGCGACATCACCGCCCGTGCCGTCACCGAGCAGGACCTCTCCAACACCGTGTCCTTCGAGGCCATCGGCCTGGGCGCCAGCGGCGGCCCGGCCATCGCCCTGGCCGACTACAACAGCAGCACCAAGACCCAGTTCAACGCCGACCTGACCAAGGGCGGCAACCTCAACGTCAGCGCGCTGGACATCATCTACCAGCAGGTCAACAGCGCCGAGGTCCAGGCGGGCAAGAGCTCCTCGAACTTCCTCTATTCCAAGCTCACCAACCCCACCATCAACTTCATCACGCCGAAGATCACCGACCTGCTGGGCATCGCCCTCGACGAGACCAAGCCCACCAACGGCAGCAAGCTGCGCTTCGGCTCGGCCGTGACCATCACCCAGGCCAACCACACTGCCGAGGCCCTGCTGGGCGCCAGCGGCAGCGGGCTCCTGGGCATCGACGTCAGTGGCGACGTCGCCGTACAGGCCCTGCAATACCAGGCCAGCCTGCGCAACACCGCCTCCAGCACCGTCAACGCCAACGTCAAGGAAAAGGACGGCACCAAGTACTCCCTCAGCGTGGCGCTGGTCTACAACGAGCTGGTGCAGAACACCCGCGCGCTGATCGGCGACAACGTCACGGTCAAGGCCAAGCACATCGGCGTCGGCGCCAAGAACGAGCTGCCGATCAACGACCGTGCCGGTGTCGCCTTCACCGGCCTGGACGAGTGGAGCTCGCTGGGCGACGTGTACAGCGGCCTCAAGGGCCTGGCCACCGCCATCGGCAACCCGGGCAGCCTGCCCAGCCAGTACGCCAACGCCACCGGCGAGTCCGACAAGCTCGGCATGGCCGGCGCGGTGTCGGTGATGAAGAACGACATCAACGCGGCGGCCTGGGTCGGTGACAACAGCACACTGAGCACCACCGGGACCGGTGCCTGGCGCAGCGAGCTGTGGAGCGACCTGGACGCCGACGGCAAGGTGCTCAAGACCTGGACCCTGCAGACCGACAACTGGAGCCACACCGCCCTGGCCAACGGCGCCAACAACTGGGCGGCGCCGGTCGCCCTGCTGGCCGAGAACCGCCTGGAGCGCCTGTCGGTGGCCGGCAACTTCGGCATCGCCCTGTTCGGCTCCAAGTCGGAGAAGGGCAGCGCCGTCGGCGCGGGCCTGAACATCGTGCTGCACGACAGCTCGGCGGTCGCCGGCATCGGCGCCGGCACCCAGGTCACCACCAGCGAACTGTCGGTGGCGGCCAAGGAAAAGGACCTGCTGATCAACATCAGCCCCTCCGCCGGCAAGGGCCCCAGCGTCGCCGGCAACGGCTCGCTGGTGCTGGCCCTGGTGGACAGCACGGTGAACGCCTCGATCAACAACGGCGCCACCGTCAAGGCCGACCGCGTCGACCTGGACGCCAGGCACGCGCTGGGCCTGTGGAGCGCTTCCGGCGCCCTCGGCTATTCGGAAGACACCGGCGTCGGCGTCGGCGTGGCGGTCAACCAGATCGACAGCAACATCCAGGCCCTGATCGGCGACAACCGCCAGTGGCGCGCCCTGGGCGGCGCGGGCGTGCTGGGGCTGAAGTCCACCTGGAACGTGGACGAGCTGGACATCCAGGCGCTCTCCAGCGGCCAGAGCGGTGCCTTCTCCCTGGCCGGCGCGGTAGCCCGAACCGACAAGGAGAAGCAGGACGCCGCCACCGCCAACCAGGACGCCGCCGGCGGCGCCCTGAGCAAGGCCACCAGCCTGACGGAATCCATCACCCTGGGCCTGAGCAACGTCGCCGCCGAGCTCAAGGCCAAGTGGAACCAGATGAAGAACCTGCTGGACAGCGACCCGACCCGCACCGGCAACATCCCCGAGTCGTCGCTGGCCGTGGCCGGTTCCGCCAGCGTCAACGTCTCGCGCCAGCGCACCCAGGCCCGCGTGGCCGACGTCGTCCTCGACCCGCGCGACCCCACCAAGAAGGGCAGCAAGGTGTCGGTGCTGGCGCTGAACCAGACCCACCAGCTCAGCGGCTCCGGGGCCGGCGCCATCACCCTGGCGAAGAACGGCAACCAGTCGCAGACCAGCTCGGCGCTGTCCGGCGCCATCGCGGTGAACCTGCTGGGCAACGTCACCACCGCCGAGGTGGCCAACGCCACCCTCAACAACAACGACCTGCTCAAGGTCTACGCCGCCACCGACGGCGACCTGATCGCCATGGGCCTGGGCCTGGCCGTGGCCACCTCCGGCTCGCAGTCCAACGACTCCAAGGCCATCTCCGCGTCCTACGCGCAGTTCGCCAACACCACCCAGGCACGGGTGGTGAACAGCACCGTGACCGGCCGCCAGGCCGCGCCCGGCATCCTCCAGGTGCTGGCCTACGACCGCACCCGCTCGCTGATCGGCGGCGGCGCCTTCGCCGGCGCCAAGGGGGCCAACGGCAGCGCCTATGGCGCGTCCGTGACCCTGGCGGCACTGGCCAACACCATCAGTGCCGAATGGCTGGGCAGCACCGCCAGCAAGTTCGCCAGCCTGGACGTCGGCGCCTACAGCGCCAGCCAGGTGCTGGTGGCCGCCCTCGGCGTGGCCGGCACCTCGGGCGAGGCGGGTGCCGCCTCGCTGTTTGGCGCCTACCTGGACAACCAGGTCAAGGCGCGCGTCGACGGCTACACGCCCAACGGTGGCAGCCTGGTCAAGTCCAGCCTCACCGGCGGCTCGGTCAACCTGCAGGCGCGCAGCGTCTCCGACCTCACCGACCTGGACAGCAAGTTCGACAGCAACGCCGCCGGCACCCTGGCCGGCGCCGACCTGGGCTACGAAGACAGCCTGGCGAGCATCGACGCCAAGGCCACCACCAGCGACGGCAGTGATGCCAACGGTGACGGCCAGTACGACGGCACCACCACCAACCTGTTCGACGGCAAGGTCTCCGGCGAAGCGGTGCTGGGCGTCGCCGGCTCCGTGGCCATCGGCAGCAAGAGCGCCGGTGGCGCCGCCTTCGGCCTGATCTACGCCGGCAGCGACTACCTGGCGAGCATGGCCAACGTCACCACCGACCTGTCCGGCGCCCTCAAGGTCGAGGCCTACAACGCCACCGAAACACTGGCCGCCGCCGTCGGCGTGGCCGGCTCGGGCAAGGACGCGTCGCTGGGTTCCGGCACCGCGGTGATCGACCGTGGCACCGTCACCGCGCAGATCCTCGGCACCGCCGGCGCGCCACTGACCGTCAAGGCCAAGACCCTCGACCTCAGCGCGCAGAAGGCTGGCGGCTACTACTCCCTGGCCGGTGCCATCGCCTTCGGTGGCAAGGGCGCCACCGGTGGCGCCGTGGCGATCACCGACATCGAGCAGACCGTGCTGGCGCAGATGGCCTATGTCACCGCCACCCTGGACGGCACCGCCGGCATCATCGCGGCCCAGGAAAGCCAGATCCGCAGCGTATCCGTGGCCGGCGCCGCCGGTTCCGGTTCCGCCGCGCTGACCGGCTCGGTCAGCTACAACCGCATCGCCGGCACCACCAACGCGCTGCTCAACCAGAGCAACTTCACCGGCAAGGCGCTGAACATCCATTCCACCCAGCCGGGCCTGAGCAACAGCATCTGGTCCGCGGCGGGCAACATCGCCCTGGCCGACAAGGGCGCGGCCATCGGCGCCGCCTTCGCCTACAACCAGCTGAGCGGCACCCGCAGCGCCGCGCTGACCAACAGCACGGTCAACCTCAGCGGCGACCTGGACATCCAGACCGGCCTCGACGGCGAGATCTACGGCATCGCCGTGGGCGCCTCCGGCGCCAGCACGGGCGGGATCAACATCTCGTCGGTGAACAACCTGATCCAGGGCAAGGACTACGCCGCCATCGAGAACAGCACCGTGACCCAGACGGGCGGTGCCGACCTCAATGTCCAGGCCAGCACCAGCAACGGCCTGACCATCGGCTCCCTGGCCGGCGCCGTGACCTACGGCGGCACCGGTTCCTTCGGCGCGGCCTCGGCGGTCAACGTGATCAACGCCGACCGCACCGCGCAGATCACCGGCTCCAGCGTCAGCGGCTTCGACCAGGCACAGGTACGGGTCGCCGCCGACCAGGAAATCAACACCCTCGCCGTCACCGCCGGTGGCGCCGGGGACCTGGCCGCCAATGGCGCGGTGACCACCAGCGTGCTCAAGGGCACCGACCGCGCCACCATCGTCGGCAGCACCCTCGGCGCCAACGGCCTCGACGTGCTGGTGGAGGGCGATCGCACCATCAACGCCCTGGCGGTCACGGTGACCGGCAGCGGCGGCCTGGCGGTCGGCGCGGCCGATGCCAACAGCCTGGTCAGCGTGACCCGCGAGGCGCGCATCGGCACCAGCACCCTGACCCTGGCCGATACCCTCAACGTCAAGACCAACGGCTCCATGGCCGTGCGCTCGGCCGCCGTGGGCGCCGGTGGCGCCGCCAATGCCGCCGTCGGTGCCTCGGTGGCGGTCAACCTGCTCAGCGGCAAGGACCTGGCCACCCTCAGCGGCGTCACCCTCAGCGGCGCCGACACCGTCAACGTGCTGGTGGAAGACGGCACGGCCACGGTCAAGACCCTGGCCGGCAACGTACAGGGCGCGGGCACCGGAGCCGGTGCGGGCGCCGTGGCGGTCACCCAGATCACCCAGGAACGCAAGGCGCTGGTGGAAAACAGCAGCCTGAGCCTGGACGCCAACGCCGCCTTCACCAGCATCAAGGTCTCGGCGCTGACCACCGGTGTGATCGACACCCTGGCCCTCAGCGGCGCCGGGGCGGGCACCGGCGCAGCGGTGTTCTCCAACACCACCAACAGCATCAACGCGGTGACCACTGCGGCCATCGATAACAGCAAGGGCAGCGCTAGCAACCTCAACATCAGTGCCAAGGACGACTCCAGCATCAACTCCCTGGCCGGTGGCGCCGTGGGCGCGGGCTCGGTAGCGGTGGGCGTGGCCACGGCCATCAACCGCATCGGCAACCAGATCGAAGCACGCCTCTCGGGTAACCGTGACGCCAGTGCCTGGTCGCTCAAGCAACTGCTGGTGCAGGCGGATTCCGATGCGCGCATCCGCTCGGCGTCCATCTCCGCCGGGGTTTCCGGCGCGGTGACGGTCTCCGCCGGTGTCGCCAGCAACCTGCTGACCACCGCGGTGAAGTCGCTGATCAGCGGCGGTGCCCTGGTCAAGGCCGACGAGGACGTCGGCGTGCTCGCCTCCAGCCGCGATGTGGTGCAGTCCTACGCCGCCGTGGTCGCCGGGGGCGGCAACGCCGCGGTTTCCGGCCTGGTCACGGTCAACCAGCTGGAAAACACCACCACCGCCGCCATCACCGGTACGGCCACCAAGGTCGACGCCCGGGGCAACGGCAGCAACGGCCTGTCGGTGGACAACGGCGTATTGGAGAACGCGCCGGATGTCGGCGCCTGGACCGATCCCAAGCAGTTCAACCCGGTGGCCGACCTGCGCACCGGCCGCGAGACCGTGCATGGCCTGGCCGTACGCGCCAGCTCCCTGCAGCAGCTGGGCCAGCTCAGCGCCGCCGCGGCCATCAGCGTCGAGCCGATCGCCAGCGCCGCCGTCACCCTGCTCAGCAACACCGGCCTGGTCTCGGGCTCCACCCAGGCCTATATCGAAGACGCCAAGATCAACCAGGACGGTGGCAACGCCAATGCCAACGCGGCCCAGCAGGTCAGCGTCGGCGCCTCCAGCCATGCCTTCGGCCTGGGCGGCCTGGTGGGCATCGCCGCGGGCGTGGGCATCACCTCCGTGGCCGCCAACGTCGACACTGCGGTGTTCAGCCGCGACGTCAAGGCGCGCCTGAGCAACGTCACCCTCGCCAGCAAGGGCGAGACATCGGTACGCGCCAATTCCACCCAGGCCGCCAGCAGCGTGCTCACCACCATCGGTGGCGGCATCACCGGCGTGGCCGCCACCACCAGCGTGCTCAACCTCAAGGGCAGCACCCAGGCGCTGATCGAGAAGGCCAGCAGCCTCAACGTGGGCAGCCTCAAGGTCGCCGCCTCGGCGGTCAATCGCCTGTCGCCCAACCTCTATGTGGGCGCAGGCGGCGCCGGTGCCCTGGGTGCCGGCGTGGCCTACGCCAGCAACCTCTCCACCGTGCGTGCATGGGTCGGCGATGCCGCCACCGGCACGGGCACCGGGACCACCAAGGTCACCACCAGCGGTGCCATCGGCATCGACGCCCAGAGCACCACCAGCGTCTCCAGCCAGTCGGTCAGCGCGGCCGGTGGCGGCGTCGGCGCGGCGGGCTCGATCAACGTGGTGATGCTGGAGAACACCACCGAAGCCGGGGCCAGCCGCAGCGAATTCGGCAGCTCGGGCGCCCGCGCTGGCAGCCTGAGCATCACCGCCAAGGACCGCCTCGACGCCAAGCTCACCGGCGGCTCCGTGGCCGTCGGCGGTTCCGCCTACGGCGCCACTGCCGATGTGCTGGTGGCCAACAGCGCCACCCGCGCGCAACTCAACGACAGCACCGCCTGGCTCAGCGGCGCCCTGAAGATCGACGCCCTGCGTGAAGTGGATGCGCGCCTGATCAGCGTCACCGGCGGTCTCTCCGGCAGCTCCGCCCTGGGCGGCAGCATCGGCCTGCTGCTGCTGGGCTCCGGCACCCTCACCCAGCAGGGCAGCAACCCGCTGGACGAGCTGGACAACAACGGCAACGGCACCCTTTCCCTGGTGGACAAGAGCGCCACCCGCAGCAACACCGCGCTGACCTACCAGAGCCTCGACACCAGCGGCGAGCGTGCGGTGGTCAGCAACACCAGCAGCACGGACGAGACCGCGCGCCTCGACCAGGCCACCACCAGCGCCAAGGTCAAGGACCGCCTCAAGACCAACACCGCCTACAAGCAGGAAACCGTCGCCCGGGTCAGTGGCAGCAGCGTGGACGCCAATGGCGCGGCCACCATCGCCGCCACCGACAAGCTGTATTCCAGCAACCTCGCCGGCAGCGTCATGGCCGGTGGTACCGCCTTCGGTGCCGGCATCGCCTACACCCTGTCCAACGCCCGCGTGGCGGCGGAAATCCTCGGCGGCAGCCTCAAGGCCGCCAGCCTCGACCTGAAGTCCGCGGCCCTGGGCCTGGACGGCAAGACTGCGGTCAACGTACAAGCCATCGCCGGCACCGCCGGCCTGGGCGTCGGCCTCGGTGCCGCCGTCGGCGTGGCGGTGATGAACAACCTGGTGGGCACCACCCTGGGTGGCACCATCACCACCACGGGCGAGCTGAAAGGCCAGGCCAGCGACAGCCAGGGCCTCGACGTGCAGGCCCTGGGCGTGGCCGCCGCCGGTGGCACCGCCGCCGGCCTGGTGCTGGGCGTGGCCCAGCACGACAGCCAGGTTTCCCTGCTGGTGTCCCCCGGCGCGACCCTCACCGGCAGCGACATCACCCTCGGCAGCGCCTCCCAGGGCCCGGTGGCCCTCAAGGCCCAGGGTGCCGCCGGTGGCCTGGCCGTCGGCCTCAACGCCAGCGTGCTGGTGGCCCGTGACGCCAGCAGCGCCACCCTCGACGTCGGCAACGGCGCCAAGCTGCTGGCCGGCAATGCCATCAACCTCAGCGCCCGCGCCACCCCGCAGGTCAAGGCGGAAAGCCTCGGCGTCGCCCTGGGCGGCGCCTTCAGCGCCGGTGCCACGGTAATCGATGCCATCGCCGACGCCACCGCGCGCCTGAGCCTGGCCGCCAACAGCCAGCTGAAGGCGAAGAGCGCCAGCCTGGCTGCGCAGATCACCCGCAGCGGCGACAACGACACCCTGAACATCAAGGGCGTCGGCGTCAGCGGCGGTATCGGCCTGTCGGCCAACGCCGTGGTCGCCACCGCGCGCAACGGCAGCACCGCGCTGCTGGAGAGCGCCGACAGCAGCCTGTTCACCGGCCTTTCCAACGACGGCACCTGGAGCTTCCAGGCCGCCACCGACGTGCGCCAGCGCGCCGGCGTCGAAGGCTATGCCGCCGGCCTGCTGACCCTGGGCGCCAGCGTCGCCAAGGCCACCTCCACCACCTCGACCCAGGCCCTGGTGGGCGGCCGCTTCGCCGGCGCCTCGGGCACCCTGAAAGTCGGCGCTACCGCCGTGGTCGACAACCTGGCCCGCGCCACCGCCGGCCAGGGCGGCCTGATCAGCGGCGCCGCCTCGGTGGCCATCACCGGCGACACCGGCACCACCAAGGCCAGGCTCTATGCCCGTGGCGCCGATGACAGCAGCAACCGCAACGCGCTGTTCAAGGCCGTCGAGCTGGCGGCCCTGCACCAGTCCGTGTTCAACGCCTTCGTCGACAGCGTCAACGCCTCCCTGGTCGGCGCCAGCGGCGCCCATGCGCAGAACGACCTGACCCTGACCACCACCAGCGAGCTGGCCGGTGGCTCGCGCCTGGAAACCTACGCCTACGAGCAGAGCGCCAAGGCCCTGGTGACCAAGGCCCAGAGCAGCGATTACAACGTGCGCTCCGGTTCCGGCGGCGTGGTCGACGCGGCGGCGGCGCAGAGCGTCTCCACCCTGTCGCTGAACACCAACGCCCTGGTGGGTGCCAGTGCCTACCTGCACCTGATCGGCGACTTCCGCGTGCCGGTCAACCTGCTGGTCAGCGCCTACAACCAGGTCACCGCCTACGACAAGGTGCGCCTGGACAGCGGCGGCGCCATCTCCATCGCCCTGGCCAAGTCCCAGGTCAACGTCAAGCAGAGCAAGGCCGGCGTCGCCATCGGCGAGAGCGCCGACCTGTCGAGCATCGGCGACATCGTCCTCAGCGGCAGCGGCGACTACCTGATCGACACCGCCGTCACCGCCAAGACCTGGGGCCTGGCCGGTGCCGCCCAGGGCTCGACCCTGGCCAAGGTCATCGCCGACTACGACGTCGACATCGCCAAGAACTCCACCCTGCTGGGCTACGGCGACATCCGCCTGTACGCCGGCCGCAGCGCCGCCGGCAAGTCCAGCCAGGCGACCCTGACCGCGCGCACCGACCTGTGGAACAACACCGCCTTCCCGGTTTCCACCAAGCCCAACGCCGATGCCGCCTATGTGCGCACCAGCGACATCAATGTCGCCGGCGGCGCCCAGGTGAACAGCGTTGGCGATATCTACGCCTACGCCGACAAGGGCTACGGCAACCTGCTGGGCAAAGGCGTGGCCAAGGACCTCTACACCGAGGCCCTGAGCGCGCTCGGCCTGTCGGTGGAGATCGAATCCGGCAGCGCCACCAACACCTCCACCAGCGTGGTGAAAGTCGATGGCGCCCTGAATTCCGGCTACTACAACAAGCGCTCGGTGCACATCGAGGGCCTGGAGTACTGGGTCAACGGGGTGAAGAAGACCCTGGCCGAGATCGCCGCGATGAACATCGCCGACAGCGACACCCTGGTGGTGAAGCCGAAGGTGACCACCAGTGACAGCAACATCACCTACCGCCTGGTGGAGGGCGTCTACTCGCAGTTCATCACCAAGCGCCTGGCCGAGCTGGACAAGCAGCTCGCCAACTACGGCCTCTCCGCGGTCGAGCGCACCGCCATGACCGCCGAGCAGACCGTGCTGCGCAAGGCGCTGGACAAGCTCTACACCGAGATGGGCGGCAGCAGCGCCGGTGGCGCCAGCCTGGCCCGCGACCAGAGCATCTGGATCTTCGAGCTGGACCCGATTCTGGCCAAGCCGGGCAACGTCTTCGTCACCGGCGACGCCCTGGTCGGTGCTGGCAAGCTCAACGCCCCGGGCGACGCGGCCATTACCGTGACCAACGACAGCTCGGCCTTCCTGCGCATCCTTGGCCTGGAAGTGCCGTACCGCGAAGGCGGCCAGCTGCTGTTCAACGATGCCTCGCTGAGCACCGCCTCGGCGATCAACGGCGCCAACGCCACCGGCTACAAGGGCCAGGCCAACTTCTCGGCGATCACCGTCTCGGGCAACTCGCCGGACCCGGTCATCACCGTGGTCAACAACTACGACCCGTCCAAAGGCGTCACCGGCCAGGACGGCCTGCGCGCACCGGCGCCGGACATCTATATCGCCGGGCGCATCTTCAACCAGCGCGGCCTGGTTACGGTCAAGGCCGAGTTCGGCAGCATCTACGCCAACTCCGACATCCGCGGCAAGACGCTGGCCATCAGCGCCGGGCGCGACTTCGTGCTCAACTCCGCCGACCCGTTCTTCCATGTCGGCGGCGACCCGGCGGCCCCCGGTAACAACGACGGTACCAAGACCACCGGCCCGGCGGCCGGCTCCGGCGTGGTGGCCGGCAACAACGTGGTGATCAGCGCCCAGTACCTGAACATCAACGGCCTGGTGCAGAGCGGCGTGCCCTTCTGGACCGCCACCATCGACGCCAGCACCGCGCTGGACGCCATCATCGCTGCCGGCCAGGCGGCCTACGATGCGAAGAAGGGGCCGTCCTTCCTGCAGCTCAAGGCGCGCAACCTGCGTACCGGCGAGCTGGGCTACGGCTACGACTTCGCCACCCGCAGCATCGTGCTCGACTCGGTGGACGTGGCCGGCGGCTACATGGAGCTCACCGGCTACATCATGAGCACCGGCAACGGCCAGCTGAACGTGCTGGACGGCTACAGCCAGGTGCAGGTGAAGAACACCAGCAACTACCAGATCGGCCTCAACCAGATCGACCTGGGCAGCGGCACCGAAGGCACCCTGCGCATCAACGATGTGCGCCGCGACGTCGCGGGCAACGAGTACGTCTGGTCGTCCATCTACACCCGCGACTTCAACACCGCCACCGGCCTGTACAACGTGATGCTGCGCCAGGGCTACAGCAATAACGTGCTGACCCAGGCCAACGTGCGCATTGGCGACGGCCGCACCGCCACCTACACCCCGGTGAGCGGCCGCTCCTACGTCTGGCTCGGCGGCGCGGACCGCACCGCCACCACCACCAACGTCTACTACAAGGACAGCTTCTGGGGCGCCTTCAAGGTCGGCGAGGGCAACCTCTACTCCACCTCCACCAAGACCAGTGCCGAGCGCCCGATCGACGGCGCCGAGTACATGGGCACCAGCGGTGGCCTGGCCGGCGGCGTGATCAAGAAGGAAACCGAGATCAAGGACACCGGCGACTCCAACACCGAGAGCAGCAGCTGGACCAGTTGCGAGAAGTGGTTCCTCTGGTGCCAGGTCAAGCGCAGCTGGATGCAGACGGTCACCGCCAAGGGCCAGAAGGTCATCAACCGCTACACCGTGGCGGCGGACAATGCCATCAACATCGGCTTCATCGGCTATGACAGCGGCCTGATCGACGTCAACTCGAAAGGCAACGTGGTGCTGCTGGGCTCGCTGTTCAACCAGAACGGCGACACCAAGATCAACACCAGCGGCTCCCTGACCCAGGGTGCCGCCGGCGCGGTGGTGCAGGCGAAGAACCTGACCCTGGACGCCGGCACCGGCATCGGCAGCAGCGCCCAGGCCCTGCGCGTGCAGGTGGGCAACCTGCTGTCGGCCAAGTCGCTGAAGGGTGACATCAACATCGCCGGCATCAACGGCGGCCTGAACATCAGCCGCCTGGAAGCGCTGGCCGGCAACCTCAGCCTCAAGGCCCAGGGCAACATCACCACCGCCAACGGTGCGGTGCTGCGCGGCCACGGCATCAGCCTGACTTCCACCCACGGCGCCATCGGTGCCGCCGGGGCCCTGGTGAACATCGACACCAACACCGACAACGGCGCCATCACCAGCTCGGCCCCCAGCCTCAACGCCCAGTCCGTGGGCGGCGTGTTCCTCAACGAGGTGAGCGGCGACCTGTCGGTGGACCAGGTGATCACCGGTGGCGACGTGCACCTGAAGGTGGTCAATGGCGACCTGCTGGACGGCAACACCTCGCTCTCCTACGACGAGCGCGACCTGGCCAAGCTGCGTGCCCTGTGGACCGAAATGGGCCTCACCGGCGCCGAAGCCGATGCCGCCCTGGCCGAACAGAAGGCGCAGATGCTCAAGGCCGGCCAGGCCAGCTACGCACGCTACTGGCAGCTGCGCGACGGCCAGGTCTTCGACCTGGACCAGGTGGCCTTCAGCCAGGCCCAGGTGGCCCAGCTCAAGGGCCTGGGCCTGAGCGACGCGCAGATCGCCACCGAGCAGGCCCGTGCCGAGGCCGACTACCTGGCCCTGCACGAGCAGTTCGGCGGCGCCGCCTACGACGCCAACTACCAGTACGCGCTGTCCACCCAGGACCAGAACGCCCTGGACAAGACCGCCAAGTGGAGCGAGGAGCAGCTGCGCTACTCGCTGTCCTCGGCGCTGGTGAACCGTGGCACCGACACCCAGGTGAAGATCGAGAAGGTCAACATCCAGGGCGCCAACATCACCCTCGACGCCAAGCGCGTCGGCAAGGTGCTGGCCAACGACGTCACCGTCGACCTCAACCAGGGCGTGGCCAACCTCACCCCGGCACAGCTCGCGGCCCTCGGCGGCGCCGAGCTGGACGACATCTACGTCGACGACGCCAGCAACCCCAACAAGCTGCGCATCGTCCAGCGCGACGACATCAACATCGTCGCCTCGGGCAACATCAACGTCACCGCCAGCAGCGACGTCTACCTGGGCGGCACCCAGGACCTGAACATCTACAACGTCCAGGGCGACACCGTGCGCATCAAGACCGATGGCAACATCGAGAGCGCCCGTGGCAGTGCGGTGGTGGTACGCGGCAGCGACGTGGTGCTGGAATCTTCCGGTGGTTCCATCGGCGGCAAGGCCAGCCTCAACATCGACGTCACCGGCGAGCTCACCGCCCGCGCGGCCAAGGCCATCAACCTGACCCAGGCCGGCAACCTCAGCATCCAGCGCCTGACCACCGGCAACGGCCCGCTGACCCTCAACGTCGGCGGCAACCTGAGCGGCGTCGGCCTCTACGGCGAGCACCTGCTGGCCGGCGGCGACATCCTGCTCAAGGTCGGTGGCAACGTCGGCGACGCCAGCCACCGCGTGCAGCTCAACAGCCAGACCGACGAGATCGACCTCGACGTGGGCGGCGACGCCTACATCGGCGCCATGCAGGGCGCCAACCCGGCCAAGGGCACGCTGCGCCTGCGCCTGGCCGATGTCGACGGCCTGCTGAGCATCGCCCAGGTCAACAACCTGGTGCAGAGCGGCGACTGGACCCTGGGCTCGGCGCTGCTGGACATCAGCCACGACTGGACCATGGACGCCGGCAAGCAGGTCACCGCCAGCGGCACCCTGGACGCCTCCATCGCCAACCTCGCCAGCCTCGGCGCCCTGAGCGCCAAGGACCTGGACATCGAGGCCGGCACCCTGCAGGGCAACGCCAACGGCGTGCTGTGGAGCGCCGACAACGTGGCACTCGCCAGCACCCTCGGCGACATCGGCCTGAGCACCCGCCACGCCAAGGTCGCGGGCAAGGACGTGCAGGTCGACGCCAAGGGCAAGCTGTTCCTCGACCTGGTCGGTGGCGTCACCTCCGGTCACCTGGTCAGCCAGGGCGACCTGCTGCTCAACACCCTGGGCAACGTCACGCTGGCCAAGGTGCAGAGCGAGCAGGGCAAGGCCAAGCTGGTCGGCACCGGTGCGCTGGACATCGGCACCCTCAAGGCGCGCAACGCCGTCGACGCCTCCGGCGCCGGCGTGAGCCTGGCCCTGGGCGAGCTGACCAGCGAGCAGGGCGACCTGCTGGTGGACATCGGCGGCGCCTTCTCGGCCACCACCGTCAACGCCAGCCATGGCCTGTGGAGCCTGAAGGCGGCCAGCGCCAACATCGGCAGCGTGGCTATCGACGGCAACGTCGACATGACCCTGGGCGGCGACCTGCTGCTGGGCCAACTGGACGTGGGCGGCCACTGGAACCTCAAGGCGGTCAAGGCCGACGTCACCCGCGCCGGCATCGACGGCGCCACCGACCTCGACCTGACCGGTGCCCTGACCCTGGGCAGCCTGGTGGGCAAGGGCACCTTCAACCTCGACGGCACTCGCGCCGATATCGGCAGCCTCACCGCCGACGGCCTGGTGGACATGAACCTCAGCGGCCAGCTGGAGCTGGACAGCCTGACCGGCAAGGTCGGCTGGGAGCTGAAGGCGGGCAGCGCCGATATCGGCACCGCCGGTATCACCGGCAACGTCAAGCAGACCATCGCCGACGCGCTGGAGATGGATTCGCTCACCGCCAGCGGCAGCTGGACCCTGAACGGCGGCACCTCCGGCCTGGACAGCAGCCTGGTGAAGAAGGCCGACGTCCTCGGCATCGTCAATCTCGACCTGAAGCATGCGCTGAAGCTGGATGAGCTGATCGCCGGCAACGCCGTGACCCTCAAGGGCACTAGCGCCGACATCGGCAGCATCGATGCCCAGGGCCAAGTGGGCATGACCCTCAGCGGCAACCTCGAACTCGACAGCCTCACCGGCAAGTCGGGTTGGGACATGAACGCAGCCAGCGCCGATATCGGCTCTGTGGAGGTAACCGGCAACGCCAAGCAGACCGTCGCCGGCAACCTCGACATGGATTCGCTCAAGGCCGGCGGTAGCTGGGTCCTGGTGGGCGGCACCTCCGCCCTGGGCAGCAGCCATGTGGGCAAGGCCGACATCACCGGCCTGGTGGACCTGGACCTGAAGCACGTCCTGACCCTGGACGAGCTGACCGGCCGCAGCACCCTGAAGCTGCGCGGCACCGATGCCACCCTCGGCACCGCCGAGGTCACCGGCACCAGCGATATCGGCCTCAGCGGCGACCTCAAGGCGACCTCGCTCACCTCCGGCGGCAACGCCGACCTGGTGCTGGGCAGCGGCTCGGCCATCGGCACGCTGGACGTCACCGGCGACCTCGACCTCAAGGTCAAGGGCGCCCTGGGCCTCGGCCTGGCCAAGGCCAGCGGCAACGCCGAACTGACCCACACCGGCCTGGCCGGCACCGCGCTGAAGTACAACGAGCTGGCCATCGGCGGCACCCTCGACGTCACCGGCCCCGGCGACTGGACCGGTGGCAAGGCCGTGGTCAATGGCGATGCCCGCTTCGATGTCGGCAGCGCCGACCTGGGCAGCCTGGACAGCACCACCGGCCGCCTGTCGCTCAAGGCCGCGAAGCTGTTCGCTGCCGACGAGCTGCACAGCCGCCTCAAGGACGTGGACCTGGTTTCCGCCAGCGCCGATCTGGGCACTGTCAGCGCCACCACCACCCTCACCGCGCTGACCAACGGCAACCTGACGATCTTCACCGGCATCGCCGGCGGCGATCTCAGCCTGAAGACCGTGGCCGGTTCCCTGGGCACCATCCGCTTCGGCAAGCTGGCCGACCCGAACGACCCCACCGTGCTGGTCCCGGTGCACCTGGGTTCGGACGAGAACATCACCGTCGAGACCGATGGCGATGTGTTCGGCGGCAACGCCGTGGCCGACAAGCTGGTCAGCCTCAAGGGCCGCAACCTGTTCTTCGGCAAGGTGCAGAGCCTCGACGAGGACGTGTTCCTGCAGAGCACCGGCCTGCTGGCCGATGGCAATGGCGATATCACCGGCCTGCTGGTGGAAGCCAAGCGCGACGTCTCGATCATCGCCAACGGCGACCTGTCGATGCCCACCGTGAAGTTCGGCGGCACCTACTCGCTGAAGGCCGGCCGCGACCTGGTGGTCGGCGTCGGTGGTGACCTGGACGTGAGCGGCTACGCCGAAGCGGGCCGCGACCTGACCTTCCTGATCGCCGGCAAGGTGCACCTGAAGGGCGTCACCGCGGGCCGCCACATCAGCATCGAGTCGGGCAAGTCGATCAACATCGACGAGACCGTCACCGGCGGCGGCAAGATCGTCCTCACCGCCCGCGACGGCGACCTCAACGTGGGTGGCGGCATCCTCTCCACCGCCGTGCCCTACAACGGCGAAGTGCTGGCCGGCGACGTGGTACTGAGCGCCTCGGGCGACATCGTCACCCCGCTGATCAGCGTCGCCGCCGGCAACCTCGACGTCGAAGGCCACAGCCTGAAGCTGGGCGATATGACCACCAGCGGCGTGGTCGACCTGGTCGCCCGCGGCCTGATCGACGTCACTGGCATCAGCCAGAGCGGCGGTTACCAGCACTGGCAGGCGGCCGACAGCATCAAGGTCGGTGGCGGCATCGTCACCACCGGCCTGGACCTCGACGGCAACCGGCTGGTTGGCGACGTGGTGCTGAGCGCCAGCAACGACATCAGCAGCCCGCTGATCCAGGTGGCAGCCGGTGATCTGGACGTACAGGGCCACAGCCTGAAACTGGGCGACATGACCACCAGCGGCGTGGTCGACCTGGTCGCTCGCGGCCTGATCGACGCCAGCGGCACCAGCCAGAGCGGCGGCTACCAGAACTGGCAGGCGGCCGACAGCATCAAGGTGGGTGGCGGCATCGTCACCACCGGCTTGGATCTGAACGGCAACCTGCTGACCGGCAATGTGATCCTCAAGGCCGGCAACGACATCACCAGCCCGCTGATCCGCGTGGCGGCCGGCGATATCGAGGCCGAGGGCCACAGCCTGCGCCTGGACGCCATGGCCGCCAGCGGCGATATCGACCTGCTGGCCCGTGGCCTGATCCGCGTCAGCGGCACCAGCCAGAGCGGCGGCTACCAGCAATGGCACGCCGACGACAGCATCTTCTTCGACCGCCTGCTGGCTCAGGGCCAGGCGCTGCTGGACAGCTACACCGATACCCGTGGCCGCGTGCTCAGCGCCGACCAGGGTGCGGTGGTCAAGGCGGGCTGGCGCAACGGCGTGGCCAGCGATGCGGGCATCTACCTGGACAGCGCCACCGCGCCGAAGCTGAGCCTGTGGTCCGGCAACCTGGTGCGCGTCGCCAATGCCGCCATCGGCCAGTCCGCCGACCTGCACGGCGTCGACATGGAGCTGTACGGGCGCCACACCGGCAGCGGCCAGCTGAACCTGTGGGTGGAAGGCGCCGGCGACCGCTACGCCAAGCGTTTCGTCAGCGTGCTGGATGCTGCCGACATCCTGATGCCGCGCCTCTACGCGGTGGACAGCACCCTGACCACCACCGGCCAGCGCGTGGACATCAAGGATGCCGAAGGCGTCGACCTGCTCAAGCTGTACACCGCCCAGGCCGCCGTGCTGATGGACAACCTGACCCCGGCCTACCAGCCGCTGGCCGACGTGCAGCTCTACGAGCTGGACAAGGCCTTCCAGCTGAAGCAGGACGGCCTGGTGAGCAACACCAGCGCCTACGTGGTGCACCGCAAGACCACCCACCAGGTGCTGGTGACCAACTTCAGCGAAACCCATGCCGAGAACGCAGCCGACACCGGCGTGCTCTACCAGGGCATCAGCGCCGCCCGCTACAGCGAGCAGCACCTGTCCAACGGCCTGGTGCAGAAGCGCCTGGAGTCGGTGATCCACAACGCGGTGCCGGTGCCGCCGAACGCCGCGCCGCTGCCGAAGTTCAGCACCGGCGGCGTCAACACCGTGATGAACCTGGACGACGAGCCGCAGCCGCAGTTCAGCCAGCACAGCGAGCAGGACGATAAGGACGAGGTAACCAAGTGGTCTCTCTGAACAAGGCGGGCCACGGGTTCCGCGTTTACTCCCGGCAGCCGCTGATCCTGGCGCTGCTCCTGGCCGGTGGCGCGCAGGCGGCGACCCTGCCGCCGGCAGGCATTCCCGGGCAGGTGGACCCGAGCCTGCAGCGCGAGCAGATCGAGCGCATCCAGCGCCAGCGTACGGAAGACGAGCGCGCCCGGCGCATCGAGGTACCCGCCCTGCGCGGCGAGGCACCCGAGGAGCAGGTGCTGCAATCCCAGGGCGAGCGCTTCGAGCTGCGCGGGGTGAGCTTCAACGCCTCGGTGTTCCTGGCCAAGGAGACCCTGGAAGGCATCGCCCGCAACTACGTGGGCCGGCCCATCAGCTTCGCCGACCTCAACGCGCTGCTGCGCGAGGTCAATGCCCATTACGAAGAGCAGGGCCAGCTCACCGCGCGGGCCATCATCGCCCCGCAGAACCTGGACGACGGCGTGCTCAAGGTGGTGCTGGTGGAGGCCAAGGTCGACGGCATGGCCTGGCAGGACCGGCGCAGCGTGGACGAAGCCTTCTACGAGGACCGCCTGGCGGTGAGCAAGGGCCAGACCCTCGACAGCACCGCGCTGATGACCTCGATCCAGCGCTTCAACGCCACCACGCCGGGCCCGCAGGTCAGCGCCAGTCTGGCGCCGGGGCAGAGCTTCGGCACCACCCGCGTCGACCTCCAGGCCTTCGAGCCGGACCCGCTGCAGTGGAGCCTGTTCCTCAACAACTACGGCAACGAAGGCACCGGCCGCGAGCAGTACGGCGGCAGCCTGACCTGGTTCTCGCCCACCGGCGTGGCCGACGCCCTGAGCGCCGTGGTGGTGGCCACCGACGGTTCGCAGTACGGCAGCCTGCGCTACAGCCGCCCGGTGAACCGCTACAACGGCGTGGTCTACGTCGAGGCCGGCGCCAACACCCTGGAGATCCAGACCGGCCCGCTGGCGGCGCTGAACATCGAGGGTGATTCGCAGACCTACGGCCTGGGCTACGACCACCCCTACTGGGTCGACGAGCACTGGCAGCTGCTGGGCGGCATCGGCTACAGCCACCAGAACTCGGAAACCACCATCGAAGGCCTGACCCTGAGCGAGACCAGCGCCGACGAAGTGGTGCTCAAGGGCCAGGTGGAATACCGCGCCGCGCCCTGGTACCTGCGCTACGAACAGCGCCTGCGCCAGGCCAACACCGACAACCAGGTGAACGGCGAGAGCGGCAGCTACCAGCTGCTCAACGGCAACGCCTACGCCAGCCGTGACCTGGGCGAGCGCTTCCAGCTGGTGGGCCGCTTCGGCTGGCAGTACGCCAGCGACACCGAGACGCTACCCTCCACGCTGCTCTACCAGTTCGGTGGCATCAGCAGCGTGCGTGGCTACGACCCGGGCGTGATCGCCTCGCCCCAGGGCATGACCCTGAACCTGGAGGCGTACTGGAATATCGATGAACGGTGGCAACCGTTCGTATTCTTCGACTACGGTCGTGCCATGGAGCTGGGCACCGCCGATGTCGACCTGCAAAGCGTCGGCGCTGGTCTTAACTTCAACTGGGGTCGCCACCTGAGCATCAGCCTGGTGGCGGCCAATACCCTCAAGGATGTGGTGCCCGATCAGGACAGCGGACAGGTCCTGGCGCAGATCGTCATCCGTTAATCGTTTTTCTCAGGAGACCCACGTAATGACCACGCTGCTGCTGTACAAGGAAATCAAGGCGCTGAACCGCGAGGAGCACCGCTCGCTGAAACTCGCCAGCCTCCAGAACAGCGAATTCGCCTCCAGCACCCACCTGGTGCCCCTGGCGGGCCTGGAGTTCTTCCAGGCGTCGCGCCACTACCCGATCGTGTTCATCGGTGAGGGCGCCCAGGCCGTGCCCATCGCGCTGCTGGGCCTGAAGGCCGGCCACAACGGCTACGTCGACGCCAACAACCTGTGGCAGGAAAACTGCTACATCCCGGCCTTCGTGCGCCGTTATCCCTTCGTCCTGGCCCAGGACAGCGCGGAGAACTTCACCGTCTGCTTCGACGCCGCCTACTCGGGCTGGAACGAGGAGGAAGGCCGCGAGCTGTTCGACGAAGAAGGCCAGAACAGCCCCTTCCTCGAAGAGATGATCCAGTTCCTGCAGAACTTCACCACCGAGATGGAGCGCACCCGCCGCTTCGTCGACAAGCTCAACGAACTGGAGCTGCTCTCCACCCGCAGCCTCAAGCTCAGCCACAGCAATGGCGAGAGCTTCGTGCTCAGCGACTTCCTGGCGGTGGACGAGGAGCGCTTCCTGGCCCTCTCCGACGACAAGGTGCTGGACCTGCACAAATCCGGCTTCCTCGGCTGGATCTACGCCCACCTGATCTCCCTGGGCAACGCCAACCAGCTGTTCGCCCACTACCTGGCGAAGAAAGCGGCCGGCGAAACCACCACCCATTGATGGGTGCGGCTCCGCTCCCGGCCGGGGGCGGAGCCTGTTTCAGCGCAACGACCCCCTGATGCACCTGTAGGTCGGGTGAAACCCGGCGGCTTTCGTGTGGGCGCTGGATGGGCTCGGCGTATGGCGGAATGTGCTGGGTGCGACCCCGTTGGTGGACGTGAAAAGCGACGTCCACCCAGTTGCCAGGTGGTGATTGGGGATTCGCGGGTTTCACCCGCCCTACGGGAGTGCACCGGGTAGGTCGGGTAAAACCCGGCGGGACGGGCTCAGCCCTTGCCCTTGGTGCGGGTCATATTGGGGCCGGCGTGCTTTTCCAGGTGCTCGATGATGATCCCGGCGACGTCCTTGCCGGTGGTCACTTCGATGCCTTCCAGGCCGGGGGAGGAGTTCACTTCCATCACCAGCGGACCGTGGTTGGAGCGCAGGATGTCGACGCCGGCCACCGACAGGCCCATGACCTTGGCGGCGCGGATGGCGGTCATGCGTTCTTCCGGGGTGATCTTGATCAGGCTGGCGCTGCCGCCACGGTGCAGGTTGGAGCGGAATTCGCCCGGCTTGGCCTGGCGCTTCATCGAGGCGATGACCTTGTCGCCCACGACGAAGCAGCGGATGTCGGCGCCGCCGGCCTCGCGGATGTATTCCTGCACCATGATGTTCTGCTTCAGGCCCATGAAGGCCTCGATCACCGATTCCGCCGCCTTCTCCGTTTCGCACAGCACCACGCCTATGCCCTGGGTGCCTTCCAGCACCTTGATCACCAGCGGGGCGCCGTTGACCATGCGGATCAGGTCGGGGATGTCGTCGGGGGAGTGGGCGAAGCCGGTCACCGGCAGGCCGATGCCCTTGCGCGAGAGCAGTTGCAGGGAGCGCAGCTTGTCCCGCGAGCGGCTGATGGCCACCGATTCGTTGAGCGGGAACACGTCCATCATCTCGAACTGGCGCAGCACCGCGCAGCCGTAGAAGGTCACCGAGGCGCCGATGCGCGGAATCACCGCATCGAAGCCTTCCAGGGGCTGGCCCCGGTAGTGGATCTGCGGCTTGTGGCTGGCGATGTTCATGTAGGCGCGCAGGGTGTCGATCACCTGGATCTCATGCCCGCGCTGCTGGCCGGCCTCCACCAGGCGACGGGTCGAATACAGACGCGGGTTGCGCGACAGAACGGCAATTCTCATTGGGCACCTGGAAGGGAGTCGAAGGCCGGTAGGGTCGGCTTGTCCTGTACGTAGCTAAGGGCCGGGTTGACCACCAGTTGGCCGTCCACCAGGGCTTTGGAACCGATCAGCACGCGATAGCGCATGGTCTTGCGGCAGGCCAGGGTGAACTCGATTGGCCAGGCGCGATCGCCCAGGGCGACCGTGGTGCTGATCACGTAGCGGCTCTGGGCCTGGCCGTTGGAGCTTTTGATGGTCTTCACCGACACCACCTGTGCTTCGCAGCGGTGGCGCCTCTGCACCAGCGTGCCGAGGTGCGCGGTGAAGCGCACCCAGCGCTCGCCGTCGCGCTCGAAGGGCACGATGTCGCTGGCATGCAGGGTGGAGGTGCTGGCCCCGGTGTCGATCTTGGCGCGCAGGCCGACCATGCCGAGTTCCGGCAGGGCTATCCATTCACGCAGGCCGATCACGGAGAGTTGGTCGAAAGTCTTCAATGCAGGCTTTCCGCTAAAGTTGTCGGCATTCTAGTTGCCCCTTGTGACAACTGCATCCGGCCCGGCGTGCGCCCGGGACGCAAATTTTCAGGTTGCGAGCCAGTGCAGCCTGCCAGCATGGAAACCGTGGCATGAGCGACAAAGACGACGACAAGGTACGCCTCGACAAATGGCTGTGGGCGGCGCGCTTCTACAAGACCCGCGCCCTGGCCAAGGAAGCCATCGACGGCGGCAAGGTCCACCACCGGGGCGACCGCTGCAAGCCGGGCAAGGAGCCGCGCATCGGTGACGAGTACGTGATCCGCACCGGCTTCGACGAGCGCACGGTGGTGGTCCGCGCGCTGTCCGTGGTGCGCCGTGGCGCGCCCGAGGCGCAGACCCTCTATGAGGAGACCGCCGACAGCGTGCGCCGTCGCGAAGAGGCGGCCGCCATGCGCAAGGCCGGCGCCCTGGGCGTGCAGACCGAAGGCCGGCCGACCAAGAAGCAGCGCCGGCAGATCCACTACCTGCGCGGCGGCGCCGGTGACTTCGTCGACGATTGAGCCGCCGTGGGGCCGGTAGACAACCGGCGCTTGGTCGCCTCGGGGGTTTGCACCTAAAATCGCCAGCCTTTCGGCCGAGCAGGCCCCCAGACGCAGCGAGTCCGTCATGTCCGATAACACCCAGCGCTTCCTTTTCGACGATACCGACGTGCGCGGCGAAATGGCCTCCCTCGGCGAGAGCTACGCCCACGTGCTGGCCAAGCACCCCTACCCGGAGCCGGTGGCGCAGCTGCTCGGCGAAATGCTCGCCGCCGCCTCGCTGCTGGTGGGCACGCTGAAATTCGACGGCCTGCTGGTGCTCCAGGCGCGCTCTTCCGGCGCCGTGCCGCTGCTGATGGTGGAGTGCTCCAGCGACCGCGAACTGCGCGGCATCGCCCGCTACCACGCCGAACAGGTGGTGGCCGGTGCCGGCCTGCACGAGCTGATGCCCGAAGGCGTGCTGACCCTCACCGTGGACCCCAAGCAGGGCCAGCGCTACCAGGGCATCGTCAGCCTGGAAGGCGCCAACCTGGCGGAAAGCCTCTCGGCCTACTTCGCCAACTCCGAACAGCTGCCGACCCGCTTCTGGCTCAACGCCGATGGTCGCAACGCCCGGGGCATGCTGCTCCAGGCCCTGCCGGCCGACCGCCTCAAGGACCCGGAAGCCCGTGCCGCCAGCTGGCAGCACCTCACCGCCCTGGCCGACACCCTCACCGCTGAAGAGCTGCTGAGCCTGGACAACGAAACCGTGCTGCACCGCCTCTACCACGAGGAGCAGGTGCGCCTGTTCGACCCCCTCGCCATCAGCTTCCGCTGCAGCTGCTCGCGCCAGCGCTCGGCCAACGCCCTGGTCAGCCTAGGCCACGCCGACGCCGACGCCCTGCTGGAAGAGAACGGCGGCACGGTGGTGATCGACTGCCAGTTCTGCAACCAGCGCTACAGCTTCGACGCCGCCGACGTGGCCCAGCTGTTCGCCGGCGGCGGCAGCGCGGCTCCGTCTAGCACGAAGCATTGAGGGCTTAGCAGCCAGCTGTAAGCGGCAAGCTACAAGCCGCAAGTAAGAGCAAGAGCCTGCCGTCTGCAACTCTTGCAGCTTGAAACTTGCCGCTTGCCGCTTGCCGCTTGCCGCTGCTTCTAGTTCATAAGTCCCCTACCAATTTGTAGTGTGTCGTAGCGCCCCCCGGGCCTGTGGATATCTCCGCCAGCGCCCGTCTGGCCTCGTCTTGGCGCTTGCCGTTCCGCTCGTGACCCGGATATTCGAAATGGTCATTTCCAGCTATCCATTCGTCGGGCGAGCGCGCGCCTGAGTCGCGCTGCCGGGTGCCCGGTCTGACTGAAACGCCCGTATCGTCTGCCTTACGTCCAGTCATCTCGCCTAAGCCATAGATCCTCTGGCATAATCCGGCGCACTTTTTTCGCTGTAGCGGGTCGCATAGCCCACTACATATTTGATTGGAGGACTCGGCCTCTCGCCGACGGGGAACCACATGACGCAAGCCAATACCGCCGTGTACACCGATATCAGCGCCGCGCAACTGGTCGAAGAGGCCATTCGCCGTGGCGAGGGTGAGCTGGCCGCCAACGGTTCGCTGGTAGTTAGGACCGGTCACCGCACCGGCCGTTCTCCGGCTGACCGCTTCATCGTCCAGGAGCCGAGCACCGACTCCAAGATCGCCTGGGGCGCCATCAACCGTCCGTTCCCGGCCGACAAGTTCGATGCCCTGTGGACCCGCGTCGAAGCCTATGTGACCGAGCGCGAGCGTTTCGTTTCCCACGTGCACGTCGGTTCCGATCCCGAGCATTACCTGGCGGTCAAGATGACCACCGAAACCGCCTGGCACAACCTGTTCGGCCGTTGCCTGTTCATCAATCCGGAACAGTACAACCCGCAGGCCCGCCAGGAATGGCAGATCATCAATGCCCCGAACTTCGTCTGCGAGCCGGAGCGTGATGGCACCAATTCCGATGGCTGCGTGATCCTCAACTTCGCCGCCAAGAAAGTGCTGATCGCCGGCATGCGCTACGCCGGTGAAATGAAGAAAGCCATGTTCTCCGTGCAGAACTTCCTGCTGCCGGAAAAAGACGTGCTGCCGATGCACTGTGCCGCCAACGTTGGCGAAGACGGTGACACCACCCTGTTCTTTGGCCTGTCCGGCACTGGCAAGACCACCCTGTCCGCTGATGAAAGCCGTTACCTGATCGGTGACGACGAGCACGGCTGGGGCGTGGGCACCGTGTTCAACATCGAAGGCGGCTGCTACGCCAAGTGCATCGACCTGTCCGCGAAGAACGAGCCGGTGATCTGGAAAGCCATCCAGTTCGGCGCCGTTCTGGAAAACGTCGTGCTCAACCCGGAAACCCGCCTGCCCGACTACAGCGATGACAGCCTGACCCAGAACTCCCGCGCGGCCTACCCGCTGGAGCTGGTGGAGAACCGCGTCGAGGCCAACCGTGCCGGCGAGCCGAACGCGGTGATCTTCCTGACCTGCGACCTGACCGGCGTACTGCCGCCCGTGTCGATCCTCAACAACGAGCAGGCGGCCTACCACTTCCTCTCCGGCTACACCGCCCTGGTGGGTTCCACCGAGATGGGTTCCGGCGGCGGCATCAAGTCGACCTTCTCCACCTGCTTCGGCGCGCCGTTCTTCCCGCGCCCTGCTGGCGAGTACGCCGAGCTGCTGATCAAGCGCATCAAGGGCTTCGGCTCCAAGGTGTACCTGGTCAACACCGGCTGGACCGGCGGTGGCTACGGTGTCGGCAAGCGCTTCAACATCCCGACCACCCGTGGCGTGATCGCGGCCATCCAGAGCGGCGCTCTGATCGGTGCCGAGACCGAGCACCTGCCGCTGATCAACCTGGACGTGCCGAAGGCCGTTCCGGGCGTCGAGACCAACCTGCTCAACCCGCGCAATACCTGGGCTGACAAGGCTGCCTACGACGAAGCCGCCAAGGGCCTGGCCGAGAAGTTCATCGAGAACTTCAAGAAGTTCGACGTCTCCGACGCCATCCGCAACGCCGGCCCGCAGCTGTAAGCGAGCCCGTTGTAGAAGAAGCCGCCTCCGGGCGGCTTTTTCATTGGTCGCCACGGGAATTCCCGGGTACTCGGAGTCGAGAGTGGCGTAGGGTGGATGACGCTTTTCCCATCCACCAGCGAGGCCCGAGCTGGGCACGGGTGCCAGGACCGGACCCTGATGGGTTTCGCTGCGCTCTACGCCATCCTACGGACATACAGGCCAACGCCCTGCACTGTCGCGGCGCTGCTGCGTTGCGCTTCTGGCCATGATCGACGGCCCCTTTCGATGGAGTGAAGCCATGCCTCGCAACACCCTCGCCGCCACCTTCGGCTACGACGCCTTCCGCCCCGGCCAGGAAGCAGCCATCCGCTCGGTGCTGGCCGGCCGCTCGACAGCGGCGATCTTCCCCACCGGCTCGGGCAAGTCGCTGTGCTACCAGCTATCGGCGCTGCACCTGCCGCACCTGACCCTGGTGGTCTCGCCGCTGCTGGCGTTGATGCAGGACCAGCTGGCCTTCCTTCACCGCCACGGCATCGCCGCCGCCAGCATCGATTCCGCGCAGAGCCGCGAGGAAGCCGCCGCCGTCATGGCGCGGGCGCGTTCGGGCGAGCTGAAGATCCTGATGATTTCGGTGGAGCGCCTGAAGAACGAGCGCTTCCGCGGCTTCATCCAGCAGGTGCCGATTTCCCTGCTGGTGGTGGACGAGGCTCACTGCATTTCCGAGTGGGGCCACAACTTCCGCCCCGACTACCTGAAGCTGCCGGACTACCAGCGCCAGTTCGGTATTCCCCAGGCATTGCTGCTGACCGCCACGGCGACGCCGGCGGTGATCGCCGACATGCAGGCCAAGTTCGCCATCGCCGACGAGGACGTGGTCACCACCGGCTTCTACCGCAGCAACCTCGACCTCGCCGTCGAGGCAGTGGCCGGCCCGGCGCGCATGCAGCGCCTGGTGCAGTGGCTGGCGCCGCGCAAGGGCCAGCCGGGCATCGTCTACGTGACCCTGCAGAAAACCGCCGAGCAGGTGGCCGAGGCGCTGGTGCGCAGTGGCCTTTCCGCTGCCGCCTACCACGCCGGCATGGGCCATGAGGCCCGCGAGGCGCTGCAGCGCCGCTTCATGGCCGGGCAGGTGGACATGATTGTCGCCACCATCGCCTTCGGCATGGGCATCGACAAGAGCGACGTGCGCAACCTGGTGCACTACGACCTGCCCAAGTCGGTGGAGAACTACAGCCAGGAAATCGGCCGTGCCGGCCGTGATGGCCAGCGCTCCGAATGCCTGGTGCTGGCCAACCGCGACGGCCTCAGCGTGCTGGAGAACTTCGTCTACGGCGACACGCCGGAGCGCGACGGCATCCTCCGTGTGCTGCAGGAGCTCAAGGGCGCAGCCGGGGAGGGTGGGCGCTGGGAGCTGACCCTCAATGCCCTGTCCGACCAGAGCAACATCCGCCAGCTGCCGTTGAAGACACTGCTGGTGCAGCTGGAGCTGCGCGGCATCATCGCGCCGCTGTTCGCCTACTTCGCCGAGTACCGCTTCAAGTACCTGGTGGAGCCTGAGGCGCTGGTGGCCAAGTTCGAGGGTGAGCGGCGCCAGTTCGTCGAGGCGCTGGTGAGCACTTCGCAACGGGCGCGCACCTGGAGCACGGTGGATTTCGACCGGCTCTACAACGAGCACCAGGCCGAGCGCGCACGGGTAGTGAAGGCCCTGGATTTCTTCCAGGAGCGCGGCTGGATCGAACTGGAAAGCAAGCAGATGACCGAGGTCTATGCGTCGCTGCGCAACGACTGGGAGGCCGAGGTGCTGGCGGACGAGTTGCACGGCTATTTCCAGCGCCAAGAAGCCAGCGAGATCAACCGCATCAACGCCATGCTGGAACTGTTCGCCAGCGACACCTGCCTCAGCCAGCGCCTGGCCGCCTATTTCGGCGACCGCCAGGCGCCCACCGCCTGCGGGCATTGCTCGGTGTGCCGCGGCCAGGTGGCGCAGCTTCCCGAGGCCGCCGCCCTGCCACCCCTGGCGGGGCGCAACTTCGCCGGCCTGTGCGACGGCTTGCGTCACCGCCAGCACGAGTACGACGGCCACGAAGCGGGGGTGGAAAGCCTCACGCGCTTCCTCTGCGGCCTCTCCACGCCGATCTTCACCCGGCTCAAGGCGCGTAACCTGCCGGGCTTCGCGGCGCTGGAGGACTATCCCTACGCGCAGGTGCGCGACTGGGTGGCCAGCCAGCTCGACTGAGGCCCATGGCCCGGGCTTCAGCCCGGGCACTCACCCTGACCCGTGCCAGGCACGGGTCATCAGCCGCCTATCGCCTGGTTAGGCCACCAGCGCCCGGTCACTGAAGCTGGGCTGCTGCACGGTCTGGTAGGTAGAGATGGCCTGGTTGGCCAGCCTCGGCGTCACCAGGCCCAGGTCGGGCTGGGTGAAGGCCTGCTGGTTACCGTCCAGCTGCAGACGCTGACGGGCGATGAAGTCCCCGGACAGCGGGTTGTTGGGGTTCAGGTCATCGGTCTGCTGGGCTTCGACGTAGTCGGCGATCCGCTGCTGCTGGAGCTGTTGCTGCTGCAGACGGGCGGTCTCGGCGCTGTTCTCACGGATCTGCTGGGCCTGTTCTTGCCGCAGGTCCTGCGCCCGTTCCCGGGCCAGCTGCTGGTTCTCCTCGAACTGCTGCTGAGCTTCTTCACGGGCGATACGTGCCCGCTCGTTACGGGTGTCGATGGCGTTGGCCGAGGTCACGCCGGGCTGGGCGTTGACCGCCAGTGCATCATTGGTGGTTCGTGTCAGCGGGGTGTCGCTGAAAAAAGGCGTCGGGCCTAAAGGTGTGATTGCAATAGCCATTGGGTTCTCCCTGGTTTTTTGGCCTGGGAGTTTCAGTCTACGGCGAGGCAAGCCCCTCTTTTAGGCCGATCCCGCATAAGGCTGGTGACTCGATCGTCTAGCACTTTTCTTCCGTGCGCCTGTCCCGCCGCTTCGCTCTGGAGCGTCCCGTCGCGCCTGCATCGCCCGGTTCATGGGGGCTGCCGGCGATCCGCGGCGTTGGGGTGAAACGGCAAGGCGGTACGGACGTGCGGAAAAGGCCCTGGCAACCGTTCGTCGGTAGGTCCTCAGTCGGGTTCGCCCAATTCGAGGATCTGCCCGATCAGCCACTGCAGCGCCGCGTCCCGCTCCCGCGCCTGCACGCTGACCACATCCAGGTGGAAGGGCCCCACGGCGAAGGGCAGTTCGTGCAGCTCGAGCGGCAGCAAGCGGGCGAAGTACTGGGCCAGTTGCGTGGGCAACACCGCCACCAGGTCGCTGCCGGCGACGATGTGTGCCGCCTGCAGGTAGTTCGGCGTGGTGTAGAGGATCTGCCGCGTCAGGCCGCGCTCGGCGAGCCACAGGTCGACCATGCCTTTGGTCTGGCCGCCATGGACCCAGAGGTGGCGTAGCCTGAGGAAGTTTTCCAGGTCCGGTTCACCGCGCAGCAGCGGGTGATCGCGGCGGGCGGTGAGGCGCAGGGTTTCGCTCATCCAGCGGCGGCTGGCGAAGCGTGGCGGAATGCTCTGGAAGCGGCCGAGCACCAGGTCCAGCTCGCCCTTGTCCAGCGCCTCGGCGGGCAGGCTGGGGCTGAGGTGGCTGATGGCGATCTGCACCCCCGGCGCCAGCACCGCGAGGCGCTCCAGCAGGCGGGTCATGCAGATCAGCTCCACGTAGTCGGTCACGGCGATGCTGAAGCGCTGGCGGCTGCTCGCCGGGTCGAAGGCCTCGCCGGCGGAAAGGCTCTGCTCGATCTGCGCCAGGGCGGTACGGATCGGCGCCTCCAGAGCCAGCGCCCGAGGGGTGGGCTGCATGCTGCGGCCCACGCGTACCAGTAGCGGGTCGCCGAGCAGCTCGCGCAGGCGGTTGAGGGCGTTGCTCACCGCCGGCTGGCTGAGGGACAGGCGTTCGGCAGCGCGGGAGACATTGCGCTCGCGCAGCAGGGCGTCGAGTACGCGCAACAGGTTGAGATCGAACGTGGAGATATTCACCGTGGAAATACGACCTATCACAAGACTAAATTTCAAAAATAGTACCGGCTTCCTTAAGGTGTCTGGCGATTTTCGTATCCCCGCGCGCAGGCCCGCGCCCTGTCAGAACAACAAGAGGACGATCCGATGACCCAGAGCCCCAACGACATTCGACGAGCCGCCGTGATCGGTGCCGGCACCATGGGCCGGGGCATCGTCATGAGCCTGGCTAACGCCGGCGTGCAGGTGCTGTGGCTGGACAACAACCCGCAGATGCTGGTGCAGGCGCTGGGCGTGGTCGCCGACACCTACGCCCACAATGTGCGCCAGGGCCGCATCGACGAGGCCCAGGCCGCCGCTCGTCGCGCCTGCATCACCCAGGTGGCCGGCTACGACGCCCTGGCCGATGTCGACCTGGTGATCGAGGCGGTGTACGAGAACCTCGAACTCAAGCAGCAGATCTTCCGCGAGCTGGACGCCCGGCTGAAGCCGTCGGCGATCCTCGCCAGCAACACCTCGGCGCTGGATATCGACGCCATCGCCGCCGTCACCGCGCGCCCGGAGCAGGTTCTCGGCCTGCACTTCTTCAGCCCTGCGCACATCATGAAGCTGCTGGAGATCGTGCGCGGCGCCAAGACCGCCAAGCCGGTGCTCGACGCCGCCCTGGTGCTGGGCAAGCGCATGGGCAAGGTCAGTGTCATCGCCGGCAACTGCGACGGCTTCATCGGCAACCGCATGCTCAGCACCTATGTGCGCGAGGCGCGGATGATGCTGCTCGAAGGCGCCTACCCCCATCAGGTGGACGCCGCCCTGCAGGGCTTCGGCTTCGCCATGGGCCCGTTCCGCATGTACGACGTGGTCGGCATCGACCTGGAATGGCGCGCCCGCGAGCTCTCCGGCCAGGGCCAGGACGACCCGGCGGTGCAGGTGGACAACCGCCTCTGCGCCCTCGGCCGCTTCGGCCAGAAGTCGCGCATGGGCTACTACCGCTACGCCGAAGGCAGCCGCCAGGCCGAGCACGACCCGGAAGTGGACGCGCTGGTGCTGCAGGTGGCCGAGCAGCTCGGCTTCGAGCGCCGTAGCATCGGCCAGGAAGAAATCCTCGAGCGCTGCCTGCTGGCCCTGGTCAACGAAGGCGCGAAGATTCTCGAAGAGGGCATCGCCGCGTCCAGTGCCGATATCGACACCGTCTACCTCAACGGCTACGGCTTCCCTGCCGACAAGGGCGGCCCCATGAGCTGGGCCGACGGCCAGGGCCTGGAAGCCATCCGTGAGCGCCTGGAATACCTCGCCGGCCGCTTCGGCCTGCACTGGCAACCCGCCGCCCTGATCCAGCGCCTGGCCGCCGAAGGCCGCCGCTTCGCCGATTGCCAAGAGGAAGCCTGAGATGAGCTACACCGCCCCCCTGCGCGACATGCGCTTCGTGCTCCATGAGGTCTTCGACGTCGCCGGCCACTGCGAGCTGCTGGGCAACGGCCTGGACCGCGAACTCATCGACGGCGTGCTGGAAGAAGGCGCGCGCTATGCCGGTGAAGTGATCGCCCCGCTGAACCGCGCCAGCGACGAAGAGGGCGTGACCCTCGAAGGCGGCGCCGTGACCACGCCCAAGGGCTTCCGCGAGGCCTACAAGCAGTACTGCGACAACGGCTGGGCCAGCATGACCGGCCCGGTGGAGCACGGCGGCCAGGGTTTTCCGCAGATGGTCGCCGCCAGCTTCCACGAAATGCTGATGGCCGCCAGCCTTTCCTTCCGCGTCTATTCCGGCCTCACCGAAGGCGCCGTGCTGGCGCTCTACAAGCACGGCAGCGAGGCACTCAAGCAGGGCTACCTGGACAAGATGGTCGGCGGCACCTGGACCGGCACCATGTGCCTCACCGAGCCCCAGGCCGGCACCGACCTGGCGCTGCTGCGCAGCCGCGCCGAGCCCCAGGCGGACGGCAGCTACAGGGTCAGCGGCAGCAAGATCTTCATCAGCGGCGGCGAGCAGGATTTCTCGGACAACATCGTCCACCTGGTGCTGGCGCGCCTGCCCGATGCCCCGGCCGGGGTGAAGGGCATCTCGCTGTTCCTGGTGCCCAAGTTCGTCGCCAACGCCGACGGCACGCCCGGCGCGCGCAACGCCCTGTCCTGCGGCGCCATCGAGCACAAGATGGGCATCAAGGGCGCCGCCACCTGCGTGATGAACTTCGACGGCGCCACCGGCTGGCTGATCGGCGACGCCAACCAGGGCCTGGCCTGCATGTTCACCATGATGAACGACGCGCGCTTCCAGGTCGGCTTGCAGGGCCTGGGCATCGCCGAACGCGCCTTCCAGGGTGCGCTGGCCTACGCCCGCGAGCGCCTGCAATCCCGCGCCCTGACCGGCGCCGCCGAGCCCGACAAGGCCGCCGACCCGATCATCCACCACCCCGATGTGCGGCGCATGCTGCTGACCCAGAAGACCCTGGTGGAAGGCAGCCGTCTGCTCGCCGCCTACTGCGGGCGTCAGCTGGACCTGGAGCACGGCCACCCCGACGCGGCGTCGCGCAAGGCCGCCGGCAAGCGCGCGGCGCTGCTGATCCCCATCGTCAAATCCTTCTTCACCGACATGGGCCAGGAAGTGGCCAGCCTCGGCGTGCAGGTGTACGGCGGCCACGGCTACATCCGCGAATGGGGCATGGAGCAGCTGATGCGCGACAGCCGCATCACCCAGATCTACGAGGGCACCAACGGCATCCAGGCCCTCGACCTGATCCGCCGCAAGCTGATGGGCGACGGCGGCGCCGAGCTGTACGCCCTGCAGGACGAGCTGGCCGCCATGGCCGAGGCCCAGGCCGGCCGCGCCGAACTGGCGGAACTGGCCGGCGCCGTGCTGGCGCGCCTCAAGGAGTGGCGCGACCTCACCGCCACCGTGCTCGACCGCGCGCGTCACGACCCACAGGAAATCGGCGCCTGCTCGGTGGACTTCCTCCAGTACTCGGCCTATGTGTTGTTGGCCGGGCTCTGGTTGCAGGCCGCCGCCCGCGCCCAGGACGCCCTGGACGGCGGCACCGGCGAGGCGGACTTCTACCAGGCCAAGCTGCACAGCGCGCGCTTCTACGTGCGCCGCCTGCTGCCCCGCGCCAGTGGCCACCGCGAGTCGCTGCTGGGCGGCGCGGACTGCCTGATGGCCCTGCCGGAGGCGCATTTCGCGTTCTGATGGAGTCCAACCGGCGGGGAGGGCGGTCGACGCCGTCACCCCGCCTGTGCAGCACCCGCTCAGCCAAACCCGACAGCACAACAACAAGAGGCCACCCCATGCAGCCCTTCAGCTTCGCCACCACCGCGCAGATCCTCTGCGAATCCGGCTCCGCCCTCCGCCTGGCCGAGCTGTGCCGCGAGCGCGATGCCCATCGCGTGCTGATCGTCACCGACCCGGGCATCACCCGGCTGAACATGCTCGACCCCATCCTCCCGGGCTTCGCCGCCGCCGGCGTGGCGGTGGAGATCTTCGACCAGGTGCAGGCCGACCCGCCCGAGGCGGTGGTGCTGCAGGCCGTGGAACAGGCGAAGGCCTTGCGCGCCGAACTGGTGATCGGCTTCGGCGGCGGCAGCTCCATGGACGTGGCCAAGCTGGTGGCACTGTTGGCCCACCCCGACTGCAAGCAGGCGCTCAAGGACATCTACGGCGTCGGCAACGCCCGGGGCCGGCGCCTGCCGCTGATCCAGGTGCCGACCACCGCCGGCACCGGCTCGGAAGTCACCCAGATCGCCATCATCACCACCGGCGAGACCACCAAGATGGGCGTGGTTTCGCCGCTGCTGCTGCCGGACCTGGCGGTGCTCGATGCCGACCTCACCCTCGGCCTGCCCGCCGCGGTGACCGCCGCCACCGGCATCGACGCGATGGTCCACGCCATCGAGTCCTACACCAGCCGGCACAAGAAGAACCCCATGTCCGACCTGCTCGGCCGCGAGGCCCTGCGCCTGCTCTGCGCCAACCTCGACGAGGCGGTGCACAACGGCCGCAATCGCGAGGCGCGCCAGGCCATGCTGCTGGGCGCCTGCCTGGCCGGCCAGGCCTTCGCCAACGCCCCGGTGGCGGCGGTGCACGCCCTGGCCTATCCCCTGGGCGGGCATTACCACATCCCCCATGGCCTCTCGAATGCGCTGGTGCTGCCCCATGTGCTCGGCTTCAACGCCGAGGTCGCCGCGCCGCTCTATGCCGAGCTGGCACCCCTGGTACTGGGCCGCAAGCTGCAGCCGGGCAATGCCCTGCACCTCACCGAGCAGCTGATCTTCGAGCTGGCCGACTTCAGCGAGCGCAGCGGCCTGCCCACGCGCCTGCGCGATGCCGGCGTCGCCGAGGCGATGCTGCCGCAGCTGGCCAGCGACGCCATGTTGCAACAGCGCCTGCTGGTGAATAATCCGCGCGAAGTCAGCGAGCGCGATGCCCTCGCGATCTACCAAGCCGCCTATTGAAAGGACCTCCATGAGCCAGCCCCAGCACCTGCGCAGCGACTACCGCCACTTCCAGCCGATCACCACCCGCTGGCACGACAACGACGTCTACGGCCATGTGAACAACGTCGTCTACTACGGCTTCTTCGACAGCGCGGTGAACACCTACCTGATCGAAGTGGGCGGCCTGGACATCCACGACGGCGAGATCGTCGGCTTCGTGGTCAGCTCCTCCTGCGACTACTTCGCCTCCATCGCCTTCCCCGAGCGCATCGAAGTGGGCCTGCGCGTCGGCAAGCTGGGCAACAGCTCGGTGCAGTACGAACTGGCCATCTTCAAGGCCGGCGAAGACGAAGCCTGCGCCGCCGGCCGCTTCGTCCACGTCTTCGTCGACCGCACCAGCAACCGCCCCGTGCCCATCCCCGAACGCCTGCGCGCCGCCCTGGCGGAGCTGGTGGTGGCGGGCTGAGCACCGTGCCGGCACAACCATTCCCGGGCTGAAGCCCGGGCTACGGTTCTACGGCTCTTCATTTCATGGTGAGGCGCTTTCCTCGGGCGGTTTCGGGCAGCCGCCACGGAAGTGGCTGCAGCCGAACCAATAGGGCGTGGCCTTGGCCCAGAGGTTGTCGCGGTAGCCCTGGTGCAGCAACTGGAAGGCACGTTTCGAGTACGCCTCGTGGGAGCCGTCCCGCTGGCAGCCATAGCGGGTGGTGCGGATGGCACGGTTCAGGTTGGCCGCTCGCTCGTCCACGTCCTCCCCGCCGCGCCAGAAGGCGAAGCGAGTGAGCCGTCCCAGGTATTCACGGCTGGCGACTGCTTCGCTCAGGTAACGCGGCGCTGCAGGGATGGCCGCCAGGCGCTCCAGCTCGCCACGGTCCAGCGCCTGCCAGAACGGGTGCTGGCGGAACAGCGCCTGCTGCTTGGCGATAAAGGCCTGCGACTGTTCGTCGTCACGCAGGGATTCGAAGGGCGCCCGGAGGCTGACCTCGACCGGGCGGAGGGTCGCGGCTTCCATGACCTGCTGCTCCTGCGCGCCGATGTTCAGGCTGCACCACCAGTTGTTGTCGTTGTGGTTGTAGGGGTCGATGCGGCTCCAGCGGTCCTGCACATCTTCGGAGCGGAAGCGGTGGCTCAGCAGGCTCAGGTTGGGTGTGATGCGCAGGCGCGGTGCCTGGAGCAGCAGGTCGATGTAGTCGTCGCGCCGGTGGGCCGCGGTTTTGCGGAGCAGCAGGTCGCGCATGTCCGGGTCGCGCTTCGACAGGTCGAGCGCATAGGTGTCGATGCGCTCCGCCGGGTCATCCAGCAGCATCGCCCGGGTCAGGGCTGTGCGTGAGAGTAGCAGGCGGGCGTCGGCGCCCAGGCGTTCTTCCTGGGCGACCTGGTGCAGCGTGCGGGCGGGCAGCAGGTCGAGCATGCGCTCCCAGAGTGGAGGGGGGCCGCTGTAGCGGGTCGGGTACACGCCGGCGTTGTAGGCCTGATCCCAGGTTTCGGCCATGAGCAGGCGCCAGTGGTTGAATCCTTCCTCGCGCAGTGTGGCGAGGCCCGAGGCCAGCACCTGCCGGGCTTCGTCCCGGCGTCCCTGATACATCAGCCAACGCAAGGCCTGCGCGTAGGCACCGGGGCGCGGGTCGTCCTCCTGATAGCTGTTCCGTGGGTGCATGCCCCCAAGGTCCTGATGGGCGTCGAACAGCGCGAGCGTGGGCTCCACGTCCTGGTTGGCCAGGGTCACCCGCACGCTGTGAAGCCATAGCTGCCGCAGCCATTGCAGGTATTCCGGCGTCTCGCCCTCCCAGGTCCGTTCGAGATAGGGCGCTGCCTGGGCGAGCAGCTCGTCTGCCTGCGGGTCCTGTGGGTGAACGCGGGACAGCGCAATGGCCAGCCACTCGGCGCCATCGCCGTTTCGCCAGCGCTCCAGGGCATGGGCCACCAACTGACGGTTGTGTTCCCAGTAACGCGACTCGGGTTGATGCAGGGCCCAGAGCCAGTCGATATCGAAGATGTTGTAGGCCTGGTCGGCGTGCATCCAGTCGATCAGCACGTCGTCGCGGGCGACATTGCGCAGGGCCTCGTAGCGGGTATTGGACGTCGACCGTTCATTCCACCACCAGTCCGTCGGCCCCCAGGGGTTCAGGTAGCCACGCATCTGCAACAGCGCGGACTGGTACTGCGCCACCGAACGACTGACGTCGGCGCTTTTTTCCGGCGAACCTCGCAGCAGGCCGGCCAGCCAGCGCAGGTGGTGCTCGCTGGCTTCCACCGACTCCGCCGCCCAGTCCCGGCTGTAAGGGCTGCTGGGGTTGGTGAGGATGAAGCGGAGCTCACTCGCCAGCGGCTGCAATGCCTTGAAGGTCGGGTCGTTCTCCAGGCGCTCGGCTTCTTCGTAGGCTTGCTGCACCTCGCCCGACCTGCCGAGGCTGCGCAGTGTCATGTAGCGTGCATAGGCCTGCATCGAGACGCCCGGGCGTTGCGCCTGCTCGTCGAACAGCTTGCGGGCCTCGACGAAGTCACCTCGGTAGAAGGTCCAGGCCGCGAGCTGGTAGCCGTAATCGCTTGCCGCCCTCGATGATGCGTCCGCCCCTGTGTATTGAACGGGCTTTTCATCCTCCTTGCTCCACCCCCCGCAGGCCTTCAGCACCCTTTGCTGATTGGCCATCCAATGGGTTTCGTAAGCCGTACCGGGGCCGAGCTCAGCACGCAGCTGCTGCAGCACTTGCAGGGCAGTGTCGTACCTGCACCCCGCATAGATGTTCACAGAGTTGCTGGACGACGCATCGAACAGTTGGTGGTCGATGAGCACCCGGCGCCAGAGCTCCTGGCTGGCCGCCTGGCGTTGCTCCCGCTCGTAGGAGGAAGGCGCCAGGCTGTCGATGCTCTGCCGGTTGGCGAACAGGCTCTCGCCGAGGAACGACGGGCGGGGCAAGTCCTGGGCGAGGGTCAGGGTGGGGGAGAGCAGCAGGCAGGCGAGCAGGGGGAAACAGCGGGTCATCGGACGCTTCCTTGCGCGGTCGAGAGGCTGCGAAAGCCTAATCTTCGCCGGTTCGGCTGTCTGTGGTTTTTAACCCCCTGGAGCAGGTTTTTTCACCAGATCGACTCCGAACGACCGGAATGGCGACATCGACGGGGTGCGCTGACCGGTCGCTCTACCCTAAATGGGCTTGTGCCCGCAGAATGCGCGGCAAATCCGTTGCGCTTCCACTGACTGCAGGGCAGAGACCTTGCGGCCTGGTGCTTCTTCCATTCCGCCGGGCCGGGGTGGCGCTTCGGGGCATCTTGGGTATCGGCCGTGTTCGCGGCCCCTGTTCAGTGAATCTGCCATGTCTTCCGAAAAACGCTCCATCCTCCAGCGCGTGAAGGGCACCAGCCTGGTGACGCGCATCCTCATCGGCCTGGTGGCCGGCATCCTGCTGGCGGTGCTGATGCCGGAGGCGGCCCAGGCCGTCGGCCTGCTCGGCAAGCTCTTCGTCATGGCGCTGAAGGCCGTGGCGCCGGTGCTGGTGTTCGTGCTGGTGATCGCCGCCATCGGCAACCACAAGCCGGGCGAGCGCACCCATATCCGCCCGATCCTGTTCCTTTACCTGATCGGAACCTTCTCGGCGGCTGTGGTGGCGGTGCTGGCTTCCAGCCTGTTCCCCTCCACCCTGCACCTGAGCGCGGCGGCCAATGACCTGGCGCCGCCCGGCAATATCTCCGAGGTGCTGCTGAGCCTGCTGGGCAGTGCGGTGGCCAACCCGGTGACGGCGCTGATGGAGGCCAACTTCATCGGCATCCTGGTCTGGGCCGTGGGCCTGGGCATCGCCATCCGCCAGGGCAGCGAGACCACCCGCACGGTGTTCAGCGACCTGTCCAACGGCGTGTCGCTGATCGTGCGCGTGGTGATCGCCTTCGCCCCGCTGGGCATCTTCGGCCTGGTGGCCTCGACCTTGGCGGAGAACGGCCTCAAGGTGCTGGCCGACTACGCCCACCTGCTGGCGGTGCTGCTGGGCTGCATGCTGTTCGTGGCCTTCGTGGTGAACCCGCTGATCGTGTTCTGGAAGATCCGCCGCAACCCCTACCCGCTGGTGCTGACCTGCCTGCGCGAGAGCGGCATCACCGCCTTCTTCACCCGCAGCTCGGCGGCCAACATCCCGGTGAACCTGGAGCTGTCGAAGAAGCTCGGCCTGCACGAGGACACCTATTCGGTCTCCATCCCCCTGGGCGCGACCATCAACATGGCCGGCGCGGCGATCACCATCACCGTGCTGACCCTGGCGGCGGTGAAGACCCTGGGCATCGCGGTGGACATCCCCACGGCCATCCTGCTCAGCGTGGTGGCGTCCATCTGCGCGTGCGGCGCCTCGGGCGTGGCCGGCGGCTCGCTGCTGTTGATCCCGCTGGCCTGCAGCCTGTTCGGCATCCCCAGCGAGGTGGCGATGCAGGTGGTGGCGGTGGGTTTCATCATCGGCATCCTCCAGGACGCTGCCGAGACCGCGCTGAACTCTTCCACCGACGTGCTCTTCACCGCAGCGGCCTGCATGGCCAGCGGTGATATCGACGAGCCGGCTGAAACAAACCTCGGCTGATCCCCTTCGGCGCGCGCCTCAGGGCGCGGCGCTGTCCTTTTCGGCGGTGGCGGGTTCGGCGAACCAGTCGCCGCTGTCCGGGAACTGCCCCGGCAGGTCGGACTCCAGTTCGATGACCCGCCGCCCGGGCATCCCCGCCTTGTCGATCAGGTAGCCGTGGTGGCGCAGGAACAGCGCCTGGAACGAGCCGTCCGCGCGTATCTGTTCGAAGCCCTCGGTGAAGCGCTTCACCAACAGCGCGTTGCCTTTGGCGAAGGTGAAGTACACCGGCATCGGGTACTTCAGCGCCAGGTGCTGCTCCACCGTCAGGTCCGGCAGCGCGGCGCGGTTGGCGTCCACTTCGGCCCAGGCTTCGCTGAGGCCGCGGTGGAAGTAGTCGAAGCGGCGTTGCTCCAGCATCGGCAGCAGGTTGCCGGGGTTGGCCATGCCCAGCACCGGCAGGTGGTTGCGGGCGAACAGCGGGAAGTCGCTCCACTGGCTGCCGAAACCGCCGGTGAGGCGGCGCAGGCCATCGAGGTTGTCGATGCCGGCGAAATCGGCCTGGCGATCCTTGCGGATGATCAGTACGCGGTAGCCGAGCAGGCCCTGGTGCATGTCGATGGGCAGCATGCGGAAGTCGGCCAGACGCTCGCGGTTCGGCGGCACGTAGGCGAGGTCCACCAGGCCGGCCTTGAGCATGGCCAGGCAGCGTTCCTGGGACGGGTCCGGCGCCTGGCTGGTGACGATGCTGGCTTCGCCGTAGCGCTCGGCTGTGCGGGCGAGGATGAGGTTGGCCAGTTCGATGCGGTAGGCGTAGGTGACCGGGCTTTGCTGGCAGACGCGCAGTTGCTGCCCGGCGAAGGCGGCCGGGAGCAGGGTGGAGAGGCAGAGCAAAGCTATGGCGTAGCGGATGAAACCCATGGCGTGTCCACGGCGACCGGCGTGCATGCGCCAGCAGAGTAATGACAGAAGATTACAGTCTTCTCAGACGCTTCGCCCGCTGGCTGTTGAGCATCACGACACCCGGCGCTATCCTGGCTCGTGGTCGGCAGTTCACCCAGGCGTCACCGGTGCCCATTCGGGCAGCTAAACCTGCCACGAGCCTCAGGCTCACTCATCGACCGACACTCGTCCCGTGCCGCGTCGGAACCCGGCGACCCCCGACATCCTCCCCCGAGGACTTGGCACACACGAGGAACGAACTGTGTCCAAGACGCTTATCCCTTTCGCTACCGATGACATGTCTGCACTCGCCCGCTCGCTGGTCCGCCAGCTCGAGGAGCGCGAACGGCCGCCTGGCCATGTGGAGATGCTCAACCTGCTGGCCCGCGCCCGGGGCTTTCGCAGCTTCCAGGCGCTGCGTGCGAGCCAGACGGCCGAACGCCAGCTGAGCCAACCGCCAGCCGGCAATGCGGTGGACTACGTGCTGGTGCGCCGCCTGCTGCGTTACTTCGACGAGCAGGGCCGGCTGTGCACTTGGCCCGGCAAGCACAGCCACCGACGCCCCTGCCTGTGGATGACCTGGATGGCCCTGCCGCCCCGTACCGCGATGAGCGAACGCGAGGTGGACGGGCATATCCGCGAGGTCGCGAGCCTGGGCGACCACGTGCTGTTGCGCCGGGAAATGGTGGATGCCGGCTGGCTGGTGCGTACGCCGGACGGGCGCGAGTACCGCCGCGTGGAGCTGCGTCCGGAGCCGCTGGCGATGGCGCTGCGTGAACAGCTGGGCAGGCGCTCGGCCTGACGTGAAAAGGCGCGCAGGGACGCGCGCCTTCAAGCCTCGTCGAAGTGGCTGGTGAGCAGCAGGCAACCCAGGGGTGCCGTATCGACTTGCAGGCGCGGCCAGCGTTGCAGCCAATCCTTGGCCTGCAGGCGTTCGGCGAAGACCGCCTGGCGCGGGTGCAGCGGGTTGGGCGTGATGCGCAGGTCGAGCAGCCCGGACTGCACGAAGGGGGTGGCGATCTCGATGCCGCCACCCGGGCGCAGGCGCACGCCGATGGCTGTCTGCACCTCCGGCCAGTGGCTCATGGCATCGCGGCTGTCGCGGTAGGGTTCGTCGCCGTTGCGCAGGTGCATGCGCGCCTGGTTCTTCACCGACCAGGGCAGGTGCCCGGCCATGCGCCGCAGGGCCTGCTCGATGCGCAGGTCGGCTTCGGGGTCGAGGTCATCGGGGTTGAAGTGGATCAGGTCGAGATCGGCCAGCGGCGTGGCGTCGCGGTAGCCGTGAAGACGGTCCCAGGCGAGGTTGCGGACGAAGCCGGCGGCCAGCCAGGCGTCGTGCAGGCCCAGGCTGGCGACGCAGCGCAGGGCCAGCAGGCGCTGGGCGTCGCCACGCAGCCAGCGCTGCAGGTGGGGCAGGGGATTCTCGTAAGCCACCGGCAGCACCGGCCCCCGCAGCGTGCAACGCGGAGGCTGGGCGTGTGGCTCCATGATGCTCAATCGCGGTGCCTGTGCTTGCGGTGCTTCTTGCCGCCGCTGTCCTTGTTCAGCTCGCTGGCGATGGCGCCGCCTGCCGCACCGCCGAGGCCGGCGCCGATGGCGGCTCCGGTGTTGCCACCGAGCTTGTTGCCCACCACCGAACCCCCGGCGGCACCCAGGCCACCGCCCAGTGCGGCGCCGGTCTTGTTGCCGTCACGCGCGGTGATGGCGCCACCGGCGGCACCGCCGAGGCCGGCACCGATGGCCGCACCGGTGCTGCCACCGATGGATTGGCCGACGACGTTGCCCAGCGCACCGCCGAGACCGCCGCCGAGGGCGTTCTTGGTGGTTTCGCCGGCGACCACGGCTTGGGTCGCGAGCAGGCTCAGGGCCAGGGCGGGAAGAGTGAGGCGCATCGGGTGTTTCTCCAGGCAAGGTCACGAGGGCCACCTGCACTGCAGATGGCCCTCGAAGATTAAGAGGCTGTGAATGTGACGGGAGTTCTGTGAGGGGGGCCGATCGACCGGGATTGGCGACTAACGGTCGCGATCAATCATCCCAGTCGTGGTGGTGGCGATGCTTGTGCTTGCGGTGGCCCCAGCCGTGGCCACGACCATGCTCGTGGCGATCGCCACGGCGATCGTAGTAACGACGATCGTCACGGTCGTCGTCGCGACGGCTCTCGTTACCCATGTAGTTGCCCAGTGCGCCACCGGCGCCACCGCCGGCCGCTGCACCGATCAGGCTGCCGGTGTTGCCACCGACCTGGCGACCGATGACGTTGCCGCCGGCCGCACCCAGTGCGCCACCCAGGGCCGCTTCGGTGCGGTTGCGCCGGTCGGCACCCACTGCGCCGCCCGCGGCACCGCCGACACCGGCACCGATGGCCGCGCCGGTGTTGCCACCGATGGATTGACCGACGACCGAGCCCAGTACCCCGCCCAGCGCGCCACCCACCCCGGCTTCGGTGGTGCCGCCGGCGAAGGCGCCGCCACTGACGAGGCAGAAAGACAGAAGGAGGATCGAGGATTGCTTCATGGAGGGGAGAGCCTCTGTTGTTTGGACGAGGCGATAGTTGCCAGCGGAACGGCCCTGTACAAGCGCCTCCCGACGAATTGCACAGGGTTTTTCACATTCTCTAAATAATTGTTTTTGCTGGAGAACTTTGACTGTTTTGGCGATGTCAGAGCCTTATTCCAGTCCCTTGTTTCGGGCCTTTTTCAGGCCATTTCCTGATGGCATTGCGCCTTGTTTCTGCACCCCTTCAGCGGGGGGGATTCCGCTTTTTCCCGGCCCTTCGATGCGCGTGATCGGTGCGCACCGTTCCGCTTGCCCATGTCACTTCGGTCGAGTACCTGACCTCGCGTGCGAGCGGGAACGATCGCAGGTGCGCGCCGCACACCCTACGGGAGGCTCCGTTCCCGCCGTAGGGTGATGGGCAGCGAGCCATCAGAGAATGCGCCCGCTTTCCTGCGCTGCCTGGATGCGTATGGCAATGAACTTGGAGGTGGGCGTGTGGCTGCCGACGCCGAAGCTGTCCAGGGGCACCAGGGGGTTGGTTTCCGGGTAGTAGGCGGCGGCCTGGCCGGCGGGGATGTCGAAGGCCAGCAGGGTGAAGCCTTCCACCCTGCGTTCGATGCCGTCGTCCCAGAGCGAGACCATGTCCACTTTCTGCCCGCTCTGATAGCCCAGGCGCTGGATGTCGGCTTCGTTGGCGAACACCACCTCGCGCTGGCCGCGTACGCCACGGTAGCGGTCGTCGAGGCCGTAGATGGTGGTGTTGTACTGGTCGTGGGAGCGCAGGGTCTGGAGGATCAGGTCGGGCTTGATGCCGCTGGCGCGGATGCGTTCATGGATCAGGGTTTCCGGCAGCGGGTTGGCCTTGAAGTTGGCGCGGCCGCTGGCGGTCTTCCAGGTGCGCGCGCCGGCACTGTTGCCCAGGTAGAAGCCGCCCGGGTGCTGCACGCGCTGGTTGAAGTCGGCGAAGCCGGGAATGGTGTCGGCGATCAGGTCGCGGATGCGGTCGTAGTTGGCGATCATCGCGTCCCAGTCCACCGGGTGGTTGCCCAGGGTGGCCTTGGCGATGCCGGCGACGATGGCCGGTTCCGAGCGCATCTCGCGGGACAGCGGTGACAGCTGGCCGTTGGAGGCGTGGATCATGCTGAAGGAGTCCTCCACCGTCACCGCCTGCGGGCCGTGGGCCTGGTGGTCGATGTCGGTGCGACCGAGGCAGGGCAGGATCAGCGCGTCGCGGCCGACGGTGAGGTGGCTGCGGTTGAGCTTGGTGCTGATCTGCACGGTGAGGTCGCAGTTCATCAGCGCCTGGTGGGTGCGCGGGCTGTCCGGCGTGGCCTGGGCGAAGTTGCCGCCGAGGCCGATGAAGACGCGGGCCTGGCCGTCGAGCATGGCGTTGATGGCTTCCACGGTGTTGTGGCCGTTCTCGCGGGGCACCTTGAACTGGAAGCGCTTCTCCAGCGCGTCGAGCAGGGCCACCGGCGGGCGGTCGTTGATGCCCATGGTGCGGTCGCCCTGCACGTTGCTGTGGCCGCGCACCGGGCACAGGCCGGCGCCGGGGCGGCCGAGGTTGCCGCGCAGCAGTTGCAGGTTGACGATTTCCTGGATGGTCGGCACCGAGTGGTGGTGCTGGGTGATGCCCATGGCCCAGCAGATGATCACCCGCTCGGCACGGCGGTACATGCGCGCGGCCTGCTCGATCTCGGCGAGGCTGAGGCCCGATTGCTGCTCGATATGTTCCCAGGTGGTGGCGTCCAGTTCGGCCAGGTATCCGTCTACACCATCGGTGTGTTCGGCGATGAAGGCGTGGTCGAACACCGCCGGCTGGCCGGCGGCCTGGGCTTCACGCTCCCACTGCAGGAGGAACTTGGCGATGCCGCGCATGGCGGCCATGTCGCCGCCCAGGGCCGGGCGGAAGAACGCGGTGTTGAGCGGGGCGGAGCCGTTGGTGAGCATTTCCAGGGCGTGCTGGGGATGCTGGAAGCGTTCCAGGCCGCGCTCCTTGAGCGGGTTGAAGGCGACCACCTGGGCGCCGCGCTTCACCGCCTCGCGCAGCGGTTCGAGCATGCGCGGGTGGTTGGTGCCGGGGTTCTGGCCGAGGACGAAGATGGCATCGGCGTGCTCGAAGTCGGCGAAGGTCACGCTGCCCTTGCCGACGCCGACGCTCTGGCCCAGGGCCACGCCGCTGGCCTCGTGGCACATGTTCGAGCAGTCGGGGAAGTTGTTGGTGCCGTAGGCGCGGACGAACAGTTGGTAGAGGAACGCGGCTTCGTTGCTGGCGCGGCCGGAAGTGTAGAACTCGGCCTGGTTCGGGTCGGGCAGGCGCTTGAGGTGGCTGGCGACCAGGGCGAAGGCGTCGTCCCAGCTGACCGGCAGGTAGTGGTCGCTGGCGGCGTCGTAGCGCATCGGCTGTGTCAGGCGGCCCTGGTATTCGAGCCAGTAGTCGCTCTGCTCGCGCAGCTGGCTGACGCTGTAGCGGGCGAAGAAGGCGGCGTCGACCCGGCGCTTGGTGGCTTCCCAGTTCACCGCCTTGGCGCCGTTCTCGCAGAACTTGATGCGGCCGTCTTCGGGGGAGTCGCCCCAGGCGCAGCCGGGGCAGTCGAAGCCGCCGTTCTGGTTGGTCTTGAGCAGGGCACGCAGGTTCTTGAACGGCTGCTTACTGTCCAGCCAGAAGTGCGCGACGCTCTTCAGCGCGCCCCAGCCGGCGGCGGCGCCGTTATAGGGCTTGTAGCGGGGATGCACGGGTTGCAGGCTCATGGCTGTACTTCTTCTGTTCGTGGCGCCGGGCTGTAGACCCGGGGGGCGCTGTGATGGGGCAGGTGGATCAGGTTCAGGTTGTGCTGGCGCGCCCATTGCACGGTGAGCGCGGTGGGGGCCGAGAGGCTGACCAGGGTGCCGAGGCCGGCACGCACCGCCTTGTGGATAAGTTCGAGGCTGCAGCGGCTGGTGACCACGGCGAAACCGGCGCGCGGGTCGAGCTTCTGCCGCAGGACGGCACCGATAAGTTTGTCCAGGGCGTTATGGCGACCGATGTCTTCGCGGCACAGCACCAGTTCGCCCGCGGCGTCGACGAAGAGCGCCGCGTGCAGGGCGCCGCTGCGGCGGGCCAGGTCCTGCTTGGCGGCGATGCGCTGGCGCAGGTCGGCCAAGTGCTCCGCCGGGGGCAGCGGTTGCGGTTGCAGCACCTTGAGGGCAGGCAGCGCCTGCTCCAGGGCCTCCACGCCGCAGAGGCCGCAGCCGGTGGTGCCGGCCAGTTGGCGGCGCTGGTCTTTCAGGGCCCAGAAGGCGCGGTTGGCGATTTCCACCTCGGCCTGGCGGGCGTCGTCGCAGCCACCGAGGCGGCTGTCATAGATGTCATCGATCGAGTCGACGATGCCGGCGCTGAGGCTGAAGCCGACGAGGAAGTCTTCCAGATCGGCGGGCGAGACCATCATCACCGCGTGGCTGATGCCGTTGTAGGCGATGGCCAGGGCGCATTCCTCGGCCAGCAGGCCCTCGCCGGACGCAGCGGCACCGCCCAGTTCGGCATAGGCATAGCCCCGCGCCTGGGTGACCGGCTCGGTATCGATGAAAGGGGGAGTGGAAAGCTGGCGTGGCACGGGTGGCGCCCCTGCGACGGATTGACACAGGCAGCCTAGGCGCTGGTGGCGGGGTCCGTCTAATCGCTATTGCCGATACTGTGATCGACGCCATCTATCAAGGCGGGGTCGAACAGCCGGCGGGCTTCCTGGAAACAGGCATCCGCCAGGGCCGAGCGGGTCTGTCCTCGGCGCTGGATGAGCCCCAGTGGGGCCAGGGTGTGGGCCTGCTCGATGGGCAGCAGGGCCAGGTGTTCGGTGAGTTCGTCGAGGCCGCTGGCCAACGGCATGATGGCGCAGCACAGGCCGACGTTGACCGCCTGCAGCAGCTGATGCACGGCGTCGGTTTCCAGGCGCGGCTGCGGCGCCAGGCCCCGGCTGCGGAAGCCGTGGTCGATGGACTGGCGGAAGTGCATGCCGCTGGAGAGCAGGCCCAGGGGCAGGCCGGCAAGGGCTTCCCAGGCCAGCTGCGGGGCTTCGAAGGTGAAGTGGCGCCGGTCGTACAGCAGGCCCATGCGCGTGTCGGCGATCTCCAGGCTGTCGAAGTGTTCGCGATCCAGGCGGTCGAGGTAGGAGAGGCCGAGGTCGAGCTGGTTGCGCGCCAGGCGTTCGAGGATCTGCTCGGAGCTGAGGGCGAACAGCTGGAAGCGCAGGTCAGGGTGCTGCTCGGCGAAGGCTTGCACCAGGCGCATGGGGTCATAGCCCGCCAGGGGCACCACGCCCAGGCGCAGGGTGCCCACCAGGTGGCCGCGACAGGCAGCGGCCTCGGCGTGCAGGCCGTCATGGGCGGCGAGCAGGGTGCGGGCCCAGGCGAGCACGCGCTGGCCGGCATCGGTGAAGCCTTCGAAACGCTGGCCACGCTGCACCAGTTCCAGGCCCAGTTCTTCCTCCAGGCTGCGCAGGCGCATGGACAGTGTGGGCTGGGTGACGTGGCAGCGCGCGGCGGCCTGGCCGAAGTGGCGGGTCTCGTCCAGGGCGACGAGGAACTTGAGCTGCTTGATGTCCATGGATGCACCCGCCGGGCTAGAGCCCTTCTGCCAGTTCGCGGTAGCCGTCGACTGCGGCGAATTCCTCGGTGTCTTTGAGTGCGCCCCGGCTGTCGGGCTGCAGCACCGCCAGCAGGTGGGCAACGCCATAGGCCCGGGCGCTGCGCAGGATCGGCAGGCTGTCGTCGATGAACAGCGCGCGCGCCGGATCGAAGGGCGAATCCGCCTGCAGGGCGTGCCAGAACTGCTGGTCTTCCTTGGGGAAACCGTAGTCGTGGGAGCTGATCAGGCGATCGAACCAGGGCGCCAGTTCGACCCGCTCCATCTTCAGCGACAGCGAATCACGGTGGGCGTTGGTGATCAGCACCACGCGCTTGCCGGCGCGGCGCAGGGCGGCGAGGAAGTAGTCGGCGTCGGGGCGCAGGGCGATCAGGTCGGCGACTTCGCGCTTGAGGTCGCGGATCGACAGCTTCAGCTCGCGGCTCCAGAAATCCGTGCAGTACCAGTTGAGCTGGCCGGCATGGCGCCTGAACAGCGGCACCAGTTCGGCGTCGGCCAGTTCGCGGCTGATGCCGTGGTGTTCGGCATAGCGCTGGGGCAGGTAGTCCAGCCAGAAATGGTTGTCGAAGTGCAGGTCGAGGAGGGTGCCATCCATGTCCAGCAGGACGGTGTCGATGGCGGACCAGTTGAGCTGTGGCATGCGTGTCCGGGGCTGTAGGTGGGAGGGCTGTCGCGATTGCATCGCGGACGGTCGTCGGCGTGCAATCTCCTACGCAGATAATCGGAAAAGCCGGGGTATGATAACCCGCCGGTCATGCCAAGGAGTTCCGTTATGCGTCAGAAGCCCACCGTGCTCGCTCGCGAGATTGTCGCCAGCAGCCGCCTGTTCCGTGTCGAGGAGCTGCAGCTGCGTTTCTCCAACGGCGTCGAGCGTACCTATGAACGCCTGGTGGGCAAGGGCTCCGGCTATGGCGCGGTGATGGTGGTGGCGCTGGTGGACGCCGAGCATGTACTGCTGGTGGAGGAGTACTGCGCCGGCACCGACGACTACCAGCTGTCGCTGCCCAAGGGGCTGATCGAGCCGGGCGAAGACGTGCTGGTGGCGGCCGACCGCGAACTCAAGGAAGAGGCGGGATACGGCGCACGCAAGCTGGAGCTGCTGACCGAGCTGTCGCTGTCGCCGGGCTACATGAGCCAGAAGATCCAGGTGGTGCTGGCCCGCGACCTCTACGAGGAACGCCTGCCGGGCGATGAGCCCGAGCCGCTGGGCGTGGAGAAGGTCAGCCTGCGCGAGATATCCAGCCTGGTGCAACACCCGCAGTTCAGCGAGGGGCGTGCCTTGGCGGCGCTCTACCTGGCCCGCGACCTGCTGAGCCAGCGCGGGGAGTTCCCCGCATGAGCCACCCGTTGCTGCCTGCCGTGATCGAGCTGGTCGGCCTTGCCGGCCAGGCCATCCTGCCGTTCTGGCGCGAGGACGTCGCCGTGGTCGAGAAGGCCGATGCGTCCCCCGTTACCGCTGCCGACCTGGCCGCCCACCGCATCCTCGCCGACGGGCTGGAGGCACTGGATGCCAGCATCCCGGTGTTGTCCGAGGAGGCGGCGGACATCTCCCTTGCCGAGCGCGCCGGTTGGGAGCGCTGGTGGCTGGTGGACCCGCTGGATGGCACCAAGGAATTCATCTCCGGCTCCGAGGAGTTCACCGTCAACGTCGCGCTGATCGAGCGCGGGCGCGTGGTCTTCGGCGTCGTCGGCGTGCCGGTCACCGGCCGCTGCTACCTCGGTGGTGCGGGCCTGGGCGCCTGGCGCATCGAGGCCGGCGCGCGCGAGCCCATCGCCGTGCGCGTGGCGCCGGCGCAGGCCTTCACCCTGGTGGCCAGCAAGCGCCATTCGAGCCCCGCGCAGGAACGCCTGCTGGCCGGGTTGGGTGAGCGTTTCGGGGAATTGCAGCTGGCCAATATCGGCAGCTCGCTGAAGTTCTGCCTGCTGGCCGAAGGGGCGGCGGATTGCTACCCGCGCCTGGCGCCGACTTCGCAGTGGGACACCGCCGCCGCACAGGGCGTGCTGGAAGGCGCCGGTGGCGAGGTGCTCGACCTGGCCGGCGAACCGCTGGGCTACGCGGCCCGTGAATCCTTCCTCAACCCGTCCTTCCTGGCCCTGCCGACGGCTGCCGCGTGGCGTGGCGAGCTGCTGGAGCTGGCGCGCGGGCTGGATTGATCAGAGCGGGGCGAGTAAAAGTCCACGTTTCTGGAACGTGGCTTTGCTTTTGGCTCCCCTAGAAGCGCCGCAATCAGACCTCGGGGCATGCAGCCGCCGCTCACTCCCTACGGGGCGGCGAGCTTTTCGCAGGACGGGGCGTGCAGTGTTCCGCTGGTTCAGCGAAACCCTCCTCGCCCCATTCACAGGTGACGATCAGTCGAGCATGTCCTTGAAGCGCTCGTCGGTGCCGTAGAGCAGCGGCTGGGCGAAGCCCGGGACCTTGATACCTTCGGCGGTGACTTCCAGGGCCTTGTCGTCGATCAGGTCGTTGCCGAAGTTGTAGATGATGTCCAACTCACCCTTGAGCGCGCGCTCGTCGTACTGGCGGGCGGCGGCGCGGGTGGCTTCGCGTTTCTCGCTGTAGGCGGCGAAGGCCTTCTCGCCGTGGCGCTTGCGCAGCATGTTCTCGGTCAGGCGCGGGGAGATCACCACGCCGCTGGCGTTGTTGCCGCCGAAGCCCTTGGAGTTGATGAAGCAGATGTCCAGGCTGCGCTGTTCCAGGCGCTGGTCGCGGGTGGCGATCGACAGGTGCTGCTGGTGCACGTCGTCGGCGACCCGGTCGATGGTCTTGATGCCCGGCAGGATGCCGTAGCGGAAGGTGCCGAGGGCCGAGACCACCTGGTCGCCGCTGGCGGTGGCCAGGCTGTGGCCGACGAAGGCCTTGACCGCGGTGATGGGCCAGGACTCGATGCCGAAGGCGCTGGCGACGCGGTCCAGCAGTTCGGATTCGGTGACGCGGTTGGCCGGGGTGCTGGAGCCGTGGGCGTGGACGAAGCTGTGCTGGCGCACCGTCTCGCTGCCGAACATCTGAGTGGCGCTGGCTACGGCCTTGGCCAGGGTCAGGTAGTTGCCCGGGCCGGGCGCGGAGATGGATTTCTTGAAGCCGTCGGCGTTGATGAAGACATCGGTGACCGCGCCGTGGATATCGGCGCCCAGTTCCAGGGCCAGGGCGTCGTCCATCAGCACCACGTACTGGCTGGATTCGGCCAGGGTGAAGCCGCAGTTCTCGCCGAAGGGGCGGCTGGCGCGGCGGAAGTCCACGTCCTCGCGGCCGCCGACCTGACGCAGGCCGTCTTCGGTGGCCAGGGCGCCCATGGCGCCGTAACCGTCGATGCATTCCTGGTTGATCGGCGCTTCGGCGTTGCCCACCAGGGCGACCCGCGCGCGGCCGGAGCCGATCAGCTCGATGGCTTTCTGCAGGTTGTAGAGGAAGGTGGCGCAGGCGCCGGTGACGCTGCCGGTGGTGCCGACGCTGCCCAGCACGTAGGCGTTGATGAAGTCGGCGGGCATGGTGTTCAGGCCCAGGGGCAGCTGCTTGGCGGTGACGCGGCCGCCCTTGAGGCGCGACTGCATGAGGCCGCCGAAGCCGTTCTCGTCGAGCTGGCTCATGATGCTGCCGGAGAACACCGCGACTTCGTCGGGCTGCACGTGGTCGACGATGCGCTGCCAGGGCAGGCCGATGGAGCGGATGGCGTCGGTGGCGGCGACCACTGACATCTGCAGGCCGCGCGGGTGGAAGCGCGAGTTGTACAGCTCGCCCGGCTCGAAGCCGGTGGGCAGCTGGCCGGCGGATTTCACCGGCAGGGCGCGGAAGCTTTCGACCTTGAATTCGGTGGCGTCATTCAGGGTGACGCGCACCTCGCCGGACTCCAGCGGCTCCACCGACCAGCTGGCCGGCAGCGGCTCGGGCAGCTGCTTGCGCGAGGTGATGAAGCTGATGCGGGTGCCGGGCTCGGCAGCGACACCGATGCTCTTCTGCCAGGGGGCGGCGTCGACATCCAGGTGCTGCTTCTCGATGCGGCGGACCAGGGTGGAGGCAAGGATGCGCTCGCCGAAGCGCGACTCGATGTCGGCGAGGGTCAGCGGGTTGCCGTCGGCGTCCAGGTACTGGCCATCGACCACGGTCACCAGTTTGGTCATCACCGCCAGCCCGGCCAGGGTTTCCTGACGCGTGGCGGCGTCGACGGACTCGATCACGGTGCGGCGGAAGCCGTGGTGGAACGAGCTGCGGCCCGCTGCGTTGTAACCGCCGAAACCAACGATGACCGGAAGTCGTGACATGACTCGGAAACTCCTCAAATAGACCATTGCCTGCCGAGGCCGGGCCGAGCGCGGTGAAGAGGGGCCGTGAAGGCCGCGGGTGCGGCTGGCCAGGAAACGCGTCGGGGATATCCGGCCACCGGGGCGAACCCGGTGGCAGCTCGAAAGATTCGAATGCCTAACCTGACGCGGCAGCTGACTGTCGAGTCACTTGAGGATTGATCGGTACTGCCCGTGTGCATGGACGCTGGGCGTGGTCGCGCGGGCGGGGAAAGAGCCGGAGCCGCTGGCGCGGCCCCGTGGGTGATGGGCCTCAGCGGTAGCTGATGCCGGGGTTGGCGGTGCTGACGCGGGTGCCGGCCTTGCCCTGGACGATGGCTTCGATATCGGCGAGGGAGCCGATCACCGCGGCACGGCCGGTGTTGCGGGCGAACTCGCTGGCGGCCTGGACCTTGGGCCCCATGGAGCCGGCGGCGAAACCGAGGCGCTCGAGTTCGTCGGGGTGGGCTTCGGCGATGGCCTTCTGGGTCGGTTTGCCCCAGTCGATGTAGGCCGCGTCGACGTCGGTGGCGATCACCAGGATGTCGCTCTCCAGTTGCTCGGCCAGCAGCGCGGAGCAGAGGTCCTTGTCGATCACCGCCTCGACGCCCTTGAGCTTGCCGTTGTCGTCATAGAGCGTGGGGATGCCGCCGCCGCCGGCGCAGATCACCACCGAGCCTTTTTCCAGCAGCCATTTCACCGGGCGGATCTCGAAGATCTGCTTGGGCCGTGGGCTGGCCACCACGCGGCGGAACTTGTCGCCGTCGGGGGCGATGGTCCAGCCCTTTTCCTCGGCGAGGCGCTCGGCCTCTTCCCGGGAGTACACCGGGCCGATGGGCTTGGTGGGTTTCTGGAAGGCGGGGTCCTTGGCGTCCACTTCCACCTGGGTGAGCAGGGTGGCGAAGGGCACTTCGAAGGGCAGCAGGTTGCCCAGTTCCTGTTCGATCATGTAGCCGATCATGCCCTCGGTCTCGGCGCCGAGGACGTCCAGCGGGTAGGTGCTGACCGCCGTGTAGGCGGCGCCCTGGAGGGCCAGCAGGCCGACCTGGGGCCCGTTGCCGTGGGCGACCACCAGCTCGTTGCCGGGCTGGATCTTGGCGATCTGCTCGGCGGCGATGCGCACGTTCTCGCGCTGGTTCTCCGCCGTCATGGGTTCGCCACGGCGCAGCAGGGCGTTACCGCCCAATGCGACGACTATTCGCATGATTGTTCTCCTGTTGCAGAGGGAGAGGGAGCGGTTTCCCGCTCCATGTCCGGATCACTCATATTCCAGGAAGCCACAGGGGATGATGGCGCGAAGGCAAGCGAGCAGCGGCGTCCCGTACCCCGGTACGGTGAGGAGCCGCGCAGCGCAGCCGAAAAAGCCAGCGCCCCTGTGGATTTCTGGAATCAGACGTCGGCGAGAGTCGAGACCAGAATCGCCTTGATGGTGTGCATGCGGTTCTCCGCTTGCTCGAAGGCGATGCAGGCCGGGGACTCGAACACGTCGTCGGTCACTTCGATGCCGTTGGCCAGGTGCGGGTACTGTTCGGCGATCTGCTTGCCGACCTTGGTCTCGCTGTTGTGGAAGGCCGGCAGGCAGTGCATGAACTTGGTCCGTGCGGTGCCGGAGGCTTTCATCATCTCGGCGTTGACCTGGTAGGGCAGCAGTTGCTTGATGCGCTCGCCCCAGGCTTCCACCGGCTCGCCCATGGAGACCCAGACGTCGGTGTGGATGAAGTCGACGCCCTTGACCGCCGCCTTGGCGTCTTCGGTGACGGTGATGCGCGCGCCGCTTTCCTCGGCGAATTTCTTGCACTGGGCGATGAACTCTTCTTCCGGCCACAGCGCCTTGGGCGCGGCGATGCGCACGTCCATGCCCAGCTTGGCGCCGATCAGCAGCAGCGAGTTGCCCATGTTGTTACGGGCGTCGCCCAGGTAGGCGTAGCTGATGTCGTGCAGCGGCTTGTCGCTGTGCTCGCGCATGGTCAGCACGTCGGCGAGCATCTGGGTGGGGTGGTATTCGTCGGTCAGGCCGTTGAACACCGGGACGCCGGCGAACTTGGCCAGTTCTTCGACGATCTCCTGCTTGAAGCCGCGGTACTCGATGGCGTCGTACATGCGCCCGAGCACGCGGGCGGTGTCCTTCATGGTCTCCTTGTGGCCGATCTGCGAGGAGTTGGGGTCGATGTAGGTGACATTGGCGCCCTGGTCATAGGCGGCGACCTCGAAGGCGCAGCGGGTGCGGGTGGAGGTCTTCTCGAAGATCAGTGCGATGTTCTTGCGTTTCAGGTGCTGCTGCTCGGTGCCGGTGTACTTGGCGCGTTTCAGGTCGCGGGAGAGGTCCAGCAGGTACCGCAGCTCACGGGTGCTGTGATGCATGAGGCTGAGCAGGTTGCGGTTGTGCATGTTGAAAGCCATGGTCTTTCTCCTTTTGGGCAGGTCGGAATCCGGTTCCCGTCAGAACAGCTCGTGGCTGGCGGGAAAGGCGGCCGCGGGTAGCGGCCGCCGGGGTTCGGCTTCTTGAATCAATAGTCGATCGGGTCACGCAGGATCGGGCAGGTCATGCAGTGGCCACCGCCACGGCCGCGGCCGAGTTCGCTGGCGCTGATGGTCACCACCTCGACACCGGCCTTGCGCAGTTGGGTGTTGGTGTAGGTGTTGCGGTCGTAGCCGACCACCACGCCGGGCTCCAGGCAGACGACGTTGTTGCCGTCGTCCCACTGTTCGCGCTCGGCCTCGAAGCTGTCACCGCCGGTTTGCACCACGCGCAGTTGCTTGAGCCCGAGGGACTCGGCGACCACGTCGATGAAGCTCTTCTCCTCGCGGCGGATGTCGATGCCGTAGGGGCGGCTTTCGTCCGGGCGGAGGATGAAGGGGACGATCTCCTTGACCACTTCCGGGAAGACCGTGACCAGGTCGCGGTCGCAGAAGGTGAAGACGGTGTCCAGGTGCATGGCCGCGCGGGATTTCGGCAGGCCGGCGACTATCACCTTCTCTACCGCGCCCTTGGCGAACAGCGATTGGGCCAGTTGGCCGATGGCCTGGCGCGAGGTGCGCTCGCCCATGCCAATGAGCACCACGCCGTTGCCGATGGGCATGACGTCACCGCCTTCGAGGGTGGCGCTGCCGTGGTCCTTGTCGGGGTCGCCGTACCAGACTTCGAATTCGGCGTTGGTGAACTCGGGGTGGAACTTGTAGATGGCGGTGGTGAGCAGGGTTTCCTGGCGTCGCGCCGGCCAGTACATGGGGTTGAGGGTCACGCCGCCGTAGATCCAGCAGGTGGTGTCGCGGGTGAACTGGGTGTTGGGCAGCGGCGGCAGGATGAAGCTGGAGTGGCCCAGGTAGTCGCGGTACATCTTGATCGCGCTGACGCCTTCGCTGTCCGGCAGGTCGGAGCCGGCGACACCGCCGATGAGGAACTCGGCGAGTTTGCGTGGCTCCAGGCCTTCGAGCCAGGAGCGCACTTCGTTGGTCAGGCCGACACCGACCTGGTTGGCGGTGATCTTGCGATCGAGGATCCACTTCAGGGCTTCGGGGTTCTGCACGATGTCGGTGAGCAGGTTGTGCATCTCCATCACTTCGATGCCGCGTTCGCGCATCTTGGTGACGAAGTCGAAGTGGTCGCGCTTGGCCTGGTTGACCCAGATGACGTCATCGAACAGCAGCTCGTCGCAGTTGTTGGGGGTCAGGCGCATATGGGCCAGACCCGGCGAGCAGACCATCACCTTATGCAGTTTGCCGGCTTCCGAATGAACGCCGAGTTTGACTTTGGACATGGCAGGTCTCCTTACGAGTTACAGAGTCAGGAAGCCGTCGTAGAGGCTGTAGGCCGCCACGAGCGCGCCGATTACCACGGCGGCGAAGATCAGCTTCTCAACGTTGGTGAAGATGGGTTGGCCGAGCTCGTGCTTGGCCTTGGCGAAGAGGATCGCGCCGGGGGCGTAGAGCAGGGCCGAAAGCAGCAGGTACTTCACGCCGCCGGCGTAGAGCAGCCAGACCGCGTAGACCAGGGCGACGCCGGCGATGGCGAGGTCCTTATTGCGGTCACGGCCGTCTTGCTCGTAGGTCTCGCCACGGATGGGCAGGAGCAGGGCGTAGGCGGCGGACCAGAAGTAGGGCACCAGGATCATCGAGGTGGCCAGGTAGATCAGCGAGAGGTAGGTGCTGGCGCTGAACAGGGTGACGATGAGGAACACCTGCACCATCGCGTTGGTCAGCCACAGGGCGTTGGCCGGCACGTGGTTGGCGTTCTCGCGGCGGAGGAACTCCGGCATCGTGTGGTCCTTGGCGGCGGCGAAGAGGATCTCCGCGCACAGCAGCACCCAGGACAGCAGGGCACCGACCAGGGAGATGATCAGGCCGACGCTGATCAGCACCGCGCCCCAGTGGCCGACCACATGCTCCAGCACGGCCGCCATGGACGGGTTCTGCAGCTTGGCCAGTTCCGGCTGAGTCATGATGCCGAGGGACAGCACGTTCACCAGCACCAGCAACAGCAGCACGGTGACGAAGCCGATGATGGTGGCCTTGCCGACGTCGCTGCGCTTCTCGGCACGGGCGGAGAAGATGCTCGCGCCCTCGATGCCGATGAACACCCAGACGGTGACCAGCATCATGTTGCGCACCTGGTTCATCACGCTGCCGAGGTCGGGGTTCATCGAGCCCCAGATGTCAGCGGTGAAGATGTCCAGCTTGAAGGCGAACAGGCAGATCAGGATGAACAGGAACAGCGGCACGATCTTGGCGACCGTGGTCACCAGGTTGATGAAGGCTGCCTCCTTGATCCCGCGCAGCACCAGGAAGTGCACGGCCCAGAGCACCACCGAGGCGCCGATGATGGCCGCCGGGGTGTTGCCTTCGCCGAAGATCGGGAAGAAGTAGCCGAGGGTGCTGAACAGCAGGACGAAGTAGCCGACGTTGCCCAGCCAGGCGCTGATCCAGTAGCCCCAGGCCGAGGAGAAGCCCATGTAGTCGCCGAAGCCGGCTTTGGCGTAGGCGTACACGCCGCCATCGAGGTTGGGTTTGCGGTTGGCCAGGGTCTGGAACACGAAGGCCAGGGTGAGCATGCCGACGGCAGTGATGCCCCAGCCGATGAGGATGGCGCCGACATCGGCGCTTGCTGCCATGTTCTGCGGCAGCGAGAAGATCCCGCCGCCGACCATTGAGCCAACTACCAGCGCCACCAAAGCGCCTAGTCGGAGTTTTTGGGTGGTGTCTGACATCTTGCACCTCCAGTAGGAGTAGGAACTGTGCTTAGTTGGCTCTTCCTTTCGGGGAAGAGTTATGACGTAGGTCAATAGCTAGCTATCAATCCGCGCGGGACAATTTCCTTACAGAGTTCGGAGGGAGCGTGGCGGCTTCGGAGGCATGCTCGGAGCGAGCAAAATAGAGGGGTCGGCAGGCCATCCCAGGCGGCGCCCAGTTCAAACTAGTTGGTTTTCGTGACAGTTCAAGTTGTAAGTATTTGTTGTAAGAAACATGGCGAAATGCCATTTGCTTATATGGGAATTGCCAGGGATTGAATTGATTCCGAACGGATATAAGTCAGAGAGGTAGGCAGTTTCTTACTTCAACTTTCCATAGGAGGTTGAATATGTTTCGCCCGGGACACCTTGAAATAGTCAGGGACCCTGTAGGCTCTTGGCCTGGTTATCACATCGATCTGGACTACGAGGTCGAGCAGCGCGACTGGGAGACTTATGTGCGCTTCGAGCTCAGGGGCGATATCGGGGGGCGTCCCTTCCAGGAATGCTTCGAGTTGCACCGCGACGTTGCCTACAACTTCCTGCAGAGCGCCTGCCGGCGTCTGCGCCACCACGGCCTTGAGCCGCACCTGATGGTGCCTCTGGCGGGGCACCGGGACTACGAACGGGTGTTCGCCGACCTGCGGGAGAAATTGCACGCCGAGCCAGGCACGCCGGTTGATCTGGAGCGCTTCCTGCTGGAGCGACCCTAGGGAAGGCGGATTTCCGCGAGATAGAGACGACGAACCCGGCGCGAGGCCGGGTTCGACGTGGAAGGTGACGGGCTGATGGTCCGTCGCCTGCCGCCAGGGCCGGGGAGGACCGTGGCTGCGCTGGGGAAGAGACCCGGTGACGGCTTGTGGCCGCTGCGGGCGGGCAATCCCGGGGAGGGGGGTGCCCTGATCAACGCCTAAGCGTTGAGATGCGGTGCATGGAGCAAGGCCTGTGCCAGTGCCTGAAGGCCCTGCCATTGCTGGCGCAGGCGGCGGGCTGAGGCTCCGTTTGAGCGGAAAGCCGCCGATCAGTCCTGCTCTTCTGCGGGATTTCCGCCGCCAAAACTGATGCCGTGCTTGCGCAGCTTGTCCGAGAGCGTCTTGCGCGGCAGGCCCAGGGCTTCGGCCAGGCTGCGCATCGAGTTGTGCGGGTTGCCCAGCTCGGCCAGGATCAGCGCCCGCTCGAAGGCTTCCACCTGTTCGCTCAGACCGCTGCCATTGCTGGCGGGCAGGTCCGGCGCTCCGTTGTCCAGCGCCAGGTCGAGGCCCAAGGCGAAGCGCTCCCCGGCGTTCTGCAGCTCGCGGACATTGCCGGGCCAGTCGTGGGTCAGCAGCAGGGCGCGCTGGGAGCTGTCCAGCGTACGTTGCGGGCTGCCGTGACGGGTGGCGGCCGCTTCGGCGAAGTGCTGGAACAGCAGGAGGATGTCTTCGCCGCGCTCGCGCAGCGGCGGGATGCGCAGGCTGGCAACGTTGAGGCGGTAATAGAGGTCGGCGCGGAAGCGACCCTGGTCGGCGGCCTGGCGCAGGTCTTCCTTGGTGGCGGCGATGACGCGGATATCGAGGGGGATCAACTGGTTGGCGCCGAGACGCTCGACCACGCGCTCCTGCAGCAGGCGCAGCAACTTGACCTGTACGTCCGGGCTCATGCTCTCGATTTCGTCGAGGAACACGGTGCCGCCGTTGGCGTATTCGAACTTGCCAATACGGCGCTTCTGTGCGCCGGTGAAGGCACCCTGCTCATGGCCGAACAGCTCGCTTTCCACCACCGACTCGGCCAGGGCGCCGGCATTGATGGCGACGAAGGGGCCATCGCGGCGCGCGGAGAGATCGTGCAGGGCGCGGGCGACCACTTCCTTGCCGGCGCCGGTCTCGCCGAGGATCAGCACATCGGCGCTGGTGCCGGCGAGAGCGCCGATCTGCTCGCGCAGGCGCTGGGCGGCGGCCGACTGGCCCACCAGGCGGCCGCTGAGCTGCTGGCGGTCGGAGAGGGCCAGGCGCAGGCTGCGGTTCTCCAGCACCAGGCGGCGCAGGTCGAGGGCGCGGCGCACGCTGTCGATCAGGTCTTCGCTGGCGAAGGGTTTTTCCAGGAAATCGTAGGCACCGGCGCGCATGGCCTGCACCGCCAGGGGCACGTCGCCGTGGCCGGTGATCAGCAGCACGGGCAACTGGGCGTCGCGCTCGTGGAGCTGGCGCAGCAGCTCGAGGCCGTCGACGCCGGGCATGCGGATATCGCTGACCACCACACCCGGCCAGTCGGCGGGCAGGCGGGTGGCCAGGCCGTTGGCATCGCCCAGGGTGAGGACCTTGAGGCCGGCGAGGTCGAGTGTCTGGCTCAGGGCCTGGCGCAGGTGCGGGTCGTCGTCGACCAGCAGGACCTGGACGCCGGCTTCGATGGGCTGGGTCATGCAGAGTGGTCCTCGGGTGAGAGGGGGTTGGCGCCGGGGATGGCGGAGCGCAGGTGCAGGGTCAGCAGGGCGCCGCCTTCGGGGTGGTTGGCCAGCCGCAGTTCGCCGCCGAGGGCGCGGATCAGGCTGTCGCAGATGGCCAGGCCGAGCCCCAGGCCCTGGGCGCTGGTCTTGGTGGTGAAGAAGGGCTCGCGGGCCCGTTGCAAGGCTTCCTGGCTGAAGCCGGGGCCGTTGTCGCGCAGGGTCAAGGTCACGCCTTCGGCGTGGGTTTCGGCGCTGAGCCAGATACGCCGGGGATGGGGCTTCTCGCCCAGGGCGTCGAGGGCGTTGGCCAGCAGGTTGCCGAGCACCTGGCGCAGGCGGGTCTCGCCGGCCTGGACCCAGAGCTGGGCTTCGGGCATGTCGCGGATCAGCTCCACGTCCATCGCTCGGCGACGCTTGGCCAGCAGCGACAGGGCATCGTCCAGCGCCGGTTGCAGGGCGACGCTTTCCGGGGCGTGGCGGTCGCGCCGGGCGAAGGCGCGCAGGTGGGCGATGATCGAGGCCATGCGCCCGGTGAGCTCGCTGATCTGCCGCAGGTTGCCGCGGGCGTCGTCGTAGCGTTCGTGGTCCAGCAGCACGCCGGCGTTGTCGGCGTAGCTGCGGATGGCCGCCAGGGGCTGGTTGAGCTCATGGCTGATGCTCGCAGACATGGTGCCGAGGGCGGAGAGCTTGCCGGCCTGGACCACTTCGTCCTGGGCACGGACCAGTTCCTGCTGGGCCTGCTCGCGCTCCAGCACTTCCACCTTGAGGCGGCTGTTGAGGGCTTCGAGGTCCTGGGTGCGCTCCTGCACGCGCAGTTCCAGCTCGCGTCGGGCGCGGGCGTCGAGGGCGATGCGGTCGAGGTAGTGGCGACGGCGCTGCATCATCAGGCCGAGCAGCAGCAGCAGGGCGAGCAGGGTGGCGGCGGCGATAGCGTCGGTGGTGCGCACCTGGCGGTCCACCAGCACCTGCGGGGCGAGGATGCTGACTGTCCAGCCCGTTTCGCGCAGCTCGCGGCTCTGGGTGATCCATTCGCCCGGGCGCAGGCGGATGGGCTCGGGGGATTGGGTCGGGTAGGGCTGGTTGGCGGAGATGGCGGCGCGCTCGGCGTTGTCCAGCTCGCGGGTGGCGTGGAAGCGCCATTGCGGGCGCGAGGTGATGATCGCCACGCCGTTGGAGTCGGTCACCAGCAACTGCTCGGGGGTGTTGCCCCAGAGGGATTCGGCGTCATCCAGGTCGACCTTGACCACCAGTATGCCGATCACCGCCTGGCCGTCGCGCACCGGGCTGGCATAGAAGTAGCCGCGCTTGCCGGAGGTGGTGCCGAGCCCGAAGAAGCGACCCTGGCGGCCCATGAGCGCCTCGCGGTAGTAGGGGCGGAAGGCGAAGTCGCGGCCGACGAAGCTGTCCGTCTTGTCCCAGTTGGAGGAGCTGAGGGTGGTGCCCTGGGGATTCATCAGGTAGATGACGTCGGCGCCGGTCTCGTCGCGTACCTCGGCCAGCAGGCGGTTGGCGGCTTCCAGGCGGGCCGGGTCCTTTGGATCGGCCAACTGGCTGCGCAGGGCCGGCAGGTCGGCGAGGATCGGCGGCAGCACCTCGAAGCGGCGCAGGGTGCCCAGCAGGTTGGCGACATAGAGGTCGAGGGTCTGCCGGTTCTGCTCGGCCAGGGCCTGGTTGTAGTAGCGCTCGGCCAGGTGGTGGGCCGGCCACAGCAAGGGCGCCAGGACCAGGGCCAGCAGGACGAGGCTGCGCCAGCGAGGACGATAGGGTAGGGCGTTGGCGGTCATGGGTGTCGGAATGCGCCGGGGATGCGGCGCATTATGACACCGGCGGGCTCAGCGAGGGTGACGCAGGCACTCGTCCAGGCCCAGGCGCCAGTCGGGCAGGGCGACGTCCCAGTCGCGCAGCAGCTTGCCGCCGTCCATCCGCGAGTTGAGCGGGCGCTGGGCAGGCGTGGGATAGGCGCTGCTGGGGATGGGCTCCAGGCTGGCGCAGGGTTTGCCTTCGGCCTTGAGCGTATCGGCTATGGCACTGGCGAAGCCGAACCAGGAGGTCTCGCCGCCGGCGCTGAAGTGGTAGGTGCCCCAGGCCTGGCGGCCGTCCTGCCAGCGCTGGATCAACGCGGCGGTGGCCGTGGCGATGCTGCCGGCCCAGGTGGGCGCACCGACCTGGTCGGCCACCACACGCAGGTGATCGCGCTCCTGCAGCAGGCGCTGCATGGTGAGCAGGAAGTTGCGGCCGTGCAGGGAGTAGACCCAGCTGGTGCGCAGGATCAGGTGCGCACCGCCGACCGCGCGGATCGCCTCTTCCCCGGCCAGCTTGCTGCGGCCGTAGACGCCCAGCGGGTTGGGCGGGTCGTCCTCGATGTAGGGCGCGTTCTTGCTGCCGTCGAAGACGTAGTCGGTGGAGTAGTGGATCAGCGGTGCGCCCAGGGCGGCGGCTTCCTCGGCCAGCACGCCGGGGGCGGTGGCGTTGAGGGCGAAGGCGGCCTCGGGCTCGCTTTCGGCCTGGTCCACGGCGGTGTGGGCGGCGGCGTTGATGATCAGTGCGGGGCGCTCGGCGCGCACCAGGCGGCGGATGGCGTCGCTGTCGGCCAGGTCCAGGCGGTCGCGCCCGAGGACGAGCAGCTCGGCCTGGTCGGCCAGGGCCAGGCGTAGTTCACGGGCGACCTGGCCGCTGTGGCCGGTGATGAGGATCTTCACGGGAATACGTCGGCCTCTTCGAGGCTCAGGCCGGCCTGGTCCTTGGCGGAAAGCTGGGGCGCTTCGCTGAGCTGCCAGTCGATGGCCAGGGTCGGGTCATCCCAGCGGATGCAACGCTCGTGGGCGGGGGCGTAGTAGTCGGTGGTCTTGTAGAGGAACTCGGCGAACTCGCTGAGTACCACGAAGCCATGGGCGAAGCCCTCGGGAACCCAGAGCTGGCGCTTGTTCTCGGCAGACAGGTGCACACCCACCCAGCGGCCGAAATTCGGCGAGCCACGGCGCACGTCGACGGCTACGTCGATTACTTCGCCGACAGTGACCCGTACCAGCTTCCCCTGGGCCTGTTGCAATTGGTAGTGCAGGCCGCGCAGCACGCCCTTCTGCGAGCGTGAATGGTTGTCCTGGACGAACTCCCGCTTGAGGCCGGTGGCTTCCTCGAAGGCGCGGGCGTTGAAACTCTCGAAGAAGAAACCGCGCTCATCGCCGAACACCCGGGGTTCGAGAATCAGCACTTCCGGCAGCTCGGTGGCGATGGCCTTCATGCCTGCTCTCCCGCCAGCTTGTAGAGGTATTGGCCGTAGCCGGTCTTGCCGAAGGCCTTGGCCCGCTCCAGCAGCCGCACCTTGTCGATCCAGCCGTTCTGGAAGGCGATCTCTTCCAGGCAGGCGACCTTCAGGCCCTGGCGGTCCTCGATCGTCCGCACGTACTGCGACGCATCCAGCAGGCTGTCGTGGGTGCCGGTGTCGAGCCAGGCGAAGCCACGGCCGAGTTTCTCGACGCGTAGGTCACCGCGCATCAGGTAGGCGTTGTTGACGTCGGTGATCTCCAGTTCGCCCCGGGCGGAGGGCTTCACCGCCTTGGCGATATCGATCACGTCGTTGTCGTAGAAGTACAGCCCGGTGACGGCATAGCTGGATTTGGGTCTGGCGGGCTTTTCCTCGATGGAAAGTGCTTGACCGGCGTCGGAGAACTCAATGACACCAAAACGCTCTGCGTCTTTCACCCAATAGCCAAAGATGGTGGCACCTTTCTCGCCTTGCACTGCACGCTGCAGTTTCTCGGTGAAGTGCTGGCCATGGAAGATGTTGTCGCCGAGGATCAGGCAGACCGAATCGCTGCCGATGAATGCCTCGCCGATCAGGAAGGCCTGGGCCAGGCCGTCCGGCGAAGGTTGCTCGGCGTAGGCGAAGCGCACGCCGAACTGGCTGCCGTCACCCAGCAGGTTGCGGTACTGGGGCAGGTCCTGCGGGGTTGAGATGACCAGGATCTCGCGGATGCCGGCGAGCATCAGCACCGAGATGGGGTAGTAGATCATCGGCTTGTCGTAGATAGGCAGCAGCTGCTTGGACACGCCAAGGGTGATGGGGTGCAAGCGGGTGCCGGAGCCCCCGGCGAGGATGATGCCTTTCATGCTTGGGCTCCCAGGCGTTCACGTTGATAGCTGCCGTCCTGTGCACGACGGCACCATTCGAGGTTGTCGAGGTACCACTGTACGGTCTTGCGCAGGCCGGTCTCGAAGGTTTCCTGCGGTGTCCAGCCCAGCTCGCGCTCGATCTTGCTCGCGTCGATGGCGTAGCGCAGATCGTGGCCGGGGCGGTCCTTCACATGGGTGATCAGCTCGTCGAAGCGAGCGACGCCGTCGGGCTTGGCAGGTGCCAGCTCTTCCAGCAGTGCGCAGATGCCGCGCACCACGTCGATGTTCTTCTGCTCGTTATGGCCGCCGATGTTGTAGGTCTCGCCGACCTGGCCACGGGTGACCACTTCCACCAGGGCCCGGGCGTGGTCCTCGACGAACAGCCAGTCGCGCACCTGCAGACCATCGCCGTAGACCGGCAGCGGCTTGCCTTCCAGGGCGTTGAGGATCATCAGCGGGATCAGCTTCTCGGGGAAGTGATAGGGGCCGTAGTTGTTCGAGCAGTTGGTCAGCAGCACCGGCAGGCCGTAGGTGCGGTTCCAGGCGCGGACCAGGTGATCGGACGCCGCCTTGCTCGCCGAATAGGGCGAGCTGGGCGCATAAGGCGTGGTCTCGGTGAAGAGGTCGTCCACGCCATGCAGGTCGCCGTACACCTCGTCGGTGGAAATGTGATGGAAACGGAAGGCCGCCTTGCGTTCGGCGTCGAGCCCCATCCAGTAGGCGCGGGCGCTTTCCAACAGGGCATAGGTACCGACGATGTTGGTCTGGATGAACGCGGCCGGGCCATCGATGGATCGATCGACATGGGACTCGGCAGCCAGGTGCATGATGGCGTCGGGCTGGAAGCGCTGCAGGGCCGCGTTGACGGCGTCGCTGTCGGCGATGTCGGCCTTCAGGAACTGGTAGCGGGGAGCCTCCGCGACGCTGGCCAGGGACTCGAGGTTGCCGGCGTAGGTCAGCTTGTCGAGGTTAAGGACCTCGTGGTCTGTCTCGTTCAGCAGGTGCCGGACGAGTGCGGAACCTATGAAGCCGGCTCCGCCGGTGATGAGAACGCGCATCCCTGAATCCCCAGCTAAATACAATGATCATATCTGCCGCTGGGAGCTACGGAAATTGGTTGTGATGGGGAGCGGATACCCGAAGCGGGGAGCCGTCGTTCAGCAACTTAATCTCGCCCACAAAAAAGCCCCGCATCACTGCGGGGCTTTTTCATGTCTTGGTGCCGGCACCAGGAGTCGAACCCGGGACCTACTGATTACAAGTCAGTTGCTCTACCAGCTGAGCTATACCGGCAAGGGGCGGCCATTATAGCGATTGGTTGAGCCGAGTAAACCACCTGTTGCTGCTGCTCAGAATCAGAATGCGCAGGCTTATGCACAAGTGAGTGGTTTTTGGCACGAAAGTACTCGTGAACTGTGATTCAGGTCGCGGAACCGCGTAACTGGCTGTTTTCTGGATGTTTTATTTTTTGATCAAAAAGCGATCAATTCTCAGCAAGCCTTGCCGGGGTGGGCGTTCGGGCAGTTGCTCATCATTCATCAACAAAGTTATCCACAGGTTCTGTGGGCAACTCGCTGCGCTCCGCGAGTAGCAAGAGGTTGCGGGGGGTCAGGCGGTGTTCGCAGAAGCGACCGGCCTGCACCCGGTAGCCGCGTTCCTGAAGGAACAGGGCGCGGTCGAGCAGCAGCCAGATTTCCAAGGGGCGACGGTAGAGGGCGCGTAGCAGTTCGAGGTTGCGCACCTGGGCCAGGCGTTGCCAGCCCTGGGCCTCCAGCCGGTCCCAGTCGCGTGGTGCAGGCGTTGCCAGGTCCTTGAGTTGGGCGAGGTCGTGGCAGTAGCGCTCGAAGGTTTTTTCCAACCAGCTCACCGGTAACGAGGGCGTGGGCAGGTACTGGTCGAGGCCGCGCTGCTCTCGCTGCAGCAGGTCGAAGGCCAGGCGTCTGGCCATGGACTGGTCGCGTTGGCGGCGGACGCGGGCGCCAGCGGTGACGGTTTCGCTCTGTACCAGGCGCAGGTCACGGCGGTCCGGGCGCAGGGTGGAGCGTTGCGCGGCGGTGGACAGGGGCTGGTAGTGCTGATCGATGATGCGGTTGTAGCAGCAGGGGGCGATAGCGAGTTGTCCACAACCCTGGTCAGTAGCCAGTTGCAGCAGGCGGACGTGCAGGTCGCCGCAGGCATGCAGGGCGATGGGGGTGTGTTCGGGCCGCAGCTGTGTTGCCGCGTCGGTGGCCAGCACGTCTTGCAGGCGGTGGGAGGCTGCGAGACCGAGCCGATCGCTCAGGCGTTGGCCGTCTTCCACCAGCAGCGGGTCGAACTCCAGGCAGGTGAGTGCGGCGTCGGGGTGGGCCAGGGTCCGGCCCAGATGGCCTTTGCCGGCGCACCAGTCGAGCCAGTGGCGGGGCGCCCGGCTGAATTGCAGGCTGCCGGCGAAGGCCTGGATCTGCTGCCATTTGCGCCCGGGCACGTCGAGACAGAGGGCTGCTGGCCACTGGCGCTCGGGGGCGTTATCGAATGCGCCCGAGTCGGCCAGCTCGTGAGAGCGAGCCGCCAGCTCGGGGAAGGGCGCCGGGGCATCGGGCAGGTGCAGCAGGCCGTGACCCGCTTCCGCCTGCTCCAGGCTGCGGCTGCGGAGCCAGCGGGCGAGCTCGGGCAGCTCGTCTTCCCAGCCCAGGCGCAGTTCGGTGAAGGGTTCCGGGTGCCACAGCGGGTAGCCCTGGCTGAGGAACTCATCCAGCGCTGCGAAGCGTTCGAGCAGCAGGGGGCCCTGAAGGGGCGCGGGGCTTGGCATGGAGTGCGGAAGGAGAAAGACGATCGGGTGCGCAGTATAACGCCGCCCCTCGTGGCGAGGGGCGGCGCCCGGTCAGCGGCCTTGGCAGGCGTCGACGCGCAGCCAGCGTTCCAGCAGGCGGAAGCCGCGCACCAGAAGGAAGGCGATCACCAGGTAGAACATGCCGGCGGCGAAGAAGATTTCGACCGGCAGGTAGGTGCGGGCAATGATGGTACGGGCCATGCCGGTGAGTTCCAGCAGGGTCACGGTGCTGGCCAGGGCGCTGGCCTTGAGCATCAGGATCACTTCGTTGCTGTAGGCCGGCAGGCCGATGCGCGCCGCGCGCGGCAGGATGATGTGCACCAGGGCCTTGAACTGCGACATGCCCAGGGCCCGCGCCGCTTCGATCTCGCCCGGCGGGATGGCCTGGATGGCGCCACGGATGATCTCGGCGATATAGGCCGCTGTGTGCAGGGTCATGGTGATGACGGCACACCAGAACGGGTCGCGCAGGTAGGGCCAGAGCGGGCCCTTGCGCACCAGGTCGAACTGGGCGAGGCCGTAGTAGACGAGGAACAGCTGCACCAGCAGCGGCGTGCCACGGAAGAAGAAGATGTAGCCGTAGGGCAGGGCGCGCACGTACCAGTGGCGCGAGGAGCGGGCGATGCCCATGGGCAGGGCGAGGATCAGCCCTGCGACCACGGCGATGGCCACCAGCTCCAGGGTCAGCAGCGCACCGTCACACAGGCGCGGCAGGTATTTGATGATGACTTCCCAGTTCATGCCGCGCTCCTTTTGAAGCCGCGTCCGGCGCGTTTTTCGAGCCAGTGCATGCCGATCATCGCGAGGATGGTCAGACCCAGGTAGATGAAGGCCGCCACCATATAGAAGGTGAAGGGCTCCTTGCTGGCGGTCACGGCGATCTGCGAGCGGCGCATGATTTCCTCGAGGCCGATCACCGAGACCAGCGCGGTGTCCTTCATCAGGATCATGAACAGGTTGCCGAGGCCGGGCAGGGCTATGCGCCACATCTGCGGGAGGATCAGGCGCATGAGGATGCGCGAGCCGGAAAGGCCCAGCGCCAGGCCGGCCTCACGGTGGCCCTTGGGGATGGCCAGGATGGCGCCGCGGAAAACCTCGGTGGCATAGGCGCCGAAGCACAGGCCGAGGGCGATGGTGCCGGCGGCGAAGGCCGAGAGCTCCAGGCCGGGCATGCCGATCATTTCGCCGATGGAGCGCATCAGGTTCACGGTGCCGAAGTAGATCAGCAGGACCCACAACAGCTCCGGTACACCGCGCACCAGGGTGGAGTAGGTTCCGCCAAGCCATTGCAGCGGCTTTTGGGGGGAGGTCTTGGCGAGCGCACCGAGCAGGCCCAGCACCAGACCGAGCGACAGCGCGGAAAGCGCCAGCTTGATGGTCATCAGGGTGCCGGCCGCCAGGGCGGGGCCGAATCCGTAGAGGTCGAGGTTCATCTGCAAGGCTACTGCTGGGGACCGGCGCCGCGTGGGCGGCGCCGGTCAGGCGGCATCAATAGATGCTGAAAGGGAAGTACTTGTCGTTGATCTTCTTATAGGTGCCGTCAGCGACGATTTCCTTCAGCGCGGCATTCAGCTTCTCGCGCAGCGGGTCGCCCTTGCGCACGGCGATGGCGATCTTGTCGTTGTCGAACACCGGCTCGCCCTTGAATTCGAAGCCTTTGCCGGCATCGCTCTTCAGCCATTCCCAGTTGACGAACTTGTCGGCCAGCACGCCGTCGAGGCGGCCGGAGGACAGGTCCAGGTAGGCGTTTTCCTGGGTGTCGTAGAGCTTGATGTCGACCACGTCGGCCATGTTGTCTTCGAGCCAGGTGCCGGCGATGGTGGCGCGCTGGGCACCGATGACCTTGCCTTTCAGGCTGGCCTTGTCGGTCTTGAAGTCAGCGTCCTTGGGGGCGATGAACTGCAGCTTGTTGGTGTAGTAGGCGTCGGTGAAGTCGACGGCCTGCTTGCGCTCTTCGGTGATCGACATGGACGCGGCGAGGAAGTCGAACTTCTTGGCGTTCAGGGCCGGGATGATGCCGTCCCAGTCGGAGGTGACCACGTCGCACTCGGCCTTCATCTTGGCGCAGAGGGCCTGGGCGATTTCGACGTCGAAGCCGCCGACCTGGCCGCTGGCGTCGATCAGGTTGAAGGGCGGGTAGGCGCCTTCGGTGCCGATCTTCAGTTTATCGGCGGCGACGGCACTGGTCCCGAAGGCCAGGGTGACGGCAGCGGCCAGCAGGATCTTCTTGTAGTTCTTCATGCGATGTTGCTCCGTGTTTAGCGATTGCTGGACATGAATTGTTTACAGCGCGCCGAGGTCGGGTTGTCGAACACCTGCTGTGGCGGCCCCTGCTCTTCCACCAGGCCCTGGTGGAGGAATACCACCTCGCTGGAAACCTGGCGGGCGAAGTTCATCTCGTGGGTTACCAGCAGCATGGTCCTGCCCTCGTCGGCGAGCGCGCGGATCACGTTAAGCACTTCTTGTACCATCTCGGGGTCGAGCGCCGAGGTGGGTTCGTCGAACAGAATCACTTTAGGCTGCATCGCCAGAGTGCGCGCGATGGCCGCGCGCTGCTGCTGGCCGCCGGAGAGCTGGGCGGGGTAGACGTGGCGCTTGTCGGCGATGCCGACCTTGGCCAGCAGGGCCTCGGCGATTTCGGTGGCCTCTGCCTTGCTCTGGCCCAGCACGCGGCGCGGCGCCTCGATGATGTTGTCGAGGACCGTCATGTGCGGCCACAGGTTGAAGTTCTGGAACACGAAGCCGATTTCGCTGCGCAGGCGGTTGATCTGCTTGCCGTCGGCGGCGACCAGTTCGCCGGAGCGGGCGGGTTTCAGCTTGAGTTCTTCGCCGGCGACGATGATCTGGCCCTGGTGGGGGTTTTCCAGCAGGTTGATGCAACGCAGGAAGGTGGATTTTCCGGAGCCGGAAGAACCGAGGATGGAGATGACGTCACCATCACGGGCGGTAAGGGAGATGCCCTTGAGCACTTCTAGATCGCCGTAGCGTTTGTGCAGGTTGCGGATTTCTAGCGCGGGCGTGGCCTCGGCCATGGGGGTTCCTCTTATTGTTCGGATGCGCTCCGGCTGCGATCGGCCTTCCTGGCGAAGGAGGCCAACCTAGCATAGGCCCCAAGGGGCGCCAAGGGTGGTACTGGCACCGCGCCGGCTCGCTTGTGGGGCTTGTCGCATGGATGCAGCCGATTGTCGCGCAAACGCAAGAAAAGACGGTTTTTGCCTGGGTTCGACGCAAAGGCGGCGCACCCTACGCGCAAAACGCTCGCAATTCCAGTGCCAGGCGCTGGCCAGAGGGGGGGGGTCAGCGGGCCTTGCCGCGCCCTTCCAGCAGGCTGGAGACCTTCTCGCGCAGCTCGTCGATGGAGAAGGGTTTGGCGATCATGTCCATCTGGGTGGCCAGCTCGCTGCCGTCGATGCTGACGATCTCGGCGTAGCCGGTGGCGAACAGCACGCGCAGGCCGGGGCGCAGGTTGCGGGCCACGGCGGCCAGCTCCTGGCCGTTCATGCCGGGCAGGCCGATGTCGGTGAGCAGCAGGTCGATGGTCGCGTCGCTGCGCAGGATGGCCAGCGCCTGCTGGCCGTCGCAGGCCTCCATCACTTGGTAGCCGAACTCTTCCAGCACCTCGACCGTGAGCATGCGCACCACATCGGCGTCTTCCACCACCAGAATGGATTCACGATTGGCCGCCCCTGTGGGCTGCTCGACTGGGCTTTGTTGTTGTTCCGACAAAACGGGACCTCGCGGTAGATAAAGGCTGACACGGGTGCCTTGGCCGGCCCCGCTCTGCAGGCGGACCTGGCCACCGGTCTGTTTGATGAAGCCATATACCATGGACAGCCCCAGCCCGCTTCCCTGACCCAGCGGTTTCGTCGTGAAGAAGGGGTCGAAGGCGTGGCTCAGCACCCTCTCGTCCATGGCTCGGCCGGTGTCATGCACTTCCAGCAGCAGGTAATCGCCCGGGCTCGGCTCCGCGCCTTCGGCGCTTTCTTCCGGGGCGCTGGCGCGTATCAGCAGCTGGCCACCGTCGGGCATCGCCTCGCGGGCATTGTCCACCAGGTGCTCCAGTGCCTTGCACAGTTGTTCGGCGTCGCACAGGGCTGTGGTGGGCAGTGTGTCGACCTGCAGCACCAGCTTCACCGCCGACCCGGCACGTTCCGCCAGGTGCGGGAGATGTTCGGCGAGCAAGGCGTCAAGGCGGATCGGCTGTATATCCAGGGCCTGGCGGCGGGCGAAGGACAGCAGGTTGTGGGTCAGCGCGGCGCCGCGCTCGGCGGAGTCGGTGGCGGCGTCGATGAAGCGCTCGAGGTCCTGGCGGGATTCGTCCGGCAGGCGCCGGCGGATCAGGTCGAGACCGACGCGGATGCCCGCCAGGAGATTGTTGAAGTCGTGGGCGATGCCGCCGGTGAGCTGCCCGACCGCCTCCATGCGCTGGGCGTTGCGCAGCGCCTCTTCGGTGCGTTGCAGCACCTCGGCGGTGCGTTTTTCCTCGGTGACGTCGTGGCCGTTGCCGTACTGGATGTCGTTTTCCGGTGTGGCGCTCCAGGACAGCCAGCGGTAGCTGCCGTCGCGGTGACGCAGGCGGTTCTCGAAGCGCCAGAGCCTGAGTCCACCAGCCAGGTCCTGGCGGGCCTGGTCGGTGCTGGGGATGTCGTCCGGGTGCTCCAGCCAGTGCGTCGTGCGCCCCAGCAGTTCTTCCTCGCTCCAGCCCAGGGTCGTGGTCCAGGCCGGGTTGATGCTGAGCAGGCGGCCCTGCTGGTCGGCGACGCAGAGCAGGTCCAGGGAGAGGTTCCAGATGCGGTCGCGCTCCAGGGTGCGTTGATGCAGGCGGTCCAGCTCTTCGGCCTGGCGGGCCGCCCGTGCCAGGTCGCCGCTGAGGCTTTCCGCCAGCTCGTCGAGGAAGCGCCGGTAGCGTGCATCCAGCGGGCGCCGCGGGCTGATGGCACACACCAGCACGCCCAAGGGGCGATCATCGGCAATAAGGGGCAGTACCCGCGCGCGGGTGACCGGCTCCGGCCAGGGCGGCAGCGACTGCGGTCGTGCCAGCTCGATGTCCAGGGCGTCGCCGGTGGTAATCGCCGCCCAGGGCGCCGTTTCCGGAGCCAGCTCCAGGGGAGCCAGTTCATCGCCCGGCTCCAGGCCGCTGCAGAGGGCCAGCTCGGCCCGTCCGTCAGCATCGATGCGGTAGAGCAGGCAGAAGGGCAGATCGGCGGCGGCGCCACGGAGCACCTCCTCCGCCAGGCGGCAGGCCTCTGCGGGGTTGGCGGCGGGGCGGGTGCTGGCGCGCAGCTCTCCCAGCAGCCGGCTGCGCCGCGCTTCGATGACCTGCACGGTGGTTTCGATGACGGTGTTGAACAGGCCGTTCGGGCTGCCGTCGAAGCCGAGAATCGGGCTGACGTTGTAGTTGAAGTAGCACTCCTCGACATAGCCGAAGCGCTGCATGGGCAGCAGGCCGTCCTCGATGTGCACCGCGACGCCGGTCTGCATGATGCCGTCGAACATGGGCTCGATGATCGGCCAGATATCCGCCCAGGCTTCCCTTGCCGGCCGGCCCAGGGCCCAGGGGTGCTTGTCGCCCGGGATGGCGCTGTAGGCGTCATTATAGAGGAGGTGATAGTCCCGGCCCCAATAGATGCATACCGGGAAGCGCGAATTGAGCCCTACGCCGAGGATGGACTTCAGCGGAGCGGCCCAGTCCTGCAGGGCACCCAGCGGGGTGACGCCCCAGTCGTGGGCGCGGATCAGCGGTGCCATTTCCCCTACGCTGTTGAGGAAGTCCCCTGCTGCGGCAGCGGTGGGTTGCGGGGCGGGGAAGGCGTGATCGTTTGAGCTCGCGTCCATCGGTTCTTCTGCGGCGCTCGTGCGCTTTTCGGGGCTGATCGTCTTAGAAGTTTCCGGCCTGGAAAGATTCCGTATTTTTTAATGAACCTTTTTCCCCCTCCCGGTGTTCCAAGCGGAACCTCTGCCCTTGGTGTCGATGTGCCATGTGAAGAGGGTGATTGGTTAAAGAAGGTCAGCGCATTAACATGCGGAACCCTCCGATATCCCCAACAGATCGGTGATTTTAGGCACCAGGCCAGGGAACACAGATGACCACCATGAACTCCACCGACGAGAAGAGCTTTCGGCGCATCCTCGCGCGCAACGTCGCCCTGCCACTGGGCGTCGGCGTGCTTGGCGCCATGCTTTTCGTCGCGCTGATCTCCTACCTGCTTTATGTGCTGAGCTGGGTCGAGCACACCGATATCGTGATCAGCAACGCCAACGACGGCCTGCGCCTGTCCGTGGACCAGGAGTCCGGCTTGCGCGGCTACCTGATTTCCGGCAACGCCACCTTCCTGCAGCCCTATGAGCAGGCGCGGCCGCGCATCAAGGCGGCCATGTCCGGCCTGCGCGAGATGGTCAAGGACAACCCGCCCCAGGTGGAGCGCGTACGCACCATCGAGGCGCTGCAGGAAGAGTGGGACCGTTTCGCCCGGGAAATGATCGAGCGCAAGCGCGATGGCCTGAATGTCGCCGATGCCGTCAGCGAGGGCCGGGGCAAGCAACTGGTGGATGCCGTTCGCGAGCAGTACCGCATCTTCATCAACCTGGAGCGCCAGCTGCGCCACGAGCGCAATGAAAAGGCCAGTGATACGGCGATCCTCACCATCGGCCTGTACCTGGCCTTCAGCCTGAGTTTCAGCGGCCTGCTGGCGTTCTTCGGGCGCCGCGAGCTGCTGTCCCTCTCCACCACCTACAGCGAATCCCTCGCCCAGCAGCAGGCCCACAGCGAGCACCTGCAACGCCAGGCCTGGCTGCGTGACGGCCAGGCGCTGCTCTCCGATCGCATCATCGGCCAGCAAACCCCGCCGGTACTGGGGCGCAACATGCTGGAGTTCCTCTCCGGCTACCTGGACATGGCCGTGGGTGCTCTCTATGGCCGTGACGAGCACGGCAGCCTGCAGCGTGTCGCTTCCTACGGCTTCTCTCGCGAGCTGGAGAGCCGCGAGCAGAACTTCGCCAGCGCCGAGACCCTGGTGGGCCAGGTGGCGATGGAGAAGCGCATCCGTGCGCTCGACGCCCTGCCGGCCGGCTATATCAAGGTCAGCTCCGGCCTGGGCGATGTGGAGCCGCAGGCGGTGCTGCTGGTGCCGACCTTCAGTGATGGCGAGGTCAATGGCGTGATCGAGCTGGGCTTCCTGCGCCGTCTGGAGCCCCGTGATTCGGCGCTGCTGGAGATGATCGCCGGCAACCTGGGTACGGCCCTGGAAGCGGCGCGCTACCGCCAGCGCCTGCAGGTGGTGCTGGAGGAGACCCAGCAACTGAACGAAGAGCTGCAGGTGCAGCAGGAAGAGCTGAAGACCGCCAACGAGGAACTGGAGGAACAGTCCCGCGTGCTGCGCGAGTCCCAGGCTCACCTGGAGACCCAGCAGGCGGAGCTGGAGCAGACCAACGAGCGCCTTGGCGAGCAGGCCCAGGAAATGGCGGCCCAGCGCGACGATCTGGACGACAAGAACAGCGCGCTGAACAAGGCCCAGGTGGAACTGGAAGCGCGCGCCGAGGAGTTGCAGCGGGCCAGCCGCTACAAGTCCGAGTTCCTTGCCAACATGTCCCACGAGCTGCGCACGCCGCTGAACAGCTCGCTGATCCTGGCCAAGCTGCTGGCGGACAACCAGGCCGGCAACCTCAACGACGAGCAGATCAAGTTCGCCGAGTCCATCTACTCCGCCGGCAACGACCTGCTGAACCTGATCAACGACATTCTCGACATCTCCAAGGTCGAGGCCGGCAAGCTCGACGTGCGCGCCGAGAACACCAATGTCCAGCGCCTGGTCGAAGGGCTGCGGGGTGTATTTCAGCCCCTGGCCGACGAAAAGCGCCTGGCCTTCCACCTCGATATCGATGCGGATGCGCCGGAGGTGCTCTACACCGACCGCCAGCGTGTCGAGCAGATTCTCAAGAACCTGCTGTCCAACGCCCTCAAGTTCACCGACAAGGGCGAAGTCGGCCTGCGCGTCAGCCGTGCACGGGGCGGTATCGCCTTCGCCGTCAGCGACACCGGCATCGGCATCCGCGGCGACCAGCTCGGGCCCATCTTCGATGCCTTCCACCAGGCCGATGGCACCACCAACCGCCGCTTTGGCGGCACCGGGCTGGGCCTGTCCATCTCCCGTGACCTGGCCGAGCTGCTCGGCGGCTCCATCCTGGTTTCCAGCGATCCGGGCAAGGGCAGCCTGTTCACCCTGCTGCTGCCGGAAACCTACCAGCCCCGTGGCGAGGTCGAGGCCGCGCCCCTGGCGGTGGTGGAGAGCCGGCCGTTGCAGCGCGTAGCTCCTCCGCCGACTCCGGATGCTCCGCGCGCCGAGCCCATTCCCAGCTTCCCGGATGACCGTGGCCAGGCCGACCTGGGCGGGCGCTGCGTGCTGGTGATCGAGGATGAGCCCAAGTTCGCGCAGATCCTCTATGACCTGGCCCACGAGCTTGGCTACCGCTGCCTGGTGGCCCATGGAGCCGACGAGGGTTACCAGCTGGCCGACGGCCATTCGCCCGACGCCATCCTCCTGGACATGCGCCTCCCGGACGAGTCCGGCCTCTCGGTGCTGCAGCGCCTCAAGGGCAACCCGCACACCCGTCACATCCCCGTGCACGTCATTTCGGTGGAGGACCTCAGCGAGGCCGCCATGCACCTGGGCGCCATCGGTTATGCGGTGAAGCCCACCACCCGCGACCAGCTCAAGGATGTGTTCGGCAAGCTCGAGGCCAAGCTCACCCAGAAGGTCAAGCGCGTGCTGCTGGTGGAAGACGATGCCCTGCAGCGCGACAGCATCGCCCGCCTGATCGGCGACGACGACATCGAAATCACTGCCGTCGAGTTCGGCGAACAGGCCCTGGAGCTGCTGCGCTCCACCCTGTTCGACTGCATGATCATCGACCTCAAGCTGCCCGACATGCAGGGCAACGACCTGCTCAAGCGCATGGGCAGCGAGGACATCTGCTCCTTCCCGCCGGTCATCGTCTACACCGGGCGCAACCTGACCCGCGACGAGGAGGCCGAGCTGATGAAGTACTCGCGCTCCATCATCATCAAGGGTGCGCGCTCCCCCGAGCGGTTGCTGGACGAGGTCACGCTGTTCCTGCACAAGGTCGAGTCGGAGCTCTCCAGCGAGCGGCAGAAGATGCTCAAGACCGCCCGCAGCCGCGACAAGGTGTTCGAGGAGCGGCGCATCCTCCTGGTGGACGACGATGTGCGCAACATCTTCGCCCTCACCAGCGCCCTGGAGCAGAAGGGCGCGCGGGTGGAGATCGCCCGCAACGGCCGCGAGGCCATCGACAAGCTCAATGCGGTGCCGGAGATCGACCTGGTGCTGATGGACGTGATGATGCCGGAGATGGACGGCTACGAAGCCACCCGCCTGATCCGCCAGGAAGCGCGCTGGGCCAAGCTGCCGATCATCGCGGTGACTGCCAAGGCGATGAAGGACGATCAGGACCTGTGCATGCGCGCGGGCGCCAACGATTACCTGGCCAAGCCCATCGACCTGGATCGACTGTTCTCGCTGATCCGCGTGTGGCTGCCGAAGCTGGAGCGCATCTGATATGCCCGAACGCACCCAGGAAATCGAGCTGCGCCTGCTGATCGAGGCGATCTACCTGAAGTACAGCTACGACTTCCGTGACTACTCGGGCTCCTCCCTCAAGCGCCGGGTGCTGTATGCCCTGAACCAGTTCGAGTGCGCCACCATCTCGGCCCTGCAGGAACGCATCATCCACGACGCCCAGGCGTTCCACGAGCTGCTGCAGTACCTCACCATCCCGGTCAGCGAGATGTTCCGCGACCCCAGCTACTTCCTCGCCCTGCGCCAGGAAGTGGTGCCCATCCTGCGCACCTACCCCTCGATCAAGGTATGGATCGCCGGCTGCAGCACCGGTGAGGAAGTGCACTCGATGGCCATCCTCCTGCATGAGGAAGGTTTGCTGGAGCGCACGCTGATCTACGCCACCGACATCAACCCGCAGTCCCTGGAAAAGGCCCGGCGCGGCATCTACTCCCTCGACGACATGCGCCAGTACAGCGAGAACTATCGCAAGGCCGGGGGGCGGGGCTCGCTGTCGGACTACTACACTGCGGCATACGACGGCGCGCTGTTCGACAAGGCGCTGCGGGAGAACGTCACCTTCGCCGACCACAGCCTGGCGACCGACGCGGTGTTCTCCGAGACCCAGCTGATCTCCTGCCGCAACGTCCTGATCTATTTCAACAAGCAGTTGCAGGACCGCGCCCTCGGGCTCTTCCACGAGTCCCTGTGCCACCGCGGCTTCCTCGGCCTGGGCAGCAAGGAGAGCCTGGACTTCTCCGCCTACGCCAACCGCTTCGAGGCGCTCAACCGCCAGGAAAGGGTGTTTCGCAAACTATGAGCACGCAGCAGTGGGACGCAGTGGTGGTCGGGGCATCCGCCGGTGGCGTGGAAGCGCTGCTGACGGTGTTCAGCGGCCTGCCCGCCGACTACGCGCTGCCGCTGGTCTGCGTGCTGCACCTGCCGGAGTCCCGCGACAGCCTGCTGGCCGATCTTTTCGCCCGGCGCCTGGCCCTGCGGGTGAAGGAAGCCGAGGACAAGGAAAGCCTGCGACCCGGCACCCTGTATTTCGCCGCGCCCGGCTACCACCTTTCCATCGAGCGCGACCGCAGCCTGTCTTTCAGCCGCGAAGAGCCGCTGCACTACTCGCGGCCATCCATCGACGTGCTTTTCGAATCGGCCGCCGACTGCTTCCAGGAACGCCTGGTGGGCGTATTGCTCACCGGCGCCAACCAGGACGGCGCGGCGGGCCTGGCGGCAATCAAGCAGGGCGGCGGCCTGACCGTCGTCCAGGACCCGCTCGAAGCGCAGGTGCCGACCATGCCCGAGGCCGCCCTGGCGAGCCACGTGCCCGACCATATCCTTCCGTTGCGCGGCATTCGCGCACTCCTGGCCCAACTGGACCCCGCCCATGCCGACTAGCCAAACGAGCAAGCTGCTGATCGTCGATGACCTGCCGGAGAATCTCCTGGCGCTGGAGGCGTTGATCAAGGGCGAGGGGCGCCAGGTGTTCCAGGCCGGCTCGGCCGACGAGGCGCTGGCGCTGCTGCTGGAGCACGAGTTCGCCCTGGCCATTCTCGATGTGCAGATGCCTGGCATGAACGGCTTCGAGCTGGCCGAGCTGATGCGCGGCACGGAAAAGACCAAGCACATCCCCATCGTCTTCGTCAGCGCCGCCGGGCGCGAGCTCAACTACGCCTTCAAGGGCTATGAGAGCGGCGCGGTGGACTTCCTCTACAAGCCCCTGGACCACCACGCCGTGCGCAGCAAGGTGGCGGTGTTCGTCGAGCTGTACCGCCAGCGCAAGCTGATGGCCTGCCAGCTGGACGCCCTGGAACAGGGCCGCCGCGAGCAGGACGCCCTGCTCGCCGAGCTGCGCGCCACCCAGGCCGAGCTGCAGCGCGCGGTGCAGATGCGTGACGACTTCATGTCCATCGTCTCCCACGAGCTGCGCACGCCGCTCAACGGACTGATTCTCGATACCCAGCTGCGCCAGATGTACATGGCCAAGGGCAATGCCGCGGTGTTCAGCGAGGACAAGCTCAAGGCCATGTTCGACCGTGATGAGCGGCAGATCAGAAGTCTCATCCGCCTGATCGAAGACATGCTCGATGTGTCCCGCATCCGCACCGGCAAGCTGTCGATCCGCCCCGAGCGCACCGAGCTCGGGCGCCTGGTGCGCAATGTCACCGAAAACTTCGAACAGCAGATGCAGGGCGTTGGCTGCGAGCTGAGCCTGGAGATCGACGGCGAACTGCACGGCGTGTGGGATGCCTTCCGCATCGAGCAGGTGGTCAGCAACCTGCTGAGCAACGCCCTGCGCTACGGGCCGGGCAAGCCGGTGCGGGTCCGCGTGCAGGGCGAGGGCAACGAGGCGCGGGTGGAGGTCAGCGACAATGGCGTCGGCATCTCGCCTGCCGATCAGCGCCGCATCTTCCAGCAGTTCGAGCGGGTCAGCGGCTCGGAGAAGATCGCCGGCCTCGGGCTCGGCCTCTACATCTCCGAACAGATCGTCACCGCCCACGGTGGGCGTATCGACGTCACCAGCGAGAAGGGCGAAGGCGCCACCTTCAGCCTGGTGCTGCCCCTGGGCTGACGCCTTTCACTTCACCTGCGACTCGTCCGGGTCGCGGGGCTGCTCGCCGTCATCGCGATCCGGGTCCACGGGTTCGGGGTCGCGGCCGGGGCTCTGCGGGTCGCTGTCCACCGGCAGGTCGTCTTTTCCAGTCATGTCGCACCTCCTCGGGTCATGCTGTTTCGAGCCTGACCGGCATGAGGGCGTTCAATCAGAAACCCGGATTGGCGTCTGCCGATGCTAAATCGCAGGCAACAAAAAACCCGCACTAGGCGGGTTTTCTGTTTGCTTCCAGCTGATGCCAGCACCACCTGAAAGCTTGAAGGTGGTGCCCAGGGACGGAATCGAACCGCCGACACGGGGATTTTCAATCCCCTGCTCTACCAACTGAGCTACCTGGGCAACGGGGCGCTATTAAACGGATTTCAGAGGGGGTCGTCAAGCGTGTTTCGAAAAATTTTTTCAGCCTTTACGGGCGCTTACGCGCTCGGGGGTACATAGCCGTCCGCCTGGGCGTATTCCTCACCGGAGAAGAACTTGTCCATCTCGGCCTGGAGGAACTTGCGGTCTTCGGCGTTCATCATGTTCAGGCGACGTTCGTTGATCAGCAGGGTCTGGTGCTTCTGCCATTCGTCCCAGGCTTTCTTCGAGACGTTGTTGAAGATGTCTTCGCCCTTGGCGCCGGGGTAGGGCGGGCGGTCGAGGCCGGGCAGTTCTTCGTTGTACTTGCGGCACTTGACGGTGCGGGTCATGGCTTTTCTCCTGCATTCAATACATCGGCCGCGCGCTTGAGCAGCTTCTTCACCGGGGCGGCGAGGCCCAGGCGCGGCGGGGTGGCGAGGTTATACCAGAGCCAGTCGGCATCGGCCACGACGCCTTGGTCGCCTTCCACGTGCACCAGCCAGGGTTCGATGGCCAGCTGGAAGTGGCTGAAGGTGTGGGTCAGCTCCGGCAGCGGCTCGCGCTCGCCCAGGCGCAGGGCGTGCTGGCTGGCGATGGGGTCGAGGGCGGCCAGGTCGTCCAGCTCTGGCAGGCTCCAGAGCCCGCCCCAGAGCCCGGTGGAGGGGCGGCGGTAGAGCAGGATGGCGCCTTCGCGGTTGGCCAGGATGGGCATCAGCGTGCGCTTCTGCGGCAGCTCCTTGCGCGGCTTGGGGATCGGGTAGCGGATCTCCAGCCCCAGCATGTGCGCCTGGCAGCCGCTCTGCAGCGGGCACAGCAGGCAGCTGGGCTTGCTGCGGGTGCAGAGGGTAGCGCCCAGGTCCATCATCGCCTGGGTGTAGTTGTTCACCCGCTCCTGGGGCAGGAAGCGCTCGGCCACCGCCCACAGCTGCTTGGCCACCTTGGGCTCGCCCGGGTAGCCTTCCTGGGCGACGTAGCGGGCCAGCACGCGCTTGACGTTGCCGTCGAGGATCGGAGCGCGCAGTCCCATGGACAGGCTGGCGATGGCGCCGGCGGTGGAGCGGCCGATGCCGGGCAGCTCGGCGAGCTGTTCGACATCGCGGGGAAACTCGCCGCCGTGCTGCTCCATGACGATCTTCGCGGTCTTCTGCAGGTTGCGTGCGCGGGTGTAGTAGCCCAGGCCGGTCCACAGGTGCAGCACCTCGTCCTCGGGGGCTTCGGCCAGGTCGCGCACGGTGGGCAGGGCGGCCATGAAGCGGTCGAAGTAGCCGAGCACGGTGCTGACCTGGGTCTGCTGCAGCATGATTTCAGAGACCCAGACGCGGTACGGGGTGATGCCCAGCTGCCAGGGCAGGTCGTGGCGGCCGTGGCGGTCGTACCAGTCGAGAACGGCGCTGGAGAACTGCTCGGGGCTCATCGCTTGAACAGCCCCTTGAGCGCGTCCTTGAGTTCCGGGCTGACCTTGTCGCCCAGCTTCTCTTCGAGCTTCTCGCTGATCTTGTCGCCGGCCAGCTTGGCGGCGATCTTGCCCATGCCGTCCTTGTCCAGGCGGCAGGCCTTGGCGCCGATCTCCAGCGGGCCACGGCAGTGCAGCGGCCATTCGATGCCGACATAGCGCTTGTTCACCTGGCAGGCCGGGTCGGGCATTTCGCCCTTGTCGCCTTCGATGATGATGCCGACGCGGTAGTCGAGGCCGAGCACGCGCAGGTCCACATCACCGTTGCCGGTCAGGGACAGGCCGGGAATGCGCGCCTTAAGGTCGGGGTTGCTGGCGACGCCACGGTTGAACACGAGGCTGCCCTGCAGCTGCTCGAAGGGGGTTTCCTTGCCGTTGTAGGTGGTGCTGAGGGCCTTGCGGTTGAGGGTGGCGATGCCCTGGCACAGCTGCTGTTCGAGGTTGGCGTCGAGCAGCGCCCCGTCGTTGAGGACGAAGCTGGCGGTGCCGTTGAGGCCGTCGACCCAGGCTTTCTGGCTGTTGCCACTGGTGGTGATGTCGGCGCTCAGGTCCAGGGCGCCGCGAACCGGGGGCTTCTGCTCCAGGGCGGTGAGGATCTTCTCCACGGGGATGTGGTTGATGCGCTTCTGCGCGGCCAGCAGCGGCACCGGTGGGCGCACGTCGAGGCTGGCCTTGGCTTCGAAGTCGCCGCCGTAGAGGGCGCCACGCATCTGCTCTAGCTCGATCAGGCCGCCTTTGCCACGGGCCTTGAGGCGGGCGTCGCCCAGGGGCAGCTTGTCGACGGTCAACTGGCCGAAGGCGAGGTCGGCTTCCAGGTCGAGTTTGCGCAGGGGCTCCAGGGGCAGTACCGGCTCCTCGCTCCAGGCGTGCTGGCTGGGTTTGTCGGGCAGTGGCGTGGTGCCGGCCTGACCGGCAGCGGCGACGGCGCCTTGCACTTCGGCCTGGCGGGCGCTGGTGTCCTTGTCCTTCTTCTTCGGCGGCAGGTAGCGGTCGAGGTCGAGCTTGTCGCCCTTGAGCTGCACGCGCAGGGCCTGCTTATTGAGGTCGGCGACAGCCATGCGGCCGCTGAAGGTGCTGTCGTCCAGCTTCAGGTTGAGCTGTTCCAGGGCGAGGCTGGTGGGCGTGCCGGCCAGCTTGGCGGCCATTTCGAATTTCTTCAGGGTGCCGGCGTCCTGCATGGCGGGCAGTTCGACGCCGAGCCCGGTGAGGAATTCACGCAGGTCGAGCTGGGCGATGGACAGGCCGCCCTCCAGGCGCGGGGTCTTGTCCAGGTCATGCACCTTGAGCTCACCCAGGGCGCGCAACTGGTTGGCGGAGAGCTTCAGGCCGTTCCACTCGGCGACGTTGGCGGCGAGGTCGGCCAGCAGCTGGCCCTGGGCGTTGAAGGTGAGGGTCTTGCCCTTGAGCGGCTCGCCCGAGGCTTCGCCGCTGAGCTTGGCGTCTTCGAGCTGGTAGCGCTTGAGGGCGCGGTCGAAGCGCAGGCTGGCGGCCAGCTCGGTCTTGGCGCGCATCAGCGGCTGGTTGCTGCCGAAGAAGGCGGTGAGCTTGAAGGGGATGCTGGCGGCTTCACGGATGGCGCCGGTGGTCAGCTCGATGCTTTCGGCGCTGTATTGCTTGCCGGTCTTGGCGTCGGTGTAGTCGACGCGGGCGTTGTTCACCGTGAGGCTGTCGATATCCAGCTTGATGGGGCGCGCCGGGGCATTGTCGGGCTGCTGCGCCGGGGTTTCGCCCGGGGTGCCGGGCTTGGCGGCGTCGGCAGGCGCGGCTTGGGCGGTCTGTGCCGGGCGGCCGATGTCTTCCCAGTTGCCGTGGCCCTTTTCGTCCCGCACCAGGGTGAGGTTGAGGCCTTCGACGCGGATGTCGCTCATCTGCACTTCCTTGCGCAGCAGCGGCAGCACGCGCACGGAGAGGCCGAGCATCTGCAGGTCGGCGAAGGGCTTGTCGGGGGTGGCGGCGCTGGCCAGGGTGGTGTCGTGCAGCTCCAGGCCCAGCCAGGGGAACAGGCTCCAGCCGATGTCGCCCTTGAGGTCGAGCTCCAGGTTGGCCTTGTCGCGGGCGATCTGGCGGATCTCGTCCTTGTAGTCGTTAGGATCGAACAGGTGGGTCAGGGCGAAGCCCAGCGCCACGATGATCAGCAACAGTCCGAGGAGGAGGAGGCCCAGGATTTTGCCGATGGATTTCATGGACGAGTCCTTGTGGTGGGTGCATGTGGAGTGAGGGCGCCGAGTATAGCGCCAGCGAGGTCAGCTGTTTGGATGATGAAATCGCCCGGCGGTTCACCGCCTGCCCCAGCGAAGCTGGCGCGCGCTGCACCGGCATTTGGCGCGAGCGGTCGGGAAGGGCGGTGGGGCGCTGATCTAGTCTGGCCGGCACAGGTACGACAATGACAATGACGAGGTGCCCATGAACGTGGCGGTGCTGGCCTTCCCGCTCTACATCCTGCTGATGCTGCTGGAGCTCGCCTACGAGCGGCATTCCGGCCGTTCCACCTATCGCCTGGCGGACGCCGCCACCAGCATCAACACCGCCGTGCTGCGGGTGCTGCTGGAAGGGCCGCTGCGCCTGCTGCTGGTGCTGCCGTACGCCTGGCTCTACGAGCACGGGCGGCTGCTGGAGCTGGACGCGGCCTCGCCCTGGGTCTGGCTGGGTGGCTTCATCGCGGTGGATTTCTGCTTCTACTGGGCCCATCGCACCCTGCACCGCTACAACCTGCTGTGGGGCGCGCACCAGCCGCACCACTCCAGCGAGGACTTCAACCTGTCCACCGCGCTGCGCAAGGGCGCCTTCCAGACCGCCTTCGACTGGCCCTTCTACCTGCCGTTGGCGTTGCTCGGCTTGCCCCTGCCGCTGTTCCTGGTGCTGCTGGGCGTGCAACTGACCTACCAGTTCTGGATCCACAGCCAGCACGTGGGGCAGCTCGGCTGGCTGGAGAAGGTGCTGGTGACCCCTTCGCTGCACCGCGTGCATCACGGCCAGAACGATTGCTACATCGATCGCAACCACGGCGGTGTGTTCATCATCTGGGACAAGCTCTTCGGCACCTTCACCGAGGAGCGCGAGCCGGTGATCTACGGGGTGACCACGCCGGTGCGCACCTTCGACCCGATCCGCCTGCAGTTCAGCTGGTGGCGGCTGCTCTGGGATGACGCCCGGGCGACCCGCTCCTGGTGGGACAAGCTGCGCCTGTGGTGGATGCCCACCGGCTGGCGCCCGGCGGATGTGCGCGAGCGGCCCTGGCCGAAGATGACCGACGAGCGTTTCGAGAGTGCCTACCCCCGGCAGCTGGTGGCCTATGCCTTCGTGCAGTTCCTGTTGATCAACCTGCTGGCGCTGGGCTTTCTCGCCTGCGTACGTCGCGCGGCGGTGTGGGAGCCGTGGCTGCTGGTGGTGGCGATCCTTTCCGGCTGCCTCAGCCTGGGGCTGCTGTTCGAGGGGCGCGGCAGCCTTTGGCGCGTCGAAGCGGTGCGCCTGGTGGCCATGGCCGGCCTGGCGCTGGGCTGGAGCGCCTGGCTGGCGCCGGGGCTCTGGTGGCTGGGGCTGGTGCTGGCGGGATTGTGCCTGGGCAGCCTGGCCTGGCTGATGCTGCTGGGCCGCACGGCGCAGGGCGCCGCGACGGCCTGAGGCTCAGAAACTGACGAGCGGTAGGTGGGTGCGGGCGGCCAGGGCCTGGCTTTCCAGGTGCCCGGCGGGTGCGGCCAGGCGCAGTTCGCAGCCGGCTTCGCGTGCCAGGCGCTGGGTTTCGTCGAGCAGGCGGCGGGCTACGCCGCGCTGGCGGGTGATGGCGCGCACGCAAAGGTGGGACAGCTGCCAGTGGCCTTCGCCCCGCTGCAGCAGGGCTGCGCCCAGCAGGCGATCGTTGAAGCGGCCGGTCACCAGGCTGCCTTCGGCGAGCGCGGATGTGACCAGGTCCTCAGTCCCGGCAAAAGGTGCGAACAGCCATTCCGGGGCGTCGGCGTAGATGCGGGCGAGGTCATTCCTGTCCTGGTCGCTGATTCGGTCGGGTGTTTCGACGATGACGGGCATGCGTGTCCTTATTGAGGCGCGGGCGGTGACGGCGGGATAATACGCGACGCAATGCCGCAGTCTCGTGGGACTTGCGGTTTTGCGTGTGGCCCGTGCTTGGGGAGCAACCAGTTTTGTACGGGCCGCCCACCTGCGTGCACCTATAAAGGATAAATAATCAATGAGCAGTACCTTGAGTCTGGACGGCAACGCCGCCCGGCCGGCGTTCCTGTCGAAGGAACGGACGGTGGCCCGACAGGGCTTCAACCGCTGGCTGGTTCCGCCGGCGGCCCTCGCCATCCACCTGTGCATCGGCATGGCCTACGGTTTCTCCGTGTTCTGGCTGCCCCTGTCCAAGGCCATCGGCGTCACCGCGCCGGTCGCCTGCGCCCCCGAGCTGGGCTTCTTCGCCCAGGTCTTCGCCAGCGATTGCGATTGGCAGATCTCGATGCTCGGCTGGATCTACACCCTGTTCTTCATCTTCCTCGGCTGCTCGGCCGCCATCTGGGGTGGCTGGCTGGAGCACGCGGGGCCGCGCAAGGCGGGCCTGGTTTCGGCCTTCTGCTGGTGCGGTGGCCTGCTGATTTCCGCCTTCGGCGTCTACATCCACCAGATCTGGCTGATGTGGGTGGGCCTGGGCGTGATCGGGGGTATCGGGCTCGGCCTCGGCTACATCTCGCCGGTCTCGACCCTGATCAAGTGGTTCCCGGACAAGCGCGGCATGGCTACCGGCATGGCGATCATGGGCTTCGGCGGTGGCGCCATGGTCGGCGCGCCCCTGGCTGCCGAACTGATGAGCCACTTCGCCTCCGCCGATAGCGTCGGCGTCTGGCAGAGCTTCGTGGTCATGGCGGCGATCTACTTCGTCTTCATGGTCGGTGGCGCCCTGGCCTACCGCGTGCCGCCGACCGGCTGGAAGCCCAAGGGCTGGACCGCGCCGGTGAAGAAAGCCAACAACGCGATGATCACCAAGGGCCACGTCCATGTGAACACCGCGTGGAAGACCCCGCAGTTCTGGCTGGTCTGGGCCGTGCTCTGCCTCAACGTGTCCGCCGGCATCGGCATCATCGGCATGGCGTCCCCGCTGCTGCAGGAAGTCTTCGCCGGCAAGCTGATCGGCAACCACCTGAGCTTCAACCAGCTGGATGCCGCGCAACTGGCGCAGATCGCCGCCATCGCGGCGGGCTTCACCGGCCTGCTGAGCCTGTTCAACATCGGTGGCCGCTTCTTCTGGGCGTCCTTCTCCGACCTGATCGGCCGCAAGGCGACCTACTTCGTGTTCTTCGCCCTCGGCTTCGTGCTCTACGCACTGGTGCCCTGGACCGGCCACCTGGGCAGCGTCGCGTTCTTCGTGTTCTGCTTCTGCCTGATCCTGTCCATGTACGGCGGCGGCTTCGCCACCGTGCCGGCCTACCTGGCAGACCTGTTCGGCACTCAGATGGTCGGTGCCATCCACGGTCGCCTGCTGACCGCCTGGGCTTTCGCCGGCATCCTCGGCCCGGTGCTGGTGAACTACATCCGCGAGTACCAGCTGAGCATCGGCGTCGAACGCGCTGCGGCGTACGACATCACCCTGTACATCCTCGCCGGCCTGCTGGTGCTGGGCTTCATCTGCAACATGCTGGTGCGCCCGGTGGATCCGAAGTACTTCATGACCGACGCCGAACTGGCCGCCGAGCGTGCCATCGGCCATGACGCTGCCAAGGAAGCTGCGGACCTGGAATGGTCGGCCGACCCGTCCAGCAAGCCGCTGGTCATCGCGGCCTGGCTGGCCGTGGGCCTGCCGCTGGCCTGGGGCGTGTGGATCACCCTGCAGAAGACAGCCGCGCTGTTCAGCTGAGTGCCACACCTGTGAATCGCCGGGGCCGACTTCATGTCGGCCCCGTGCGTTTCGGCCCCCTGTAGTCCTCCCGCCGATCGGCTTCAAGCCCGTCGCATTCTCGGCCTATAATGTCGCCCCTTTTGCCCAATGATTTTGCGGAGCTGGTGATGGCCGAACGTAAGGCATCCGTCGAACGCAACACCCTGGAGACCCAGATCAAGGTCTCGATCAACCTGGATGGCACTGGCAAGGCGCGCTTCGATATCGGCGTGCCCTTCCTCGAGCACATGCTCGACCAGATCGCCCGCCATGGGCTGATCGACCTGGACATCGAGTGCAAGGGTGATCTGCATATCGACGACCACCACACCGTCGAAGACGTCGGTATCACCCTCGGCCAGGCCTTCACCCAGGCCATTGGCGACAAGAAAGGCATCGTCCGCTACGGCCACTCCTATGTGCCGCTGGACGAAGCGCTGTCGCGCGTGGTGATCGACTTCTCCGGCCGCCCCGGCCTGCAGATGCACGTGCCCTTCACCCGTGCCACGGTCGGTGGCTTCGACGTCGACCTGTTCCAGGAGTTCTTCCAGGGCTTCGTCAACCACGCCCTGGTGTCCATGCACATCGATAACCTGCGTGGCCACAACACCCACCACCAGATCGAGACCGTGTTCAAGGCCTTCGGCCGCGCGCTGCGCATGGCCGTTGAGCTCGACCCGCGCATGGCCGGCCAGATGCCCTCCACCAAGGGCGTGCTCTGATGCAGACCGTTGCTGTCATCGATTACGGCATGGGCAACCTGCACTCGGTCGCCAAGGCGCTGGAACACGTCGGCGCCGGCCGGGTAATGGTTACCAGCGACGCCGACGTCATCCGTGAGGCCGACCGCGTGGTCTTCCCCGGTGTCGGCGCCATCCGTGACTGCATGGCCGAGATCCGCCGCCTGGGCTTCGACGAGCTGGTGCGTGAAGTGAGCAAGGACCGCCCGTTCCTCGGCATCTGCGTCGGCATGCAGGCGCTGCTGGAGCACAGCGAGGAGAACGGCGGTGTCGACTGCATCGGTCTGTTCCCCGGCAAGGTGCGTTTCTTCGGCAAGGGCATGGTGGAAGACGGCGAGCTGCTGAAGGTGCCGCACATGGGCTGGAACGAGGTGGCCCGCACCCTCGACCACCCGCTCTGGCACAACATCCCCGACCAGGGCCGCTTCTACTTCGTGCACAGCTATTACATCGAGGCGGGCAACCCGCGCCAGGTCGCCGGTCGCGGCCACTACGGCAAGGATTTCGCCGCCGCGCTGGCCGATGGCTCGCGCTTCGCCGTGCAGTTCCACCCGGAGAAGAGCCACACCAATGGCCTGCAGCTGCTGCAGAACTTCGCCGCCTGGGATGGGCGCTGGTAAGCCATGAGCCGCGCCAAGAAGGCCCCCGTGCTGCAACTCGATGCCGCCCAGACGCAGGACGCCGTGCTGGCGATCAAGCAGTTCATGGCTGAACGCTTCGAGCTGGAGCTGGGTTCTTTCGAGGCCGAGGAAGTGCTGGATTTCTTCGCCCGGGAATTCGCCCCGAGTTTCTACAACAAGGCGATCTTCGATGTGCAGGCGCACCTGAAAGACAGGTTCGAAAGCATCGAGAGCGATTTGTGGGCGCTCGAAAAAGGTAGCTGAAAGCGACAGGCAGCCAAGCTGCAAGAGACACGAATGCGCCTGCTTGCAGCTTGAGGCTCGCAACTTGTCGCTCTTTTTGACGTTAGGAAAAAAGACATGTTGATTATCCCCGCTATCGATCTGAAGGACGGCGCCTGCGTGCGCCTGCGCCAGGGCCGCATGGAAGATTCCACGGTGTTCTCCGACGACCCGGTGAGCATGGCCGCCAAGTGGGTGGACGGCGGTTGCCGCCGCCTGCACCTGGTGGACCTCAATGGCGCCTTCGAAGGCCAGCCGGTGAACGGCGAGGTGGTCACCGCCATCGCCAAGCGCTACCCGGGCCTGCCGATCCAGATCGGTGGCGGCATCCGCTCCCTGGAAACCATCGAGCACTACGTCAAGGCCGGCGTCAGCTACGTGATCATCGGCACCAAGGCGGTGAAGCAGCCGGAGTTCGTCACCGAGGCGTGCAAGGCCTTCCCGGGCAAGGTCATCGTCGGCCTGGACGCCAAGGACGGTTTCGTCGCCACCGACGGCTGGGCTGAAGTCAGCACCGTGCAGGCCGTGGACCTGGCCCGTCGCTTCGAAGCCGACGGCGTTTCCGCCATCGTCTACACCGACATCGCCAAGGACGGGATGATGCAGGGCTGCAACGTCGAGGCCACCGCGGCCCTGGCCGCCGCCAGCCGCATTCCGGTGATCGCCTCCGGCGGCATCCACAACCTGGGTGACATCGAGAAGCTGCTGGCGGCCAAGGCCCCCGGCATCATCGGCGCCATCACCGGCCGTGCCATCTACGAAGGCACCCTGGACGTCGCCGAGGCCCAGGCCTTCTGCGATGCAGTGGCAAGCGGCAAGCCATAAGCGACAAGTAACGGCGCTGCTGGCACTGGCTCGCTCCTGAAGCTTGCCGCTTGCCGCTTGCAGCCTGCAGCTGTTTTTCGGAGAAAAAGCATGGCCCTGGCTAAACGCATCATCCCCTGCCTCGACGTGGACAACGGCCGCGTGGTGAAGGGCGTGAAGTTCGAGAACATCCGCGACGCCGGTGACCCGGTGGAGATTGCCCGTCGCTACGACGAGCAGGGCGCGGACGAGATCACCTTCCTCGACATCACCGCCAGCGTCGATGGCCGTGACACCACCCTGCACACGGTGGAACGCATGGCCAGCCAGGTGTTCATCCCCCTGACCGTGGGCGGTGGCGTGCGCACCGTGCAGGACATCCGCAACCTGCTCAATGCCGGTGCGGACAAGGTTTCGATCAACACCGCCGCGGTGTTCAACCCGGAGTTCGTCGGCGAAGCCGCCGCGCGCTTCGGCTCCCAGTGCATCGTGGTCGCCATCGACGCGAAGAAGGTTTCCGCGCCTGGGGAAACGCCGCGCTGGGAAATTTTCACCCACGGCGGGCGCAAGCCCACCGGCCTGGATGCCGTGGCCTGGTCGAAGAAAATGGAAGACCTGGGCGCTGGCGAGATTCTGCTCACCAGCATGGACCAGGACGGCGTGAAGAGCGGCTATGACCTCGGCGTCACCCGTGCAATCAGCGAAACCGTGGGCATTCCGGTGATCGCCTCCGGTGGCGTGGGCAATCTGGAGCACCTGGCGGCCGGCATCCTCGAAGGCAAGGCCGACGCGGTGCTGGCGGCGAGCATCTTCCATTTCGGCGAGTTCACCGTCCCGGAAGCCAAGGCTTATCTCGCCAGTCGCGGCATTGTCGTGCGCTGAGCACGATTCTTGCCTTTAATTGAGCTTCGGCTGCAACCGTGATCCGGTTCGCAGCCTGGGCGGCTGACGTCGTTACCCTGTACCCACGGGGACCGACTCAGCGGTTTTTCCCATCCCTCCTTACAAGGTAGTTGTATATGTCGAAACGCCTCCTGCTCGCTTTGGCGGGCACTCTCATGGTGCTGGCCGGATTCGCCCGCGCCGACGTGGATGAGAATTACTCGGTGGTGCTGCTGACGGAGAATTTCCCGCCCTACAACATGGCGATCAATGGAAAGAACTTCGCTCAGGAAGACAACGTCGACGGCATCGCCGTGGACGTGGTCAAGGAAATGTTCAAGCGCGCGGGCATCAAGTACAACCTGACCCTGCGCTTCCCCTGGGACCGCATCTACAAGCTGGCGATGGAGAAGCCCGACTACGGCATCTTCGTCACCGCCCGCCTGCCCGAGCGTGAACAGTCCTTCAAGTGGGTCGGCCCCATCGGCCCGGACGACTGGGTCCTGCTCGCCCGTGGCGACAGCACCATCAGCCTCTCCAGCCTGGAGCAGGCCAAGCAGTACAAGGTCGGCGCCTACAAGGGCGACGCCATCTCCCAGGCCCTGGCCGAGAAGGGCATCGAGGCTTCTACCTCCCTGCGCGACCAGGAAAACGCCAAGAAGCTGGAGAAGGGCCAGATCGACCTCTGGGCCACCGGTGACCCCGCTGGCCGCTACCTGGCCAAGCAGGAAGGCGTTTCCGGCCTGAAGACCGTGCTGCGCTTCAACAAGGCCGAGCTGTTCCTGGCGCTGAACAAGGAGACCCCCGACGAGGTGGTCAAGCGTCTGCAGGACGCACTGGACAAGATGCGCGCCGAGGGCGTGGTCGACCAGATCCTCAACAGCTACCTGTGACACCCAGCGACCGGCCAAGAGCCGGTCGCTTGCCATTGGAAGGCAGGACGAGTGGTGCCGTACGTCCGTGGGCTTGCTTGCCCATGCAGGGAAGTCGCTAGCCATAACCACAAATTCAAGCGAGCGGATGACAATGCATAAACTGATGAGAAGCGCCCTGACCCTGGGCCTGATGTTCCTGGCCTTCGGGGCCCGCGCCGAGCTCCCGGCCGACTACAAGGTCGTGCTGCTGACCGAGAACTTCCCGCCCTTCAACATGGCGGTGGACGATAAGAACTTCGCCCGCGACGACGGCATCGACGGCATCAGCACCGATATCGTCCGCGAGATGTTCAAGCGTGCGGGCATCCAGTACACCCTGACCCTGCGCTTCCCCTGGGACCGGCTCTACCGCCTGACCCTGGACAAGCCCAACTACGGCCTGTTCTCCACCACCTTCACTCCCGAACGCCAGCCGCTGTTCAAGTGGGTCGGCCCCGTCGCCAAGACCGGCTGGGTGCTGCTCGCCGCGCCGGGCAACAACATCAGCCTCAAGGACCTGAAGAGCGCCGGCCAATACCGCATCGGTGCCTACAAGAACGATGCTGTCAGCCAGTACCTGGAAAGCCAGGGTCTGTCCCCGCAGAACGCCCTGCGTGACCAGGAAAACGTGAAGAAGCTGATCAAGGGCCAGATCGACCTCTGGGCCGCCACCGACCCGGTCGGCCGCTACCTGGCCAAGCAGGAAGGCGTCACCGGCCTGCAGACCGTGCTGCGCTTCAACGATGCCGAGCTGTACCTGGCCTTCAACAAGGACACCCCGGACGAAGTGATCGAGCGCCTGCAGAAGGCCCTCGACCAGATGCGCGCCGAAGGCTTCGTCGAAGAAGTGACCAAGAACTACCTGTAATCCCGCCTGCCGCTACCCACCCCGCTGGGTGGGTAGCGCTTGCACCGTTCTGGTGCGCTTAGCGCTACGCTCCGGGCCTCGCCATCTGCGCGGGCCGCCTTCCCACGAAATGAACGTTCCGACACAGGCCGATCGGCGGATTTGGCTATGCCTGCGTTAAGTGTCGTTAGAGCAATTGAGCCCAGCTGATTGCCGAGTTCTGATGATGCTTTTGGTTTCGCCCACCCGGGCGAGTCCCTTTTAACAATCGTCGGAATGCCGAACCACTTAAAAGGAACCAAAAGGGCTTGCCCCTGCATACGGGTCTGGCTTCGCCAGACTTCCCTCGCTCCATCATCGTTCCAGGGGCACGCCGCGAAGGGCCATCCCTGGCCCATCGCGGCTCTCGCGACATCCATGTCGCTCATCCCCCTCCACGACGATTCGCTCGGCCTTCTGAAAGGGGCGTTTGGCGGCTGCTGCAACTTTCTTCGCCAACGCATCACCACGTGGTGCGCACGGACTTTCGTAGGATGGCGTAGAGCGAAGCGAAACCCATGCGGCGGATGTGGCAGAAACCCTTGGGCGCACGGAAAGGACCATGCTTGAGCGCTTGCTTTAAAACCACAGCAGCTAGCACAGCCAGAACCGTGGATTCCGTCGTGCGCGTCAGTCCAGGCGGTAGCTGTGGATGCGCGGGTCCGGATTGGCGTCGTACCAGTCGCCTTCGGCCCAGAACACCCGGTCGGTGCGCGGGTCCAGCCCCTGCACGCCGAGGTAGCCCTCGATGGCCAGGCGGCTCCAGCTGTGGCCCCAGTCCCGGGAATAGAACACGGCGTTGGCGGAGATGGTCGCCGGGTCGCCGTCGCTGGTGGGGTAGAGCCAGAGGGGGACGCGGTAGCTGCTGTCGACGTTGGCCACCAACACCCCCTTGCCGATTTCCAGGCCGCGCAGGCCGGTGCCGGAGGGCAGCGGCCAGAACGGGCTGGGCAGGTTGCCATGGGGCTGCCAGGCAAGGGTCTGCGGGTCCAGCTCGGCAACCTGGGTGGCCTCGTCCCCTTCGCGCTGGATCACCGCGATCACGCGTTTCTCGTCGTTGCTCACCAGCTCGTCCAGATGCAGGCCGAACTCCCGCTCCAGCGGACCCCTCCGCCACTGGCCGCCTTCCCGTACCAGACGGGCTTTGCTGGTGACGAATACCGGCGTGGTCAGGTACTTGCCGCCAGGCTCGCCATAAAGGAAGGACTGGGAGACCCAGATCGCCGCATGCTGGTCGTCGAATTGGCGGATGTGGCTGGTGATGCGGCCGTACTCGCCGTTGTAGTCGCCCCAGTTGACGCCGTCCGGCGCCCGGCTGCGGATGTCCGCGAGGCGGAGCAGCAGGTCGTCGCTGGCGATGATCGCCTCGCGGGTCGTGCCCCGGTCGGGCGAGTAGTAGAGGCCGCCGCGCAGGTCTTCGGGCTCGCCATAGGTGCTGCTGCTCTGCGGCAGGCTGGCCCAGGCCCAGACCTGCTGGCTATCGAAGAAGTAGGGGTCGAGCGCCCAGGCCAGGCTGTTGGCGTCCGCCAGCAAGCCTTGTTCGAGGGGCGCCCAGCTGGCGCCCTGGTCGTCACTGCGCAGGATCACCGTCTGCTGGACGTCCGTCTGCTGCGCGCCCTGGGGGCGGTTGACGCCGGTCAGCAGGTACAGGATGGCGCCATCGGGCGTCGCCACCAGGCAGGCGGTGTCGCCGAGGCTGGCGACCTGGACGAACTCGCCGTTGGCGTCCAGGCGCGACAGGTAGCTGGTTTGCGGGTCGCTGGAGAAGCCGCCACCGAAGAGGCCGCTGAAGCCCGAGGGCTCGTCGTCAGTCTGTTCGGCGGCGCTGCCACGGATCAGTGCATCGAGGTCGATGCCGGGCTGGTCCGCGGTCTTCTCGGCGCGATCCATGCGGCCGACCAGCCAGGTGTTCTTCGGTGTCGCCAGTACGCCGGTGCAGTATTGCTGCCGGGCCCGTTGCTCGATGCGGCTGGTTGTACCCAGCACTTCCTCGCCCGGGCTGGCGCCGCCGAGTTCCAGCTTGGCGCTGACGATGATCCAGATGAAGCCGATGGGCACCACCGCGGCGGTGACGAACGCCAGGATGACGAGGGCCTTGATCAGGGGTTCGCGGCGGGGCATGGCACGGCATCCTTGCGGGAGAAGCGCTGAAGCCTAAAGACTCGGCGGCGGCTTGCCCAGGCGCGATGCCGGGGAACATGCGCTGGCGCACGCCGGCTCAGCGATAGACCCCGGCCTTGCCGTGGGCGGCCATGGCGCGGTTGCTGCGTAGGGCGATCATCTGCGGCACCCCGATCAGTTCGAACCCCTGTGCCTTCAGGCGCGGCAGCTCGCGTTCGAGCAGCGCCAGGGTGACGGGGTGCGGGTGGCCGATCATCACCGCCGAGCCCTGCTTGCGAGCGAGCTTCAGGGCTGCCGCGAACTGGGCGGCGACGGCATCGGGGTGCATGTCGTCGTCGAGGAAAATGTCCCGCGAGAGGCTGGCCAGGCCGATCTTCTGCGCTTCGGCGGCGGCAACGGTGGCGGCACTGGTGCGGCTGTCGACGAAGAAGCGGTGGTCGCCCTGCAGGCGGTGCATCAGCCAGGCCATGGCCTGGGGCTGGGCGGTCATGCGGCTGCCCATGTGGTTGTTCAGGCCCTGGGCGTGGGGCACCACGCGCAAGGCGGCGTCCAGGCGGCGCTGCAGCTCGTCCACCGGCATGCCCGGGTGCCAGGCGAAGGGGCCGCCGGCCGGGTCCATGGGCAGGTGCAGCATCACCGTCTTGCCGGCGGCGTGTGCGGTATTGGCCAGCTGGGTGGCGTGGGGCGCGTCGGGGATGATCGACAGGGCCACCGGGCCGGGCAGGGCGAGCACGCGGCGATCGCGTTCGGGCGTTTGGCCGAGGTCGTCGATCACCAGGCTAAGGCGAGGGTGCTGGCGGCTATCGAGCGGGGTTGCCGGGGCAGGGGAAACGGTCGTTGCGGGCTTGTCGGCCTTGGCGGGCGGGAGTGCCGGGACTGCCACCGGGGCAGTGGTGACGCTGGGCGTGGCGCTGGCCGGTTGCTCGGGGCCGAGCCTGATAGGGCCGGGCTGGATGGGTTGCGGCTGGGCGGGCGCCGCCTGCTCCGGCGCCAAGAGGGGCAGCCGGGGCAGGGGCGGGAGGGGTTCGCGGGCCTGGGTTGCCGACGCGCCAAGCAGCAGCGTCAGCAGCCAGGCTCCCCGGCTCACCTCAATCCCCGCGGGTGACGTTCAGGCCCTTGAGCAGGTTCAGCGCCTGGCTCAGCTGGTAGTCGTCGTCCTGCGGGCGGGCCTGTGCGGACTTGGCCTTGCCGGAACTGGGTTTGTCCGCACCGCCGTTGCCGTTGCCCAGGTGGCCGGCGAGGTCGGCTTCCTTGAAGTTCTCGCTGTCCTGCTCGCGGGTGACCTTGGCGCGGGCCACTTCCACGTCCGGGACGATGCCCTGGGCCTGGATGGAGCGGCCGTTGGGGGTGAAGTACAGCGCGGTGGTGAGCTTCAGGGCGCGGTCGTTGTTCAGCGGCAGCACGGTTTGCACCGAGCCCTTGCCGAAGCTGTCGGTGCCCATCAGCACGCCACGCTTGTGGTCCTGCAGGGCGCCGGCGACGATCTCGGCCGCCGAGGCGCTGCCGCCGTTGATCAGCACCACCAGCGGTACGCCTTCGCTGGCGTCGGCCGGGTCGGCGGAGAAGCGCAGCTCGGAGTTGGCGATACGGCCCTTGGTGTAGACGATCAGGCCCTTGGTGAGGAAGTGGTCGGCCACTTCCACCGCGGACTGCAGCACGCCGCCGGGGTTGTTGCGCAGGTCGAGGACCAGGCCGGCGAGCTTCTTGTCGCTGTTTTCCTTGCGCAGCTTGGCCAGCGCCTTGCCCACTTCCTCGCCGGTGTTGACCTGGAACTGGGTAATGCGGATGTAGCCGTAGTTCTTGTCCAGCAGCTGGCTCTTCACGCTCTTGACCTTGATCACGGCGCGCTTGAGCTCGACGTCGAAGGGCTGGCCGCCCTCGCGTACCAGGGTCAGGACGATGGGGCTGCCGGCCTTGCCGCGCATCTTGTCCACGGCTTCCATCATCGACAAGCCCTTGGTGGGCTGGCCGTCGATCTTGACGATCAGGTCGCCCGGCTGGATGCCGGCCTTGGAAGCGGGGGTGTCGTCGATGGGCGAGACCACCTTGATGAAACCGTCTTCGGTGCCCACTTCGATGCCGAGGCCGCCGAACTCGCCGCTGGTGCTTTCCTGCAGCTCCTGGAAGGCCTCGGGCTCCAGGTACGCGGAGTGCGGGTCGAGGTTGCTGAGCATGCCCTTGATGGCGTTCTCCAGCAGGGTCTTGTCGTCCACCGGCTCGACGTAGGCGGATTTGATCCGGTCCAGCACCTCGGCGAAGGTGCGCAGCTCGTCCAGGGGCAGCGGTGCCTTGCCGTTCGCCATCGGCGCCTGGGCGGGTGCCGTTGCCGCTGGTTCCTGGGCGGCGTTGGCGAACGAGGCGCCACCGATCAGTGCCAGAGCCATGGCCAGGGAGGTAAGGCGGGACAGATGCGACATGCGAATCAACTCCTACTGGATGAAGTGGCGCTTATCCTTGCGCTCGGCACCATTGCGCGGGGTCGCTGGGGCGGCCCTGCTGGCGAATGGCGAAATACAACGCGGGCGTGTCCTGCCCGCCACTGGTGCCGACGGTGGCGATGGATTCCCCCGCCTTGACGATGTCGCCGGCATTTTTCAACAGGCTCTGGTTGTGTCCGTACAGGCTGAGGAAGCCGTTGCCGTGGTCGAGGATGACCAGCAACCCGGCTCCGCGCAACCAGTCGGCGAATACCACGCGCCCCCCATGTACGGCACGCACCTGGCTGCCTGCGCTGGCGCCGATGAGCACGCCATCCCACTTAGTTCGTGCGTCTTCGCCGCGAGGAGTTCCAAATCTTGCAACGAGACGGCCGTCGACCGGCCAGGGCAGCTTGCCCCGGGCGCTGGCGAAAGGGCCGCCGTAGTTGCCCCCGGTGCTTGAAACCAGGGGCCCAGAGATGGATTTGGCGGCGGCCGGGGAGCGCTTGAGCTCGTCTTCCTGGCGCTGCCGTTCGGCCAGCTCGCGCTTGTGCGCTTCCTCGGCTTCGCGGGCCTGGCGGGCGAGGGTTTCCTCGATGGTCTTGAGCACCTTGCCGAGGTCGGCCTGCTCCTGCTGGCGTGCCTTGAGCTTCTGGTCGCGGTCGGTTACGTCCTTGTTGAGCTTGGCCAAGGCCAGCTGGCGCTCCTTGCGCAGGCCGGCGAGCTGCTCGCGACGGCCATCCAGGGCGCTTTTCTGCTCGATGAGCGCTGCCTGCTGGGTGGCCATGTCGCGCTCGACGTTGGCCAGCTGGCGCAGGGTCTCGTTGAAGGCGTCGAGCTGTTCCAGGCGCGCCTTGCTGAGGTAGTCGTAGTAGGTGAGGGTGCGGGCGAATTTCTCGGGGTGCTGCTGGTTGAGCAGCAGCTTGAGGTATTCCTGCTGGCCGCTCTGGTAGGCCGCGCGGGCCTGGATGCCGATCAGCCGTTGCTGTTCAAGACGCGCGCCCTGAAGTTTTTTTTTCTCCTGGTCCAGGCGCTTGACCTCGCCTTCGCCCTTGTCGAGCTCCTGCTGCAGGTCCTTGACCTGTTTTTCCAGCTGGCCCATGTCGGACTCGGTCTTCTTCAGATCCTGCTGCACGCTGCTCTTTTCCTGCTGCAGCTGCTGCAGGAGCTTCTTCAGCTCGGCGACGTCCTTGGCGGCCTGATCCAGCTGCTGCTGGGTCTGCGCGCGCTCGTCGGCGATGGCCGGGGTGAGCAGGCAGGCAAGGAGGAAGAGGGCGAGGACGCGAAACATGGGGAGGTGCGGCACCAGGGAGGAGGACCGGCCTAGTATGCCCGTCGCGCTCGGCAAAAAAAACGCCCCGAAGCCTGAGCTTTGGGGCGTTCGACACGAAACCGCTGCGCCGGTGGTCGGCGCGCGGCTCATTTCAGCTCGACGATGGTCTTGCCGGTCATCTCGGCCGGCACCGGCAGGCCCATCAGGGTCAGCAGGGTCGGCGCCACGTCGGCGAGCACGCCGCCTTCGCGCAGGCTCACCTGGCGCTTGCCGTAATAGATGAAGGGCACCGGCTCACAGGTGTGCGCGGTGTGCGCCTGGCCGGTCATTTCGTCTTCCATCTGCTCGACGTTGCCGTGGTCGGCGGTGATCAGCGCTTCACCGCCGACCTTATCGAGGGCCGTGGTGATGCGGCCGAGGCAGCTGTCCAGGCACTCGACGGCCTTGACCGCGGCCTCGAACACGCCGGTGTGGCCGACCATGTCGCCGTTGGCGTAGTTCACGATGATCACGTCGTAGCGCAGGTTCTCGATGGCGTCGACGATGCGGTCGGTGACCTCGGGGGCGCTCATTTCCGGTTGCAGGTCGTAGGTGGCGACCTTGGGCGACGGGATGAGGATGCGTTCTTCGCCTTCGAAGGGCTCTTCGCGGCCGCCGGAGAAGAAGAAGGTCACGTGGGCGTACTTCTCGGTCTCGGCGATGCGCAGCTGGGTCTTGCCGTTGGCGGCCAGGTATTCGCCCAGCACGTTGTTCAGCGATTCGGGCTTGTAGGCGCTGGGCGCGGGGATGCTGGCGGCGTACTGGGTGAGCATCACGTAGCCGGCGAGGGCGATCTCGCGCTGGCGCGGGAATTCCTTGAAGCCGGGCTCGACGAAGGCGCGGGACAGCTCGCGGGCGCGGTCGGCGCGGAAGTTCATGAAGATCACCGCGTCGCCATCTTCCACAGGGGCGGCGTCGCCGATGCGGGTGGCCTTGACGAACTCGTCGCTCTCACCACGCTCGTAGGCGGCGGCCAGGCCTTCGGCGGCGCTGGCGGCGGTGAACTCGGCACGGCCTTCGGTGATGAGGTTGTAGGCGGCTTCGACGCGGTCCCAGCGGTTGTCGCGGTCCATGGCGAAGTAGCGGCCGATCAGGCTGGCGATGCGGCCCTTGCCGAGGCGGGCGAAGGCGTCGTCGAGCAGCTTGATGGACGGCTCGGCGCTCTTCGGCGGGGTGTCGCGGCCGTCGAGGAAGGCGTGCAGGTAGATCTTCTCGGCACCGCGCTGGGCGGCCAGTTCGGCCATGGCGACCAGGTGGTCCTGGTGGCTGTGCACGCCGCCGTCGGAGAGCAGGCCCATGAAGTGCACGGCCTTGCCGGCGGCTACGGCCTTGTCCACGGCTGCGGCGATCACCGGGTTGGTGAAGAACTCGCCATCGCGGATGGCCTTGGTGACGCGGGTGAAGTCCTGGTACACCACGCGGCCGGCGCCGAGGTTCATGTGGCCGACCTCGGAGTTGCCCATCTGCCCGTCGGGCAGGCCCACGTCCATGCCGCTGCCGGAGATCAAGCCGTGGGGCTGGGTGGCCAGCAGGCGGTCGTACACCGGTTTGGTGGCGGCGTAGATGGCGTTGTATTCGGGACTGTCGCTGTGACCGAAGCCGTCCAGGATGATCAGAACCAGGGGTTTGGGCGTGGCTGTCATAAGTCCGACTCGCATGGCACAAGAAGATCAAAAAGGGAGCGGCATTTTACGTACAAGTTCCTTGTACGTCACCGCCGTGCGGGGTTTGGTGGACCTGTGGTGCTGTGTATACTGGCCGGCATTTTACCGTCCCGGGACCCGTCGATGTTCGCCCACCTGATTGAATTTGCCACTAACCACTATGTGCTGAGCGCATCCTTCGTCGTCCTGCTGGTGCTGCTGATCGCCCACGAACTGCGTCGTGGTGGCCGCAGCATCAGCACCCGCGAGCTCACCGCGCTGGTCAACGGTGGCCAGGGCATCGTCCTCGACGTGCGCAGCAACAAGGATTTCGCCGCCGGTCGTATCGTCGACTCGCTGAACATCCCCTACGAAAAGCTGGCTGCTCGCCTTGCGGAGCTGGATAAGCATAAGGACAAGACCATCATAGTGGTCGACACCATGGGCCAGCACGCTGGCACTGTCTGCCGTGACCTGCAAAAAGCCGGTTTCACCGCCCTCAAGCTGTCTGGCGGCATCGGCAGCTGGCGCGGCGAAAACCTGCCGTTGGTGAAGTGAATATGGCTGCTGTCGTCATCTATTCCAGCGATTGGTGCCCTTACTGTATCCGGGCCAAGCAATTGCTCGGCAACAAGGGCGTCCAGTACGAAGAGATCCGTGTCGATGGCAAGCCCGACGTCCGCGCCGAGATGACCCGCAGGGCGGGCCGCACCTCGGTGCCGCAGATATGGATCGGTTCGACCCATGTGGGCGGCTGTGACGACCTTTATGCCCTTGAGCGGGCGGGCAAGCTGGATGCTCTGCTCAAGGCGTGACCCCACGAGAAACGTACGAACAAGAAGGCTCTGCCATGACTGAACAAGCAAGCAACGGCGCTTCCCAGGAAGCCCAGAACCCGCAATTCTCGCTGCAGCGTATCTATGTGCGTGACCTGTCCTTCGAGGCCCCCAAGAGCCCCGAGATCTTCCGTCAGGAGTGGACCCCGAGCGTGGCGCTGGACCTGAACACCCGCCAGAAGTCGCTGGACGGTGATTTCCACGAAGTGGTGCTGACCCTCTCCGTGACCGTGAAGAACGGCGAAGAGACTGCCTTCATCGCTGAAGTGCAGCAGGCCGGCATCTTCCTGATCAAGGGCCTGGATGCGGCTTCCATGAGCCACACCCTGGGTGCCTTCTGCCCGAACATCCTGTTCCCCTACGCCCGCGAAACCCTGGACAGCCTCGTCGTACGTGGCTCCTTCCCGGCGCTGATGCTGGCTCCGGTGAACTTCGACGCCCTGTACGCGCAGGAAATGGCGCGCCTGCAGGCCGCCGGCGAAGCCCCGGCCAACGCCTGATCCGCGTTGGATGAAAAAAAGCGCCTCTCGGGGCGCTTTTTTGTGGGCGGGCGATGGCCCTCAGTCCAGGCTGAAACCGTGCTGGCGCCAGGCCTCGTAGACCGCCACCGCCACCGTATTGGACAGGTTCAGGCTGCGGCAGCCGGGGCGCATGGGCAGGAGCAGGCGCTGCTCGGGCGGCAGGGCGTTGCGCACCTCCTCCGGTAGGCCGCGGCTTTCAGGGCCGAAGAGGAAGGCGTCGCCCTTCTCGAAGGCGACCTCATGGAACAGCTGCGTGCCCTTGGTGGTGAAGGCGAACACGCGGGGGTGCCCCAGGCTCGCCAGGCAGCTTTCCAGGTCGGTGTGGCGCTGTAGGGTGGCGTACTCGTGGTAGTCCAGCCCGGCGCGGCGCAGGCGCTTGTCGTCGAGCTCGAAACCCAGGGGCTCGATCAGGTGCAGGTGGCAGCCCGAGTTGGCGCACAGCCTGATAATGTTGCCGGTGTTCGGCGGAATTTCCGGTTGAAAAAGGATGACGTGAAACATGCGTGGCCCCCAGCGCCAAAACCGGCGGCATTCTACTCCCGATGAGGACCCGAGGCGGCGCATGTGGCCGCGCTTTTTGGGCTCATTGGCGATTTTCGGACTGCTGGTGGGCATGATGATCGGCCGCCTGACCGCACCAGGGCCGATCCACCTGGAACGGGTGGAGGAGGTGCCGGGCGGCCTGGCGCTGTGGTTCAACGACGAACCCCGCCAGCACGCGGAACATATGGACGGTGCACTGGCCTTTCTCTTCGATGCCAGCGCCGAGCCGCAGCAAGGCCACCTGCTGCTGGGGGACAAGGCGTTGAGCTGGCGATTGCAGATGAGTCGGAACGGGCTGTTGCTGCACTTCGTGGCCACCCGCCCCCTGCATGGGGAATGGAGCGGTGCCGAGGTGGATGGCAAGTGGCGGCTGCAGATCAGCCTGCGGGAGGGATAAGAAAGGGGATTCCCCGGCCTGCCTGTACCAAGGTCCCCGAAACGGGTCGTCGCATCGTGCCCGGCGCCGTTGTCGCAGCGCCCGTGGCGGGAGAAGAAAGGGGAATCCCCGGCCTGCCTGTACCTGGGTCCCCAAAAGGGTTGTCGCTTCGCTGTCCGGGCCTCTGGCTGTCGTTACAGCGCGGCGGTGTAAGAAAGGGGGTTCCCCGGCCTGCCTGTACCAAGGCCCCCAAAACCGTTCCCCTTCGCGGCCCGCTCGCGGAGCCTGGCTCGACGCGGTGATGCTGGCAGCGAAGGGGGTTGCATAAAAGAGGGATCCCCGGCCTGCCTGTACCAAGGTCCCCGAAACTGGTTGTCTCTACCAATGCAGGGGGTGTGCCAGTTTTTATTCGTGATGCCTGTTCAGGCTCGCTTCGTATCGATCTTCAGCTCTGAAACTCCCGTAATTCCTGGCCTGCAGCGTTTCGTGCGCTTTTCCGTTGTTGCTCGACATGTCCGCCTGCAGACCGTTTCTCGCGGATTCCTGGCCATTTTCTGAGCACGTTTTTGATGCGCCGAAGCGGTGCGCGGCACCAGCGGGGATCGTTTTTAGCGACTGCAGCCCGCCCTGGTGCAGGGCGCGCAGGCCTCTGGATGGCTGCTCTACGGGGAGTTCAGGGCGGGGGAAGGAAGGGAGGGAGCAGGAGCGAATCCATTCGCGGTGGGCCTTTCCGAGGGGCTTTGGGATTGACCTGCGATCCGTCGCGAACGGACTCGCTCCTACAACGCGGAGGGCGGGGTGCCGCCGGATGCGTCACGCGGGCCAGCAGGCCCGCGTATGGAAGAGGGAAGGGGTGGGGCGGGGAGAATCAGGCGTCGTCGCCGTCGTCCTCGTCGCCGCCGTCCACCTTCATGCCCAGCTCCTTGATCTTGCGGGTCAGGGTGTTGCGACCCCAGCCCAGCAGCACGGCGGCATCGCGACGGCGGCCGGCGGTGTGCTTGAGGGCGGTCTCGATCATGATCCGCTCGAAGGAGGGCACTGCGCTGTCCAGCAGGCTGGACTGGCCACGGGCCAGGGCCTGGTCGGCCCACTGGCGCAGGGCCTGCTCCCAGTTGGTGACCGGGGCGGCGTCCTGGGGCTGGGTCAGCAGCTCCGGCGGCAGGTCGTCCACGTGGACTTCACGGCCCGAGGCCATGACGGTGATCCAGCGGCAGGTGTTCTCCAGCTGGCGCACGTTGCCCGGCCAGGGCAGGTTCTTCAGGTAATCCTCGGTCTCGTTCTTCAGCAGCTTGGGCTCGACGGCCAGCTCCTGGGCCGCGCGGGCGAGGAAGTGGCGGGCCAGCGCGGGGATGTCTTCGCGGCGGTCCGACATGCGCGGGATATGAATGCGAATGACGTTGAGACGGTGGAACAGGTCCTCGCGGAACTTGCCGGCCTGTACCAGGTTTTCCAGGTTCTGGTGGGTGGCGGCGATGATGCGCACGTCGACCTTCACCGGGGTGTGGCCGCCCACGCGGTAGAACTCGCCGTCAGCCAGCACGCGCAGCAGGCGGGTCTGGGTGTCGGCGGGCATGTCGCCGATCTCGTCGAGGAACAGGGTGCCGCCATCGGCCTGCTCGAAGCGGCCGCGACGCTGGTTGGCCGCGCCGGTGAAGGCGCCTTTCTCGTGGCCGAACAGCTCGGATTCCATCAGGTCCTTGGGGATCGCCGCCATGTTCAGGGCGATGAAGGGCGAGCTGGCGCGGGGGCTGTGGCGATGCAGCGCATGGGCCACCAGCTCCTTGCCGGTGCCGGATTCGCCGTTGATCAGCACGGTGATATTGGAGTGGCTGAGGCGGCCAATGGCGCGGAACACCTCCTGCATCGCCGGCGCCTCGCCGATGATCTCGGGGGTGGGCGGCTGGCTGACCGGGGCCTCCAGGCTCTGCTGCTCCTGGGCGTGCTGGTTGGCGCGCTTGACCAGGGACACCGCCTCGTCGACGTCGAAGGGCTTGGGCAGGTACTCGAAGGCACCGCCCTGGTAGGAGGCCACCGCGCTATCCAGGTCGGAATGGGCGGTCATGATGATCACCGGCAGGCGCGGGTGCAGCTCGCGGATGCGTGCCAGCAGGTCCAGGCCGCTGGAGCCGGGCATGCGGATGTCGGAGATGATCACGTCGGGCTGCTGGCGACCCAGGCGGGTGAGCACGCTGTCGGCGCTTTCGAAGCTCTGGGTGGTCATGCCTTCCTGTTGCAGAGCTTTTTCCAGGACCCAGCGGATGGAGCGGTCGTCATCGACGATCCAGACGGTTTCACTACGAGTCATGAGGATGCGGCTCCTTGTTCCAGCGGCAGGAAGATCGAGAAGACGGTGTGGCCGGGGTGGCTCTCACACTCGATCAGGCCCTGGTGCTGGCTGATGATGTTCTGGGCGATGGCCAGCCCGAGCCCGGTACCGTCGGGGCGCCCGCTGACCATTGGATAGAAGATGGTTTCCTGCAGTTCGGGCGGAATGCCCGGGCCGTTGTCGATGATCTCGACCTTGGTCACCAGGCGATGCCGGGTGTGGCCGATGGTGAACTGGCGCAGGGTGCGCGAACGCAGGGTGATGCGCCCGAGGCGCAGGTCGTTGTTGGCGGAGATGGCCTGCATGGCGTTGCGCACGATATTGAGCACGGCCTGGATCATCTGCTCGCGGTCGATGAGCACATCCGGGATGCTCGGGTCATAGTCACGCACCAGAGTGATGCCGCCCTGGCTCTCGGCTTCCACCAGGCTGCAGACGCGCTCCAGCACTTCGTGGACGTTGGTCATCGCCAGGGACGGCAGCTTGTTGGAGCCGAGCATGCGGTCCACCAGGTTCCGCAGGCGGTCCGCCTCTTCGATGATGACGTTGGTGTAGTCCTTCAGGTGCTCTTCCGGCAATTCCCGGGACAGCAGTTGGGCGGCACCGCGAATGCCACCCAGGGGGTTCTTGATCTCGTGGGCGAGGCCGCGCACCAGCAGCTTGGTGGTTTCCTGCTTGGACAGTTGCGCCTCTTCCTTGGTGATGCGCAGCAGCCGGTCGCGCGGGTGCACTTCCAGCAGCAGCAGGGTGGCGCCCTTGTTGAGGATGGGCGTCACCGCGTAGTCCACCGTCAGGGTCTGCCCGGCGAGGGAGGTGAGCATGGCCTCGCGCTTGGTGAAGGGGTGCGCCTCTTCCACTGCCTGGCGCAGCGAGGTCAGCGCCTCGGGGGATTCGGTGAACAGCTCGCTGATGAACTGGCCATGGCTGCGCTGACCGCTGACGGCCAGGAGCATTTCCGCCGCCGGGTTCATGTACTCCAGCCGCAGGTCGGCATTGAGCAGGATCACCGCGGTGGTCAGGTTGTCGAGCAGCAGTCGGTGCAGGGCGTCGTTGATGGTCATAGGTCGGGCATCTCGGCGATGGGCAAGAAATGCAAGAAGCAAACCAAGCCCTTAAAAGACGCGCTGAAACAGGCAGCCAGCCGCTTGCGGCTGCTTTTCAGCGCAGCGCGGCGGTGCGCGGGCGAACCAAAATGGGGAGAGTATAGAAATCGGTGCAGCGTGACGCACCATTGCGGTGCGTCATTGGATCAGAAGAACGGAAGGATGCCGATGATGCCTTTGTCCGGCTCCTTGGGCTTGTCCTTGAGCGGGCATTCGGGGCGCACGCCGTAGTCCTTCTTCTGGCAGGGACGGGCCTGGCGCTTCTGCGCCAGGGTCGTACGCAGGATGTGCACCGGCTGGTTCGGCGTGCGTTCTACTACGCGGCCCTTGCCGTCGACTATCTCCACCGCCAGTTGGTGCGTGCCGCGATCCAGGTTGGTGATGGGGAATACCGGGCTGCGGCCGGGCTCGCCCTGGGTCTTGCCGTCCAGCACCAGGCGGTAGCTGTGGCCATCGCGCAGGCCCGGTTCGCTCATGGCGGTGACGATGAGGTTGCCCTCCATGTCACGCACCGTGGCGTCTGGCTCGGGCACCAGGATGCGCAGTACCTGGTAGCCCATGGCGCGCGGGATGGCGGCCGGCGGCAGTACGGCCGGTGCCGCAGGCTGGGCGGTCATGCCGTTGGAAGGCGCCAGTTCGATGCGCTCGGCATTGCCCGGTTTGGGCCGATCAGTGAAGACGCGGTTACCTTCCTCGTCGATGTAGGTATAGACCTGAGCCATCGCCGGCAGGCAGGCGAACAACAGGCAGAGCAGGATGGTGCGCATGGGTCAGTTGGCTGGCTTCGGAGTGGGTTTCGGGGTGGGTTTCGGAGGTGGCGGGCGCAGTGCGGGGCTGCTGGTGTTGACCCGCTGCACGGTGAAGGTGACGGTCTCGCTCTGTTGCACGACCTGGTTACCGGCGAGCACCTGGACCGAGAGGCTGTGCTCGCCACGGTCGGCGTTGACCACCTGCAGGCGTGGCACGTTGACCTTCTGGCCCTCGGGCTTGCCGTCCAGCAGCAGCTGCAGCTGATGGCCCTGGCGCAGGCGCGGGACCAGGTGCACGCCGACGGAGAAGGTGCCGTTGTTGGCGCGCAGGGCTTCGTCGGTGGGCACGTCGGTCAGGCGGATTTCCTTGTACGCCGCTTCCGCCGCCTGGTCTTTCGGAGCGGTGGCCGGCGCCGAGGGCTTCTGCGCTTCCACGGTATTGGTGGTGGGCAGGCTGACCTCTTCGGTCCTGGTGCCGTCCGGCGGCTGGTTGGTGAAGACGGTATTGCCGTTGGCGTCGGTGTACTTGTAGATCTGTGCCGTGGCGGGGAGCGTCAGCGACAACAGCAGGCAGGCGAGCAGGAGGCGCATGGGCCGGTCTCCTCTGGATGATGCCGCTAAGCCTTGCACCCGCGCGCCAAGCTGGCAAGTTCGGCCTGATGCGGCTGTGCGGCGCAGCCGGAAAATCGCTCGGTTCAAGGGCGTCGTTGCACGCAATTCATGCCACAAAAAAAGAGGCCTCCCGAAGGAGGCCTCTCAGTTCGTGCCGCTTGCGCGGCACGTTGCCTATGCAGGCAGCTAGCTGGATCAGACGCTGTAGTACAGGTCGTATTCCAGCGGGTGCACGAAGGTGCGCACCTTGATTTCTTCTTCGCTCTTCAGCTCGATGTAGGCATCGATGAAGTCGTCGGTGAACACGCCGCCCTTGGTCAGGAACGCACGGCCCTTGTCCAGCTCTTCCAGCGCCTCTTTGAGGCTGCCGCAAACCTGCGGGATCTCTTTCGCCTCTTCCGGCGGCAGGTCGTACAGGTTCTTGTCGGCGGCATCGCCGGGGTGGATCTTGTTCTGGATACCGTCCAGACCGGCCATCAGCAGAGCTGCGAAGGCCAGGTAGGGGTTGGCAGCCGGGTCCGGGAAGCGCGCTTCGATGCGGCGGGCTTTCGGGCTGGACACGTACGGGATACGGATCGAGGCGGAACGGTTGCGGGCGGAGTAGGCCAGCATTACCGGGGCTTCGAAGCCGGGAACCAGACGCTTGTAGGAGTTGGTGGCCGGGTTGGTGAAGCCGTTCAGGGCCTTACCGTGCTTGATGATGCCGCCGATGAAGTACAGGGCGGTATCGGACAGGCCGGCATAGCCTTCACCTGCGAAAGTGTTCTTGCCGTCTTTGCCGATCGACAGGTGCACGTGCATGCCCGAGCCGTTGTCGCCGTACAGGGGCTTCGGCATGAAGGTCGCGGTCTTGCCGTAGGCATCGGCGACGTTGTGCACGCAGTACTTCAGGGTCTGAACTTCGTCAGCCTTGGCGACCAGGGTGTTGAACTTCACGCCGATTTCGTTCTGACCGGCAGTCGCCACTTCGTGGTGGTGAACTTCGATGACCAGGCCCATTTCTTCCATGGCGTTACACATGGCAGTACGGATTTCGTGGTCGTGGTCGCACGGCGGAACCGGGAAGTAACCGCCTTTGACGGCCGGGCGGTGGCCCTTGTTGCCGCCTTCGACGTCCTGGTCGGTCATCCACGAGCCTTGCTCGGAGATGATCTTGAACATGGAGCCGGAGATGTCGGACTTGAACTTCACTTCGTCGAAGATGAAGAACTCGGGTTCCGGGCCGACGAAGACGGTGTCACCGATACCGGTGGTCTTCAGGTATTCCTCGGCGCGCTTGGCGATGGAGCGCGGGTCGCGATCGTAGCCTTGCATGGTGCTCGGCTCGATGATGTCGCAGACCAGGATCAGGGTCGGCTCTTCGGTGAAGGGGTCCAGCACGGCGGTGCTGTCGACCGGCAGCAGGATCATGTCGGAGGCTTCGATGCCTTTCCAGCCGTGGATGGACGAGCCGTCGAACATCTTGCCGACTTCGAAGAACTCGTCGTCCAGCGCGTCGCGTGCCGGCATGGTCACGTGGTGCTGCTTGCCTTTGGTATCGGTGAAGCGCAGATCAACCCACTTCACGTCATGGTCTTTAATCAGTTGAAGCGACTTCGACATGGTGTCCTCCAGGTGGTCGGGGGTGGCTGTCGTGCAAGCCCCCAATAAAAAGGTGAAGCCGGGGCGGCATAGTCCGCCAGGGCAACCTGCCTCACAAGGGAGCAAATTGCGTGCCAGTGCCCTGGAATGGGCAAAGGCCCTAGAACTCACGCGGGCCGGGGGCTGCCGATTGATTGTGTACAGTTTTGCGCACCAATTCCGTGCTCCGTGCGTCGAGATTGCACCCGTTTGGTGCGTCGCGAAGAGGTGTGATTGATTTTGGTCAAAGCTTGAACAATTTCCGCTATAATCCGCGCCCCTCTTTTTTCAGCGTCCCAGCCAGTGCTGTTTTCATGAAACTCATCATCAAGGTCTTCCCCGAAATCACCATCAAGAGCCGGCCGGTGCGCAAGCATTTCATCCGCCAGCTCGCGAAGAACATTCGCGTGGTCTTGCGTGATCTCGACCCGGAAGTCGAGGTGAGCGGCATCTGGGACAACCTGGAACTGGTCACGACGCAGACCGATCCCAAGCTCCTTGCGGAGATGGTCGAGCGCCTCACCTGCACGCCCGGCATCACCCACTTCCTGGAGGTCAACGAGTACCCGCTCGGCGACTTCGACGACGTGCTGGAAAAGTGCAAGCTGCATTACGCCGACCAGATTCCCGGCAAGATCTTCTCCGTGCGCTGCAAGCGTGCCGGCAAGCACTCGTTCACCTCGATGGAGCTGGAGAGCCATGTCGGCAGCCGCCTGCGCCGTGAGTGCAACGCCGCCGGTATCTCGCTGAAGAACCCGGAAGTGGAAGTGCGCATCGAGGTGCGCGACCAGCGCCTGTTCGTCATCCACCACCAGCACGACGGCCTGGGCGGTTACCCGCTGGGCTCGCTGGAGCAGACCCTGGTGCTGATGTCCGGCGGTTTCGACTCCACCGTCGCCGCCTACCAGATGATGCGTCGCGGCCTGATGGCGCACTTCTGTTTCTTCAACCTTGGCGGCCGTGCCCACGAGCTGGGCGTGATGGAAGTGGCTCACTACCTGTGGGAGAAGTTCGGCCGTTCCCAGCGCGTGCTGTTCATCAGCGTGCCCTTCGAGGAAGTGGTGGCCGAGATCCTCGGTAAGGTCGACAACAGCCAGATGGGCGTGATCCTCAAGCGCATGATGCTGCGGGTCTCCACGCGCATGGCCGAGCAGCTGCGCATCGAGGCGCTGGTCACCGGTGAGGCCATCTCCCAGGTGTCCAGCCAGACTCTGCCGAACCTCTCGGTGATCGACTCGGTCACCGACATGCTGGTGCTGCGCCCGCTGATCGCCAGCCACAAGCAGGACATCATCGACACCGCCAACCAGATCGGCACCGCCGAGTTCGCCAAGCACATGCCCGAATACTGCGGCGTGATCTCGGTGAACCCGACCACCCGCGCCAAGAAGAGCCGCATCGAGTACGAAGAGACGCAGTTCGACATGGCCGTGCTGGAGCGCGCCATCGAGCGCGCGCGCCTGATCCCCATCGACCGGGTGATCGACGAGCTGGGCCAGGACCTGAAGGTGGAAGAGGTGAGCGAGGCCCTGCCGGGGCAGATCGTCATCGACATCCGCCACCCCGACGCCCAGGAAGATGAACCGCTGGAGCTGGCGGGCATCGAAGTCCAGGCCATGCCGTTCTACGCGATCAACAGCCGCTTCAAGGAACTGGATGAAAATCGCCAGTACCTCCTCTATTGCGATAAAGGCGTCATGAGCCGCCTGCATGCTCACCATCTGCTCAGTGAGGGGCATGCCAATGTGCGCGTTTATCGCCCGGCCTAAACAGCCCGGGCTGTACGGCGGCAGCATCCGCCACCGCCCCCCCGACCAGCGGGCGGGCTGAATCGAACGTTTTTCATACAGGCCGCCTAGACTCAGCGGCGAACCGAATCCTCTGATCGAGATGCACAAGTGATCGAAAAACTACGCAACATCGCCATCATCGCCCACGTCGACCATGGCAAAACCACCCTCGTCGACAAGCTCCTGAAGCTGTCCGGCACCCTCGACCGCAAAGAAGCGGAAAGCGAGCGCGTGATGGACTCCAACGACCAGGAAAAAGAGCGCGGCATTACCATTCTGGCGAAGAACACCGCCATCAAATGGAACGGCTACAACATCAACATCGTCGACACCCCCGGCCACGCCGACTTCGGCGGTGAGGTCGAGCGCGTGATGTCGATGGTCGACTCCGTGCTGCTGGTGGTCGACGCCCAGGACGGCCCCATGCCGCAGACCCGCTTCGTGACCCAGAAGGCGTTCAAGGCCGGCCTGCGTCCGATCGTCGTGGTCAACAAGATCGACCGTCCGGGCGCGCGCCCTGATTGGGTCATCGACCAGATCTTCGACCTGTTCGACAACCTCGGTGCCACCGACGAGCAACTCGACTTCCCGATCGTCTACGCCAGCGCCCTGAACGGCATCGCCGGCCTCGACCACGAGAAGATGGACGACAACATGGACGCGCTGTTCCAGGCGATCATCGACCACGTTCCGGTTCCGGACGTCGACGTCGACGGCCCGTTCCAGATGCAGATCTCCCAGCTGGACTACAACAGCTTCCTCGGCGTGATCGGCATTGGCCGTATCGCCCGCGGCAAGATCAAGTCCAACACCCCGGTGGTCGCCATCAGCGACGATGGCACCAAGCGCAACGGCCGCGTCCTGAAGATCATGGGTCACTCCGGCCTGCAGCGCGTCGAAGTCGCTGAAGCCGAAGCCGGCGACATCGTCTGCGTCAGCGGCATGGAAGAGCTGTTCATCTCCGACACCCTGTGCGACCCGCAGAACGTCGAAGCCCGTCCGCCCCTGACCGTCGACCAGCCGACCGTGAGCATGACCTTCCAGGTCAACGACTCGCCCTTCGCTGGTAAAGAAGGCAAGTTCGTCACCAGCCGCAACATCAAGGACCGTCTGGAAAAAGAACTGCTGCACAACGTCGCCCTGCGCGTCGAAGCGGGCGAATCCGCCGAGAAGTTCAAGGTCTCCGGCCGTGGTGAACTGCACCTCTCCGTACTGATCGAAACCATGCGCCGCGAAGGCTTCGAGATGGCCGTAGGCCGTCCGGAAGTGGTCATCATCGAGAAGGACGGCGACAAGCAGGAGCCCTACGAGAACGTCACCATCGACATCGAAGAGCAGCACCAGGGCTCGGTGATGGAGCAGATGGGCCTGCGCAAGGGCGATCTGACCAACATGATCCCCGACGGCAAGGGCCGTGTACGCCTGGAATACACCATCCCGGCGCGTGGCCTGATCGGCTTCCGTAACAACTTCCTGACCCTGACCTCGGGTACCGGCATCCTGACCTCGACCTTCAGCCACTACGGCCCGATCAAGGCCGGCGAAGTCAGCAACCGTCAGAACGGCGTACTGGTCTCCATGGCCACCGGCACCGCCCTGACCTACTCGCTGGAAACCCTGCAAAGCCGCGGCAAGCTGTTCCTCGGCCCAGGCGACGAGATCTACGAAGGCCAGCTGGCCGGCATCAACAGCCGTGACAACGACCTGGTGATCAACCCCACCAAGGGCAAGAAGCTGGACAACATGCGCGCATCGGGCAAAGACGAAGTCATCGCCCTGGTTCCGCCGATCCGCTTCACCCTGGAGCAGGCGCTGGAATTCATCGCCGACGACGAGCTGGTGGAAGTGACTCCGAAGTCCATCCGCCTGCGCAAGAAAATGCTGAACGAGAACGACCGCAAGCGCTACGAGCGCGCCAAGGTCTGATCTTCGATCAGTATCTGAAAAGCCCCCGTCGGAGTGATCCGGCGGGGGCTTTTTCATGGGCGCTGACTTTGCCTGACCCAGACCGCCTTGCAGGGCTGCGCCCGCTTCCGTCCTCGCTTTAGACGTTTCCCCGGCACTTACCAGGCCGCGCCCGATAGGCCCTCCTGCGGCGAGCTGCTCTCATGGCTGCCGAGCATGGGCTGACGGAGGCCGACGATGGCTGTGTATTCCCCGGGGCAGTTGGATGAGTGGCTGGTATTCGCGCAGGGCCTGGTAGCCGAGAGCCGGGCGCTGCTCGCATCCCGCAATGACTGGGCCTCGCAGTTCAAACCGGATCGCACCCTGGTGACCGAGCTGGACCTGGAGATCGAGCAGCGTCTTGGCGAGTGCATCCAGCAACGCTACCCGGGCCATGGCGTGCTGGGTGAGGAGTTCGGTGCCCGCGAGCGGGATGCCGAATGGCTGTGGGTGCTGGACCCTATAGATGGCACGGCTTCCCTCATGGCCGGCATGCCGGTGTACGGCACGCTGATCGCGCTCCTGCATCAGGGCGTGCCGGTGCTCGGGGTGATCGACCAGCCGGCCACCGACGAATACTGGGTCGGGCGCCCGGGCCTGCCCACCCTGCTGTTCAACCGCCAGGGCCGCCACGAATGCCGCACCCGCGCCTGCGCCGACCTGGCGCAGGCCTTTGTCTCGGTCAGCAGCCCCGACTTCTTCCAGCCGGACGAGCTGCCGGTATTGCAGGGCTTTCGCCAGCGCAGCGGCTGGCGTGTCTACGGCGGTGCCTGCCGCAGCTATGGCCTGCTCGCCTGCGGGCGCACGGACCTGGCCCTGGACGCCGGCCTCCAGCTCTACGACTACGCGGCCATGCGCCCCATCATCGAAGGCGCCGGGGGCGTGATCAGCGATTGGGAGGGGCGGCCGATCACCCTGGCCAGTGGCAACCGGGTGCTGGCGGCGGGCGACCCGGCCCGCCACCGCGAGGCCCTCGAACTGATCCAGCGGCTGGCCTGAGGGCAAGGGCCGGCCGGCAAGCAGAACAAGAGCGCCACGACGGCGCCAGAAGGGGAGAGCAGAGATGGTCTTGAGCAAGTGGCTGGGCTGGTTCCGCGCCATGCCGGAAGTGTCTGTAGATCGCAGCCAGGAGGAAATCGACGCCGCCTACCGGTATTGGCGCATGCACATCATGCTCGGCCTGTACGCCGGCTATGCCGTGTTCTATTTCACCCGCCGCAGCTTCAACTCGATCATGCCGGCGATGCTCGACGACCTGGGCTGGGAGCGGGCCGCCGGTGGCGCCATCCTCTCGATGTTCTACATCGTCTACGGCGCCTCGCGCTTCATCTCCGGGATGCTCAGCGACTTCGCCAACCCGCGCTACTTCATGGGCCTGGGGCTGATCATCACCGGCATCATCAACATCCTCTTCGGCTTCAGCAGCAGCCTGCTGGCGTTCACCGCGCTGTGGACGCTGAACGCCTTCTTCCAGGGTTGGGGCTGGCCACCCTGCGCCAAGCTGATGACGGCCTGGTACTCGCGCAACGAGCGCGGCTTCTGGTGGGCCATCTGCAACACCTCGCACAACGTCGGCGGCGCACTGATACCGCTGCTGGCCGGGGCCCTGGCGATGGGCTACGGCTGGCGCTACGGGATGATAGTGCCGGGCATCATCGGCATCGCGGTCGGCCTGTTCCTCTGTGTGCGCCTGCGCGACCGCCCGGTGTCGATGGGCCTGCCGACCATCGGTGCCTGGCGGCGGGACGAGCTGGAACTGGAGCAGGAAAAGCACAGTGCGCGGTTGCCGATGTGGCAGATCCTGCAGCGCTACGTGTTCAGCAACCGCTTCATCTGGCTGCTCGCCGCGTCCTACCTGTTCGTCTATGTGGTGCGCATCGGCATCAACGACTGGGGCAACCGCTACCTGCAGGAGCAGCACGGCTACGAACTGCTCACCGCGAACTCGGCGATCTTCTGGCTGGAGATCGGCGGCTTCATCGGCACCCTGGTCGCCGGCTGGGGCTCGGACCGCTTCTTCAAGGGCAACCGGGTGCCGATGAACATCATCTTCACCCTGGGCATCCTGCTCTCGGTGGGCATGCTCTGGGCGTTGCGCATCGATCACTACCCGCTGATCGCCGGCTGCTTCTTCTTCATCGGCTTCTTCATCTTCGGCCCGCAGATGCTCATCGGCATGGCGGCGGCCGAGGCCGCGCACAAGGAGTCCGCCGGCGCTGCCACCGGCTTCGTCGGTGTATTCGGCTATCTGGGCGCCGCGCTGTCCGGCTACCCGCTGGCCAGGGTGACCGACACCTGGGGCTGGGACGGCTTCTTCCTGGCGCTGTCGGCCACCACGCTGTTGTCCGTTGTGTTGCTGCTGCCGTTGCTGGGGGCGCGTAAACCGGCGGCGGGCTGAAGCCGATTGCGATCGGGCAGGGCCACTCTTCCGTGACGCTCCTGGCTTGCCGTCCCTACAGAGCTGGCCCTGTTTCGCCTGCCGCTTAAGACGTTTCGCCAGCACTCATTGGGCGCCGGCCGATAGGTTTGCCATTGGCGAGTTGTTCTCATAGGCGCCTGTTCATCTGGCCCCTGCAAGGACTGCTCGCCGTGTGTCGTTCGTTCTCGTTGACCCTGCTGATACTGGTGCTTCTACCCCTTGGGGCAGCATCTGCCGCGCCGCTCCCGGGGGACAGGGATCTGATCCGCGAGCGGCAGCAGCACCTTATCGAGGAGCAGCGCAAACGCCTGGAGGAGCTGCAGCAGCTGCCTCTCCAGCCTAAACAGCTGGAGCCCGGACAGGACGAGGATGCGCATTGCGTGAACGTCAGCAGGATTCGTCTACAGGGCGCCGAGCTGATTGACGAGAAACAGCGTGGGGAGCTGCTGTCGTCCTATCTCGGGCAGTGCCTTGGCGATGCGGGCCTGAACCGCGTGCTCCAGTCCATCACCGGTTTCTATCTTGATCGTGGTTATGTCACCTCTCGTGCCTACCTGCCGCAGCAGGACCTATCCGGTGGCGAGCTGCTCGTGGTGATAGTGGAAGGGCGCCTGGAGGCTCTCGAGGGTTCAGGCATCGCCAGTGCCCGCGAGTTGGCCATGGTGTCGCCAGCCGTTGAAGGGGGCCTGCTGAATCTCCGCGAGCTGGAGCAGACGGTTGACCAGTTGGGTCGCCTGCCTTCCCGCTCTGCTGAACTGGAGCTGCTGCCAGGTGAGGCCGTGGGGGGAAGCAAGGTTCTGCTGACGGGTGTACGGGGCAGCCCGTGGCGTGCTGGCCTGAATCGCCATAACGATGGTCAGGCCAGCACAGGGGAGCAGCAATGGGGCGGCAGCCTGGAATGGGACAGCCCCTTGGGGCTGGCCGATCAGTTGAGCCTTCGTGGGGGCGGAGACGCCGTCAGTGACCACTGGCGCCATTCGGCCAATCAAGGGCTCTCCTACAGCCTTCCCTACGGCTGGTGGACCTTTGCCTACAGCTACAGCCAGAGCTACTACCGCACCCGCAACGAGGGGCTGGGCTTCGCCTTCGCGCTGGATGGCGAGAGCAAGAGCCATCAGTTTCGCGCAGAGCGGGTCCTCCATCGTGACAGCCTGAGCCGGACCGGAGTCAGCTTCGGCCTGGGCCACCTGCGTACCCGCAACTACGTCGAAGACAGCCTGATCCGTGAGTCCAGCAACCGCTTGAGCGACTTCCAGTTCGGCCTCAGCCATGGGCGCAGGCTAGGGACCGGCTTCTTCAACCTTGATGCGGGCTGGCAGCGGGGAATCGGTGCGCTGGATGCACAGCGCGCTGGGCGCCCAAGGAAGGACGACCCCGTCGCCCGTTTCAACAAGTACAGCCTCACCGCCAGCTACCTGCAGCCATTCACTCTCGGAGAGCAGACCCTCAGCTTCGACAGCCTCGTCCATGGGCAGCGCAGCGAGGATGTGCTTTTCAGTTCGCAGCGCCTTGGCCTGGGCGGCTTGAGCGCCGTGCGTGGCTACAAGGAGCAGTCGCTGTATGCCGATACCGGCGCCTACTGGCGCAACCAGCTGCGTTGGCGGCTGCCGGCAAGGTGGGAGCCGATACGGCCCTTCGTGCAGGAGTACGGTCTGGCCATCGCCTACGACCTGGGGGTCGCCCATGGCGATGCGCACAACGCCGGCCAGCACGGCCGCCTTTCTTCCCATGCCTTCGAGTTCAGCGCCCGCGGGCCGCACCTCGCCGCTTCGCTGACCCTGGCTCACTCCCTGGAGCGGCCGCACGCCATCGAGCGTCGTGAGCGTCCGGCCTATTTCCGTCTCGATCTCTTCTTCTGAAGCGTTCGCCAAGGAGCCCGATATGGATATCCGCACCCCCTTCTTCCAGAACCTCGCCACTGCGCTGATCGGCGTGATGTTCCTCAACCCCATCGTCAGTGTCGCGGCCGATCTCGCCGTGGATCGGGCGGCGGGGGGCAACACCACCCTTCACCAGGCCGGCAATGGCGTGCCGCTGGTGAACATCGCCACCCCAGATGGCAGCGGGCTCTCCCATAACCGGTTCACTGACTACAACGTCGGCGCCCAGGGCCTGATCCTCAACAACGTCACGGACAGGACCCAGGCCACTCAATTGGGCGGCATAGTCGTAGGCAACCCCAACCTGCAGGGGCGTGCGGCGGGCACCATTCTCAACGAGGTGACCGGCACCAATCGCAGCCAACTGAAGGGGTATACCGAGGTAGCGGGGCATTCGGCGCGGGTGATAGTGGCCAACCCCCATGGCATCACCTGTGACGGGTGCGGCTTCATCAACACGCCGCGCGCCACCCTCAGCACTGGCAAGCCGCTGTTCGAGAATGACCGGCTGCAAGGCTTCCGTGTGGATGGCGGCGACATTGCCATCGAGGGTGCCGGCCTCGACGCCACGAATGTCGGCCAGTTCGACCTCATCACCCGCAGCGCCCGGATCAACGCCGAGCTGCATGCCCAGCGTCTGGAGATCGTGGCCGGTCGCAATGACGTCCGCGCAGACGACCTGGCAGCCACTTCGCGTGGTGGGGATGACGGCGCTCGCCCGAGCCTAGCCATCGACAGCTCCGCACTCGGAGGGATGTACGCCGGGGCTATCCGCCTGGTGGGCACCGAGGCTGGTGTTGGCGTAAAGCTGGCCGGTGACATGGCCGCGAGTGCAGGGGATATCCGCATCGACACCGCCGGCAAGCTGACCCTGGCGCAGTCGGCGGCCAAGGGTGATCTGCAGGTCAAGGCACAGAGCGCAGAACTGACAGCGACCGCTTATGCGGGTGGCAGTGCCGCACTCGAGACGCAGGGCGATCTGGTGGTTCGCCAGAGCCTGGCGGCGAAGGACGCTGTCCAGTTGGCCAGTGGTGGAACCACCGTCAACCAGGGTGTCATCGAGGCGGGTGTCAGCCCCGACGGCCGGCGCCCAGGGGGCGGCGATGTAACGGTGCGAGCACGCGACGTGCGCAACACCGGCAGCCTGGTGGCCGGCCGCAGCCTTGGACTGCAAGCCGAGAAAACCCTGGATAACCAGAGTGGAACCCTGAGCGCACGGGGCAATGCCCGGGTGACTGCCGCCACGCTGGACAACCGTCAGGGGCGGGTGCTAGCGGAGGGCGGGCTGGCACTCGCCGCCAACGAACTGCGGAACAGCCAGGCCGGACTGGTGAGCAGTGCCGGCAAGCTGGAGGCCAAGCTCGGTCATTTGGATAACCGTGGCGGTGAACTGTCCAGCCAGACCCGTGCCGACCTTAAGGTCGCCAGCGTCGACAACCGCAGCGGCAGGATCATCGGCCAACAGGCGCTGAGACTGGATGCCAGCGCCGCGGTGAACAACCAGAGCGGCAGCCTCGGTGCTGGCCGGCAGCTGCAACTGAAATCCGGCGCCTTGGACAATCGAGGTGGTCAGCTCACCAGCGGTGCGACCCTCGACCTGCAGGCCGGCGCGGTGGATAACCGCGACGCCGGCCGCATTGCCAGCGAAGGCAAGCTGTCGGGTAGCGTCACTGCGCTGGACCAGCGCAGCGGCGGCAGGCTCTTCAGCAACAGCGACCTCAGCCTGGACCTCGGTGGCGGCCACCTGAACAACAGCGGCGGCTTGCTCAACGCGCCGGGCCAACTGCTGCTGACCAACCTGGGCGACGTCAGCAACCTTGGCGGTGAAATCTCCAGCCGCCAGGCCTTCACCCTGGCCGCCCGCAACCTCGACAACAGCGGCGGCAAGCTACTCAGCGCCCAGGCCCTGAACGTGCGCGTCGACCAGGCGCTGAACAATCTCAAGGGGCTGATCTCCGCCGCCGCCCTGGAGGCGCACAGCGCGTCCCTGGGCAACGACGACGGCCTGGTTACCAGCGCCGGTGACCTGCTACTCCATGTCGCCGGTCACGCCAGCAATCGTGACGGCGAGATATCCAGCGGCGGAGCGACCCGGTTCAGTGCATCCAGCCTGGACAACCAGGGTGGCGACCTGCTGGCGGACATCGGGTTGGCCCTGTCCCTGAAGGGGGCGCTGGACAACCAGGGCGGAACCCTCGGTAGCCGGCGTGACCTCGACCTGCAAGCCGCCAGCCTGGACAACCGCCGGGGCACCCTGGTGGCGGACGGTGGGCTAAACGCACGCGTCAGCGACCTGCTCGACAACCAGGGCCAGGGCAGCCTGCTCGCCAAAGGCAGCCTCGCCATCCTGACCGGCCGCCTGGATAACCGTGGGGGTGAAATCAGCGGCCAGGATCGCGTCAGGCTCGATGGCAATCACCTGGACAACCGCGCCGGCGCGCTCTCGGCCACTGGCCCCCTGATGCTCAAGCTGGGTCAGCTGGACAACAGCCAGCAAGGCCGGATCACCGCCAGCGGGGCGCTGTCGATGGAGGCCGAGGCGGTGCACAACGCCCGGGGCCGCATTGCCAGCCAGGGCGACTTGAGCGCAGTGCTCGGCAGCCTCGCGCAGCAGGGCGGCGAGCTGGTCAGCCAGGGCAACCTGCGGCTGCAGGCCCGCACCCTTGACAATCGCCAGGGTGGCCTGGTGGGCAGCACAAAAGCGCTGGAACTCGAAATCGGCAACCTCGACAACCGGGGCGGCGAGCTGTCCAGCCAGAGCGGCGTCAAGCTGGCCGGTCAGTGGCTGGACAACAGCGGCGGCAAATTGCTGGCCGGTGCCGGCCTGATGCTTGCCGTGGAGCGAGTGATCAATCAGGCCAAGGGACTGGTCTTCGGCCGTGAGGCGGTCACCCTCGGCGGCAGCAGCCTGGACAACAGCGATGGCACCTTGGCCAGCACTGGGGGACTGGTCATATCCCTCGCGCCCAAGGTCGGCGGGGCGCAAGGCGAACTGCTCAACCGTCAGGGCCTGATCAGCAGCGACGGCACCCTGACGCTCCAGGCCGGTCGCATCGACAATCAACACGGTGCCCTTTCCAGTGCCGGCGACCTGAGCCTGGCGAGTGCCGGCCAACTGGCCAACCAGGGTGGCTCCATCGTCACCGACGCCGGCCTGGACCTGGCCAGTGCCAGCCTCGATAACAGCGCGGCGGGAACCGTCAGTGCCAAGGGCGATGCACAGGTGGCAACGGGCGCTTTGAACAACCGCCAGGGCGGAAGGTTGACCGCCTCCGGTGTCCTGGAACTGAACGCCGGCCAGGTGAGTAACCGCGACCAGGGTCGCATCGCCAGCGGCCAGCGTCTGACCGCTCGGGTCTCCGGGCTGGACCAGCGGGGCGGCGGTGAACTCTTCAGCCGGAGCGACCTCAGCCTCGACTTGCGCCACGGCCTGCTGGACAACAGCGACGGTGGCTTGGTCAACGGCCCCGGGCAATTGCTGCTGCGCAACCTCGGGCAGGTGATCAACCGCGGCGGCGAGATATCCAGCCATCAAGGCTTCATCCTGGCCGCCCAGCAACTCGACAACGGCGGCGGCCAGCTGCTCAGCAACCAGACCCTGTTGCTGCGTATCGCCCAGGCCCTGGACAACGCCAAGGGAGCGATCGTCGCCAGGCGGCTGGACCTGAGTGCCGGCAGCCTGGACAACCGCGCCGGGGAGATCACGAGCAGGGAAAGTCTCCGGGCTGATCTCGGCACCCTAGATCAGCGTGGCGGGTTGTTGCTCGCCGGGGGCAACCTGGAGCTGAAGGTCAGCCAACTCGACAACAGTGCCAATGGCCTGATCAGCGCTGACGCGGACCTGCTCCTCGCGGCGGGCGAGGTCGACAACCGTGGTGGTGAGATTTCCGGCCAGGGCACTGTCCAGCTCAGCGGCAGCCACCTCGACAACAGCGACAGCGGCCGCTTGTTGGCTGGCAGCGGCCTGGTCCTCGCCATCGAGCACCTGATCAACCGCACCAAGGGCCTGATTTCCGGCAATGCCGGGGTAGTGCTCGCGGGTGCCAGCCTGGATAACAGCGGTGGTCGCCTGCTCAGCCTGCAAACCCTCGACATCGTCCTGCGGGATGCGTTGAGCAACAGCGCAGGCCTGATCGACAGCGACGGCCGTCTGGACCTCGCGGTTGGCAGCCTGGATAACAGCGGCGGCAGCCTTTCCAGCGCGGGCGCCATGGTCATCGACAGCCGTGGTGCGGTGGTCAACGACAAGGGTCAGTTGCTCACCGATGACAGCCTGTGGCTGTCCAGTACCAGCCTTGGCAACCATCAGGGCATGCTGTCCGCCAAGGGCAGGGCGCAGATCGCCAGCGGTCGGCTGGACAACAGCCAGGGGCAATTGAACAGCGCCGAAACGCAGGACCTGACCACGGCGGAGCTGGTGAACAACGCTGGCGCCATCGGCAGCCACATGGCGCTCAACGTGAGCGTCAGTCGCCTGGAACAACAGGGCGGCCAGCTCTTCAGCGACACCGATCTGCGCCTCGACCTCAATGGTGGTGACCTCGACAACCGCCGGGGCCTGATCAACGCCCCCGGCCAACTGCTGCTGAACAACCTTGGCCACCTCGACAACCAGGGCGGCGAGGTATCCAGCCAAGAGGCCTTCACCCTGGCCGCCCGTAGCCTCGACAACACCAGCGGCAAGCTGCTCAGTGCCCAGGCCCTGACCCTGCGCATCGAGCAGGCGCTGGCCAACTTCAAGGGGCTGGTCGCCGGCGCCCGGCTCGATGCCCAGGCCACCGGCCTGGCCAACAGCGGTGGCACCCTCACCAGCCGTGGCGATACCCGCGTCGACACCACGGGCGCCCTCGTCAATGACGACCAGGGCCTGATCAACGCTGCCCAGCGTCTCACGCTGAACGCCGGCCATCTCGACAACCGCGGCGGCAGCCTGCTGGCCGGCACTGCCCTCGAACTCCAGGCCCAGGGCATCGACAACCGCGACCGGGGCCTGATCAACAGCCAGGGCACGCTCGACCTGCAGGCCGGCACGCTTGACTCCAGCGACGACGGCGAGGTCTCCGCCAGGGGCTCGATGCTTCTGGCCCTCGACCGGCTCATCCAGCGCCAGGGCCGCCTGATCGGTGCCGTGGGCCTGCGCTTGGACCTCAATGGCGGCGACCTGGACAATCAGGGTGGCCTGATTCTCACCCAGGGGCCGCTGCACATCTCGCGGCTGCGCGACCTGGCCAACCAGGCCGGTGAGATCAGCAGCAGCCAGGGCTTCAACCTGGTTCTGCGCAACCTCGACAACCGAGGCGGCAAGCTGATAAGCAGCGGCCAGCTCGCTCTGGCAGGCACCGGGCTGAACAACCAGGGCGGCCTGCTCTCTGGCTGGCAGGGGCTTGGCATCAGTGCACTGAGCCTGGACAACCGCAACCTCGGTACCCTCTCCAGTCGCAATGGCGACCTCGCCGTCAGCCTCACGGGCGAGCTGCTCAACAGCGCTGAAGGCGCCCTCGTCAGCCAGAGGCGGCTGGACGTGAAGGCCACCCGCCTGGACAACAGCGACAAGGGCATTCTCTCCAGTGGCGGCGACCAGCAGCTGGACATCGCCAATGAGCTGAACAACAGCGCCGGTGGGCAGATCGACAGCGGCGCTGCACTCAGCCTCCAGACTGCCAGCCTAAGCAACGCTGCTGGCTCGCTGCAGGCCCAGCAACTGCTGGATCTGCGTGTCATTGACGTCGACAACGGCGATGGCAGCATCGCCAGCGATGGCGCCATCGACCTGAGCCTCCTGGGCTCCTTCACCAACGCCAACGGCAAGCTGGCCAGCGCCGGGCCGCTGCTGGTGCACGGCGCGACCCGGATCGACAACCAAGGTGGCCAGATCGCCAGCCAGGGCCTCCTGACCCTGCTGGCCGGTAACCTGGACAACCGCAATCGCGGCACCCTCGCCGCCAATGGCGCACTGCTGCTTACCGCCAGCGGCGCGCTGCAGAACGACAACGACGGCCTGATCTACAGCCGTGATGCCGGCATCCGGATCAAGTCCGCCAAGCTGGGCAACAGCCTGGGTGTCATCCAGTCCCAGGGCGACCTGGCCATCGACACCGGCACTTTCGCCAACCTGGGGGGCCGCACCCTCAGCCAGGCGGGCAACCTGGCCATCAGCGCCGGCAACCTCGACAACCGTGGCGGCACCCTCGCCAGTGTGCAGGGCTGGGTGAAGGCCCGCCTTGGCGGCTGGCTCAACAACAGGGCCAGCGCCGGCAAGGCTGGCGTGATCCAGGGCCGCTCCCTGGAGCTGGGCGCGACGTCCTTCCTCAACCAGGGCGGGCACATCTCGGCCCTGGGCGGTGATGCACTACTCGCCAGCAGCGGAAACCTCGATAACAGCCAGGGCGGCCTCTACGCCCGAGGCCTGCTCAAGGTCACCGGCAACAACCTGAGCAACGCCGGGCAGATCGCCGCCCAGCGTGTCGACTTCAGCCTCGCCGGTGCCCTGGACAACCAGCAGGGCATCATCGAAAGCGACAGCATCCTGGCCATCGCCGCCGCCTCGCTGGACAACCGTGGTGGGCAGCTCCGCAGCCTGGGGACCACGGGTCGCAGTCAGCTGAGCGTGCAAGGCTTCCTGGACAACCGTAATGGCACCCTGGAAGCCGCCAATACCGACTTCGGCCTGACGGCGGGCAGCTTCCAGAATGCCGGGGGCGCGCTGCTCCATGTTGGCAGCGGCGCATTCGATATCGCCTTGGCCAACGTAGCCAACGCCGGTGGCAGCATCGTCACCCGGGGCGGCCTGACCCTTGAGGCAGACAGCTGGATCAACAGCAGCATCATCCAGGCGGGGCGCCTGACGGTGAATGTTGGCCAGTTCCAGCAGACTGCCATCGGCCAGTTGCTGGCCAGCAGCTCATTCACCGGCTCCGGTGCCGATTGGAGCAACGACGGCTTGATCGCCAGCGACGGCGTGCTCAGCCTCCAGCTCAGCGGGACCTATGACGGCAATGGGCGTGTGACCAGCTTGGGCGACCTCGACCTGGGCGTCGCCCAGCTGACCCTGCCCACGGCCGGTCGCATCACCAGTGGTGGCAATGCCAACGTCAAGATCGGGAGTTTGTTTGCCAATCATGGCGTACTGACCTCCGCCGGTGAGCTGATGCTCAATGCGGGCCAACTGGAGAACTTCGGCACCCTCGGCAGTGGAGAGAAACTGCGGCTGACGACACCGACCCTGTTGAACGAGCACGGCCTGATCTTCAGCGGTGATGACATGGTGTTGCGTGTCAGCAACCTGAAGAACCGCTTTGCCGATATCTACAGCCTGGGTTCATTGAGCATCGCGGCCGATGATGCAGGCGCGCGCAGTGCGATGCTGGAGAACATCTCTGCGACGCTCGAGAGCTCGAAAGATATGAACTTGCATGTCGATACTCTCGAGAATCGCCGTGATCAGTTCAAGGTGGAGCGCCGATTGGTCTCCGGGAGCATCACCATTACTGGTGATGATTTCTGCAAGGGCAAGGGGTGCGAGTGGTACTTCAGTGCGGTAGAGAACTACGAAGATTTTGTTGTCGCCGGTGAGTCTTCGGCCAGTGCGTTCATCAATGCCGGGGGAGATCTCAACCACTCGGGTTCTATGTTCAGCAATCGCCACAGCAGTGTTTCTGCAGCGGGCAATATCAATATCGAAACCGCCGACTTCAATAACGTCGGTGCTGGCGGTGGTGAGCAGCGCCGCTACTCGGCGGGAGGGTACACGCGACATCGACCATACTACGGCGCCTTCATCACTAACCAGGGGCTTTTCAACCAATACAACAACCCTGCCTATGAGGAGTATCAGCCCGGTGCAATAACGCTGGATCAAGTGTTGGCATCAGTCCCGAGCGGCCTGTTCCATGTCTCGGACTACTGGATCCCAACCTCTGGCAAGGTAGTGGCCAATGCCATCATCCAGGCCGGTGGCAACGTCACCATCAAGGCCTCCAGTAGTCTGGGCAACGGCCTCAGCCTTAGTAACGTCGCCTACTCCGGTGGTGCCAGCAAGGTCTCCGATACGTCGGTCGCCGCCAGTACCGGCGGCAATGTGGTACTGATCAACGCGCAACTCCCGCCTGATCTCGCGCAAAAGCAGGTCAACCCGCTTTCACTGCCCGGCTTCAGCATTCCCACCGGGCCGAATGGCCTGTTCCGCCTGAGCAGCACTGCTGCCAGCGACGCCGATGCGACCCGGGCTGATCAGGGCCCGCCGAGCTGGAGCATGGCGGGCGGCAGCATCGACCTCGCCCAGCGTGAGCGCGACCTGTCCGACACCCAGGCACGCCAGGTGCAACTCGCTCAGCGCGGGCCGACAGGTACCGATCAGCTGGAAGCGGGTAGTCGCCAGGCTGTCGACGGCACCAAGGCCGACCCGATCCACGTGGAAGCCAGTGGTGCGTTTCCTGGCGCCGTGGTCCCCGAGCGCAACGACGTGAGTGGAGGTCCCTCCCAGGGCGGTGCCATCGCGAGCGCGTCAGGCGACACCAGTGATCCCCAGAAGCAGGTGATCGATCGTGTGCGGGGCCTTCCGACTGCGGATGCCCAGTCCAGGCCGCACCGCTACCTGATCGAAACCAACCCGGAACTCACCAACCTCAAGCAGTTCCTCAGCTCCGACTACCTGCTCGGCCTGCTTGGCTATGACCCCGACCGAGCCCAGAAGCGACTGGGGGACGGCCTCTACGAACAGCGTCTGGTTCGTGAAGCCATCACTGCCCGCACCGGCCAGCGCTACCTCGCAGGCCTGGGCAGTGATGAAGCGATGTTCCGCTACCTGATGGACAACGCCATCGCCAGCAAGCAGTCCCTCAACCTCTCTCTGGGTATCGGCTTGACTGATGCCCAGGTGGCGGCACTGACCCATGACATCGTCTGGCTTGAAGAGCATGAAGTGAATGGCGAGAAGGTGCTGGTGCCCGTGCTTTACCTGGCCCAGGCCAAGGGGCGTCTTGCGCCCAATGGCGCGTTGATCCAGGGCCGGGACGTTGCGCTGATTTCCGGTGGCGAGCTCGTCAACCAGGGAACCTTGCGGGCCAACAACGACCTGGCCGTCACCGCTGGCAGTATCGTCAATAGCGGTCTGATGGAAGCGGCAAGCCGCCTCGACCTGCTGGCGACCGACAGCATCCGCAACGCCCAGGGCGGCGTCATCGCGGGTCGCGACGTCAGTGCCATCGCCCTCAAGGGCGACATCATCAACGAGCGCAGCCAGGCCACCCTGACGACCCAGAGCGGCACATCTGCACGCCAAGACACTGTCATGAACAGCGCTGCCCGCATCGAGGCAGCCAACAACCTGAGCCTGTCCGCTGGTCGCGACCTGGCCAATATCGGCAGTGTCATCAGTGCTGGGGGCGGTGCCAGCCTGAGTGCGGCTCGTGACCTGCTCATTGGCTCAGCCACCGAAGTGGACAGTGCCGAAGGCCGTGGCAAGAAATCCCGCTGGAGCGAAGCCACCATCACCCAACACGGCAGTGACTTGCAGGTGGGAGGTCAACTCAAGGTCGAAGCAGGCCGAGACCTGACGGTGATCGCCAGCCGCGTCGAAGCGGGTGGCGACATCGCCATGGCCGCAGGGCGCGACCTCGAAATCGCCTCGGCAGCCAACGAGAGCCATTACGAATCCCACAGCAAACGCAAGCGCAAGCAACTGGATATCGAGCGCGACAGCGTCCGGCAGCAGGGGAGCGAGATCGTTTCGGGAGGTGACCTCAAGCTAACGGCTGGCCACGACCTGAGCCTGACGGCCAGCCGCCTTGAGGCAAGCAACGAGGCTTATCTCTACGCCGGTAATGACCTGAGCCTGCTGGCGGCTGAAGACAGCGACTACAGCCTGTACGACAAGAAGAAAAAGGGCAGCTTCGGCAGCAAGAAAAGCAAGCGCGATGAAGTCACCGACGTACGCAACGTTGGCAGCGACATCGTCACCGGTGGCGACCTCGTCCTGGTCAGTGACGGTGACCAGCTCTACCAGCGTGCACGCCTGGAAAGCGGCGGCGACCTGACTCTGGACAGTGGCGGTGCCATTGCCTTCGAAGCAGTGAAGGACCTGCACCAGGAGAGCCACGAGAAGAGCAAGAACAGTTGGGCCTGGACTTCTGCCGAGGGCAAAGGCCGGACGGACGAAGCCGTCCAGCAGAGCCAACTGATAGCCAAGGGCGACCTCGTGATTCAAGCCGTGAATGGTTTGGAAATCGACGTCAAGGAGGTAAGCGAGCAATCGGTTAGCCAGGCTATCGATGCGATGGTCAAGGCTGATCCCGATCTGGCATGGCTGAAGGAGATGGAGCTGCGTGGAGATGTTGATTGGCAACGTGTGAAGGAGTTGCACGACTCCTTCAAATACAGCCATTCGGGTTTGGGCGGCGGAGCCGCGATGATAATTGCCATTATTGTTACCTATCTAACATGGGGCGCAGGCTCAGGTTTAGTGGGTGTCGCCCAAGGTACTTGGCAAGCTGCTGCTGCAAATACGGTTGTTAGTTCTGTTGCATCACAGGCTGCGACTAGCACGATTAACAATCGTGGCAATTTTGGCGCAATTTTTAATGACGTTACATCAAAGGATGCTGTTCGCGGCTATGTGGTCGGTGGCGTTACTGCTGGCCTGACGGCTGGGATATTTGACGGGGTGCTCCAAACCAAGACAGACCCACTCACGGGCAAAGTCACTGTTGACCTTTCTAGTTTGGAGGGTATCGGTCGTTTTGCTGGAAACCAGATACTGCAAGGTGGCGCATCAACCATCCTTGATCGGGCGCTTGGGGGAGATAATTCACTCAGCGATGTCATGCGTAGCAGTCTTGCTAACGCCTTTGCTGCTGCAGGATTCAATTGGATTGGTGACCAGACTAGCCCAGAAAAATGGGACCTGAAGGATGGGAGCCTCGCAAAGATCGGTTTGCATGCTGTGATGGGTGGCCTGGCTGCCGAGGCGGCTGGTGGAGACTTCAAAACTGGAGCTTTGGCTGCCGGAGTTAACGAAACGCTAGTCGATCATTTGTCGGATTGGTATGGGCAGATGGGCTCAGAGCAGAAGCAGAGCCTGCTGGTGATGAACTCACAGGTTGTTGGGGTGCTGGCAGCTGTTGCCCAAGGGGGAGACGAGAAGGATCTACAGACGGGGTCCTGGGTGGCAAAAAATGCGACTCAGTACAATTATATACTTCATGAAGAAAATACTCGTGAGGCGATTGAAGAGGCCAAGGAACGCTGTAAGAAAGATCCACTTTGCCCTAAGGCTGTCGATTCAGAAATAGCGCTTCAGGCACTGAGGGTCATCGGGAGAAAAGACATAGCAGCTGCGCAGGCTCTAGATAAAGATGCCGTTGCGTTCGCCGGGTATATGCTGCGCAGGGACCAAGAATTACGCTATAAAATATTCTTGCCGGAAAATCTTAAAGAAAATGTGATTGATAATCTGCCACTAATTATTGATTTGGGCTTCCCCGATGCCTCTGGCAAAGCGAAGGTGGCAGCTAAGGTCACTGATAAAGTTGGAAAGGAAGCAGCAGAGGCTCTTGAGAAGAAATTTGGCGATTCCCTAGCTAAGGAAGCAGCAGAAAAAGCTGAAAAAGGTATAAGGGAATTAACTGTTCAGCAGCAAAAGTCCATACGATCTCTTGAAAAGCAAATTGCCAAGCATGAGAAGAAAATCCAAGAATTTAAAGATAATCTAACTGTTAGGCCGGGTATGGAAAATATGCCCAAAGAGGCAATTAAAATGCAGCAACAGAGAAGAGTTCAGCATCTGGAGACAGAGATAAATACATTTAAAAATAATATCGAGAAAATAAAACGAGGCGAGATTGATTCGTAATGGAAAAATGCATGAATGGGCGTACTCTACTCGTGGTAGATGTCGAGTCCTTAGGTGAGAAATTAGAGGCTGGGTGGACGCCATACGTGGTGTTAATCACCGCTTGGAGTAGAGTTTCGGCCGAAGATGGTGGACTGTCTATATTGGTGAACATGTTGCTGGAAAAGGGCGCTAAGAATTTTGTTTGTGTTGGTTATTATTCAGAAGTCTTGCATGATGAAATTGATGAAATTCTCTATGAGTGTTGTGAATGCTCTCATGTTGAGGAAGCATTAAAAATTACTACAACATATCATGATGATGAGCCTGTTGATGATGTGGTTAGTTATTTCATATATGGCACCAGTATTCCAGATGCTAGATCTGGTGGGTTGTTGGCTATTGTAGGTGAAGGGGATTGGGAGGTGAGAGACTGTTTAAGTAAGCATGTTGTTAAGGGCTGTTAGGCTGCTGTGAGATAGCCCCGCGCTCCGGTTGTTTTCAGTCGCTGCTGACTTTGACGCGGGACAGCTAATCAAAAGTGATCAGCTTATCTGTTTGCCTCTGAGTTTTATTCGTAGCAAATATCTCTCAGTGGTCGTGCTTCACATTGCACCTGAGCGAAGAGCAGAAGCGCATTACGTCTGTGGCGTCCACTGATTTCAAGCTCAACTGTGCGGGGGGATTATGACCTCATTCATGTGTATAGCTCCAAGACTGATAACACCGTAAGTCTGCGAGTATTGTCAGATGGCAAGTACGAGTTTGATACATTGGCTCCAGAAAAATCTTCTAAGTTTTAATGTGGAGGGCGAGAGGCTGTGTTGATCAATGAAGTGCTGCGTGATGTCAGATTTCGCTCATTTTTTATGAGCGGAAATCTGGTTTGTGAATTTTTGGTATTGTTTTTTAAATTATCTGATTCTGGGTGGGTGTCGCTAACAATTAGCGAGGGTGTGTCAAATTTTTTAATGCTTGGTTCAGATCCAGAATTGGTGGGTTTGTGTGAGATTGATGATGAGTTCGCGTACCCGATTAATTCCTTGGCTGGGTTGGATAAATATCTGGGATCAAAGATTTTGACGGTATATGAGTACAGGATTAGTGATGCCGATGAAGGTTGTGTCGGAGTGTATTTGGATTTTGGGGATTCTGGGCTTAGTGTAATTGAGTCTGATGATTGCCTATCAGTTGTGGAGGATGTTGTTCAGTTTTCAGATGCTAAGATTTCGCTGCGTGAGATGAGAGTTTAGTTGGCGCAAAATATAAGATCCTAGGGATGGAACAATTGAAGCGTTTGCTAGTTCGACAGGCAAGCTGTTCCTTGGCCCAGGTGACGAGATCTACGAAGGTCAGTTGGCCGGCTCAACAGCTGTGATAACGACCTGGTGATGGGCAAGCTCGACAACAGCACGCTTCGGGCTCACCGCCCTGGTTCCGCCGGTCCGCTTCACACTGAAGCGGGTGCTGGAATTCATCGCTGACGACGAGCAAGTGAAAGTGGCTCCGAAGTCCATCCGCCTGCGCAAGAAAATGCTGAACGAGAACTACCGGAAGCGCTATGAGCGCGCCAAGGCCTGATTTCCGACTAGTAACTGAGCGGGCCCCCGCGGGAGCAATCCGGCGCTTTTTACTGGAGGGCTCCGCGTCCGAATGGAGCCTCTATCAGGAGAGACACGTGAAAATGACTTCGTTGGCTTACCTGACGGGCTTCGTATTGCTGGCTCAGGGATGTGCCTCGTCTCGTGACATCGACACCCGCCACTTCACACGCTTCGACGAATACCACGCCAACCTCGATATCGGCGGCCATCGCTACATGCTGGATGCCTACATAGTGATGTTCCAGAAGCCTTTCTACATCACCGTGACGCGGGACGACCGTCAGGGAATGGGCGTCGACGAGGCGGCCCGCGTCGCGGAGCGGTACATCAAGCCGCGTGGTTGCACCGACCCGCTCGTTCGTCGTGCTGACCTCGATCGCGCCAACGCCGACAAGACCCAGTGGATGATCGGTATCGAGTGCTGAGGCTGTGTCCAGGGATCAGCGTCTTCCCAGCCTCGCCGGCCGTGCCGCTAGGAGCTGAAATGGCCGGTCTGGTCAGATCCTCCGGCGCGCGCTTCGATTTCATCTCGCGGGAGTGACCTGAGAGAGGGTGGAGCCTCAATGCTCCCACCGCCCCGGCGCGTAGGAAAACATCGGCAGCGACCAACTGAAGCGGATCGCCAGGAGCCTTACCAGCAGGCCGACGCTGAAGGAGGCGAGCAGGTTGAGGTCGTCGTCGACGCCTTGCTGGCGCAGGCCGAGGTAGAGCAGGGCGACCAGCAGGGAGACGCTGGCGTAGAGCTCCTGGCGCAGCACCTGCGGGGTGCGGTTGCAGAGGATGTCGCGGAGGATGCCGCCGAAGATGCCGGTGATGATCCCGGCCATGGCCACCACCGGCAGGGCGTAGTCCAGGCCCAGGGCGACGTTGCAGCCGATGACGGTGAAGGCGATCAGGCCCATGGCGTCGAGCACCAGGAACAGCTGCCGCAGGTGGTGCATGAACCTGGCCAGGAGCATGGCCGAGAGGCCGGCGCCGATGGTGAGGAAGATGTACTCGGGGTGCTGGGTCCAGCTCACCGGGTAGTGGCCGAGGAGGATGTCGCGGACGGTGCCGCCGCCGAGGGCGGTGAGGAAGGCGATGAGGCTGACGCCGAACAGGTCCATGTTGCGCCGGCCGGCGGCGAGTGCACCGGACATGGCTTCGGCGACGATGGCAATCAGGTAGACGTAGGTAAGCACACAGAACTCCTGCGTTGTGCTGCCCCTCCCCCTGTCCTGTGTACCTGAGAGTTTGCGCGGCGTGGGCCGCTTGCCCCTTCGGTGGGCCGCTCGCAGGCGGCCGCTCTCCAGTTGGCGATCATGGAACCCGCAGTGACTTCTGCCTGAGCGATTATGGGAGTTTGCGCCTTCGGCGGAGGCGCATGGCGCCTCGCTCTCCTGCGGGGGCGCGGATTATAGGGGGGCTGACGAACTTGTGCGAGTGGTCAGCTTCAGTGCCCGCACCTGTCAGGTGCGGAAGGCCCCCAGCCCGCTCTTCAAGGCGCGTGCCGTTTCGCCCAGCTCGGCGGCAGAGTGGTTGATGGCGTCCACGTCCTGGCGGGTGTGTTCGAAGGCGCCGCGCATGTCGCCCAGCCGGCCGGACATATCCGCCACTGCATGCTGGATGTGCTCGCTGCTGGTCAGCGCCTGCTCGACGTTGGCGTTCACCTCGCCCATCTGCCGCACCAGGGTGTCGAGGGCCTCCAGCGCTTCGTCGGCGTTGCCCGCGAGGGCACGCGAGCGCTCGGCGGTGCTGCCCATGCGCTGGGCGATCTGACGGATGGCGCCGGTGACCTGGTCGATCACCTTGTGCGCATCGGCCAGCACGCTCTTGGTCTGCCCCGCCAGTTTGCGCACCTCGTCGGCGACCACCGCGAAGCCACGGCCCGCCTCGCCGGCGCGCGCGGCCTCGATGGCGGCGTTGAGGGCCAGCAGGTTGGTCTGCTCGGAGATGCCCGCGATCATCTGCAGCACCTGGCCGATCTGCTCGGCCTCACGGCTGAGGCCGTCGAGGTCGGTGGCCAGTTCGATGTTGGAGGACGTGCTGCCGTGCACGTCGGCGATCAGTTGCTGCAGCTCCTGGTGGGCGCGGCTGAGTTCGGCGCTGGTGCGCTCGAGGTTGCTGCGCACCGCACCGGCCAGGCTGTGGGATTGCCCGGCGGCCTGCTGGATCGACTGGCCATGCTGGTCGACGTCGGCCAGTTGGTGCGCCGCCTGCTGGATCTGCTGGGTGATGTCGTCGGCGCGGTGCAGGAAGGTTTCCGCCAACTGCTGGTTGCTGTCGGCCATGCCCAGAGCGCCGGAAAGGGTTTGCCGCAGGTCCTGCAGCAGGCCGGACAGGCGCGTACCCATCTGCCCGAGTTCGTCGTTGCTGGTGACCGAGAGAGGGTGGGACAGGTCGCGCTCCTGGGCGATCTGGTTGAGCTGCCCGGTGAGCTGGCGGATGGCGTGGACCAGCATGCGCGTGGCCAGCCAGGACAGCAGCAGGCCGATGGCCAGGGTTACCGCGCCGATCAGCAGCAGGCTGCGCAGGCTGTCGACTATGGCCTGGTCGAGGCTGCTCAGGGTGACGTCAACGCCCACCACATAGGGCTGGCCGCTGCTGGTGCGCATGGGCAGGAAGATCGAACGGAAGGTCCCGTAGCTGTCGGTGTATTCGTCGAACTGCGCCTGGTTGCTGCGCGCGGCCTGGATCACCGCCGGGCTGGCATCGGTGTACTCCTCCAGGTGCTTGGCGTAGCTGTCGCTGGCGATTTCGCTGCCGCTGGCGCCGTCGGAGAGGTAGAACACCCGGCCGCCGCTGTCGACCATCATGGTGTAGGCGAACTTCAGGTCTACCTCGCCGGCGTATTCGCCGAGGTTGCGCACCTGTTCCAGGTACTCGCCCTCGCGCAGGCCCTCGGCCGTTCGCGTGCGCTCCAGGTAGTCATTGCCCAGCAGGCGCGGCACCGCATGAGCCGCCGCGCGCAGGCGGTTGTCCATCTGCTCGCGGATGTCCAGGGACTTCACGTACTGCGCGTAGCTGATGAAGGTGGCGATGCTGATCAGGTTGACCAGGGTGAAGGCCAGCAGAATCTTGGTCTGCAGGCTGACGGAGCGCAGCGATGACATCGGTTCAGTTCCATCCGAGTGGAGATTCCAGCCATGGTCGCCACGGCTTTCTTTTGTTTCGGAATACTCTGACAGAACTTGAGGGAAATGTGATCTGGCACACAGGGTTTCCCAGCCATTTACCGGGCGCGCCGAACCCGCCGTTCGTTGGCTGCTTGGTTTCGCGCCGGGTCGCCTAGGCCCGGGTATTCGTGGTGACCAGCGGCGGCGCCACGCGCTGTGCCCGCTGGCTCAGCCAGACGCTGGCGACCACGATCAGCATGCCGGCCATCTGTGCGGGGCTCAGGTCCTGGTGCAGCAGGGCCCAGCCCAGCAGCACGGCGGTGACCGGGCTGAGCAGGCCCAGGGAGGACACCACCGAAGGCTCCAGCCGGGCGATGCCCCGGAACCACAGCAGGTAGGTGAGCGCCGCGCCGATCAACCCGAGGTAGGCGATGCCGGTGACGTTCAGCAGGGTGACCGGCGGCAGCGCCGGCTCCAGCAGCAGGGCGGCGGGCAGCAGCAACAGACCACCGGCGGTGAGTTGCCAGGCGGTGAAGGTCAGTGCGGGCACGGGCGGTTGCCAGCGGCGGCTGAGCACGGTGCCCAGGGCCATGGAGACAGCGCCACCCAGGCCGGCGGCGATGCCGATCGGGTCCAGTGTGGCCTTGGGGGTAAGCACCAGCAGGGCGACACCGAAGAGTCCGGCCAGCGCACCGATCACCGCCAGGCTGCGGATCGGCGAGCCCAGCGCCAGGCGCGCGAGAACGATGACGAACAGCGGCTGCATGGCGCCGAGGGTGGCGGCGACGCCGCCGGGCAGGCGATAGGCCGCGACGAACAGCAGGGCCCAGAACACCGAGAAGTTGAGCGCGCCGAGCAGCAGGGTGCGCGGCCACCAGACGCCGCTGGGCAGCTGGCGTACCAGGAGCAGCAGCAGGAGCCCGGCGGGCAGGGCGCGGAGCAGGGCCACCGTCAGCGGGTAGCCGGCCGGCAGCATCTGCGTGGTGACCACATAGGTGCTGCCCCAGACGGCCGGAGCGAGGGCGGTGAGCAGCAGGTCGGCATGGCGGTTCATGGTGCGTCCTCAGACCAGTTCCAGCACATCGGCCACCGGCCGGCGCGGTTTCTGCGGCCAGTTGCCGGGCTGGGCATGGCCCATGGCGACCAGCATCACGGGGATTTCATCGGCGCCGAGGCGGAACACATCGGCGACGCCCTCCGGGTCGAACCCGGTCATCGGGCTGGCGGCCAACCCCAGGGCCTGCCCGGCGAGCATTAGCGTGGAGGCGGCGAAGGTGGCGCTGCGCACCGCTTCGTCGCGCTGGGTGCGCGGCGCCCCGGCGTAGAGCCGGTCGGCCAGTGCAACCCAGGACGGCGGCATTTCGGCGGGCATGAAGCCGGCATCCACCGAACCCTGCAGGCGCTCCACCAGGGTTGCCGGCTGGGGCAGCACGCCGCAGACGATGAAGGTCACCGCCGCGTCGCAGACCTTGGGCTGGTTCCAGGCCAGTTCGCGCAGGCGCTGCTTGGCGGCGACGCTGCGCACGGCGATGAAGCGCCAGTTCTGCAGGTTGAAGGCGCTGGGTGCGCGGGTCGCCCAACTGATCAGCGCGTGGATGCTGTCATCGTCCAGCTCGCGGCTGGGATCGAAGTAGCTCACGGAGGTGCGTTGGGTGATGGCGTCGATCAGCGGCTGGTTCATGGCGGGCGTCCTTGTGTCTGTCCATGGCTGCTCGCGGAGTCGCTGCAGCCCGATGAAGAAAAGGTTAATTCACCGCCGCCGTGGCGATAATATGCGTTCCGCTGACTTCACTATTTACTGCGAGTGGCTAATCCATGGACAGGTTTACCGCGCTCACCGTCTTCCGTCATGTCGTCGACCTGGGCGGCTTCGCCGCTGCTGCCCGCCAGCTGGGGCTGTCGCCGGCGGCGGTGAGCAAGAACGTCGCCGAGCTGGAGGCGCACCTGGCGACCCGCCTGCTCAACCGCACCACCCGGCGCATGAGCCTGACCGAGGCGGGCGCCAGCTACTACGAGCAGGTGGTGCGCATCCTCGATGACCTGAAGGAGGCGGACCGCTCCATGGGGCCGATGCAAGGGGCGCCCAGCGGCACCTTGCGGGTCAGCGCGCCCATGTCCTTCACCCTGATCTGCCTGGCGGATGCCATCCCGCGCTTCCTCGCGCGCTACCCGGAGCTGTCCCTGGACCTGCAGATGGAGGACCGGCGCATCGACATCGTCAAGGAGGGCTTCGACCTGGCCATACGCGGCAGCGACCGCCTGGAGGATTCGAGCCTGGTGGCGCGCCCGGTGATGACGCTGCACCACGTGCTCTGCGGTGCGCCGGCCTATTTTGCCGAGCACGGCATCCCCGAATCCCCGGATGACCTGCCGCGTCTGGAGTGCGTGCAGTTCACCCTCTCAGGGCATGCCACCGAATGGTCATTCCAACGAGGCGGGCAGACCCATCGGGTGCCCGTGCGTGGGCGCTACAAGGTCAACTCCAGCCTGGCCCTGTGCAGTGCGTTGCGCGGCGGGCATGGCGTCAGCCTGGTGCCGGAGGTCTATGTGCGCGATGACCTGGCCCGGGGTGCCTTGCAGGCGGTGCTGGAGGATTGGGAGCCGGTGAAGACCCACGTCTATGCGATCTACCCCTCGCGCCGGCACATGCTGGCCAAGGTGCGCGCCTTCGTGGATTTCCTCGTCGAGGAATTGGGCAGTGATGCGGTGGCGGAACTCAGTTAAGGGCGTGTCCCGCGACCCCCTGCAGGCTCGCGCCGACAGGGGGCTTGATACGGGCAGTGCCCTGGTTACAGCGCCGTCTTGCAGCTCACGCCCACGGTCTTGAACGCGTTGATCACGTCCGCCGTCGGCAGGCTGCGGTTCTGCGCCGACTTGATCACGCCGCAGGCGCCCTGGTCGAAGGTGCTGGTCTCGGTCCAGTAGAAGCGGTTGGCGTCGACGAACACTTCGAAGGCCTTGCGGGTGTTCCAGCCGGTCGACTTGGCGAGCAGGTAGAAGGCGCGGTTGTACACCCCGCTGGAGTGGTGCACGTCGATGCCCTCGTAGTAGTCGCCGGCCTTGTCGATGGAGCTGCCGTCACGGCTGGGCTGGTCCATGTAGCGCAGCGAACCGTTGCCCTTGAAGATATCGGCACCCACCTTCCAGTCGTTCCGCCCCTTCATGAAGTACTCGGCGGCTTCGCCGGCCATGTCCGAGAAGGCTTCGTTCATGCCACCGGATTGCCCCTCGTAGACCAGGCCGGAGTTCAGCTCGGTAAAGCCGTGGCTGACCTCGTGGGCCGACACGTCGAGGGAAACCAGCGGGTAGAAGCGGCTCTTGCCGTCGCCGAAGGTCATGGCCTGGCCGTCCCAGAAGGCGTTCTCGTAGCCATTGCCGTAATGCACCTTCATGTACAGCTTCTTCTCGTTGAGCGGACGCAGCCCGCCGAACCAGTTGCCGTACATCTGGAACACCACGTTGCCGAAGTAGTGGGCATCGTTGAGGGGCGAGTAGGCGCCGTTGGTGAGCTTGTACTCGTTGTACGGGCAGGCGAAGCGGAAGGCTTTGACGCTGGTGTTGTTGGTGCTGTTGTTGAGGTTCACGGTGATCACGTCACCGCTATTCATCTCGCAGCGGTTGTTGACGATCAGCGGGCCGTATTGAGTGCCGTAGAGGTATTTGCCGGTCTTGGCGTTGCCGCCGGGGCCGGTGGCTTCGGCGTGGTTGAGGCCTTCCCAGCGCTGCAGGACCTGGCCGGTGTTGGCCTCGATCATGAAGTGCGGGCGGGACGGCTCGTCACCACCGACGAAGAACGACACCACGTAGGCGAGCTGCGCCTGCTGCTGCTCGTTCAGCCGTACCACCAGCTCGCTTTGCTCGTTGCTCACCGGCTGGCTGCTGGCGACCAGGGCCTTGGCCTGTTGCAGGGCCTGCTCCTTGGTCAGGGTGGGGGTGGCGTCACGCACCAGGTCCTGCTCGATGCCTACCAGCATGCGGCCGGTGCGTTTGGTGGCGCCGTTGCGGCTTTCGGTGATGGCTTCGCCCCAGACCCGCACGCCCTTGTAGTACTGCTGGTAGCGGGTGACCTGGGTGCCGTTCGGCAGCTTGGCGCTGGTGCCCTTGTCGAGCTCCTCGGCGTCCAGGCCCAGGTCGGAGTGGATGTCACTGCCACCGGCTATTCCTGCCCGTGACGGCAACTTGGCTACGTCCACCAGCTCGGCCGCGAGTCCTATCGCGGGAGAGGCGAGAGTGGCCAGGATCAGCGTTTTTCCTATGAACTTCCTTTGCATTCTGTAGCTCCTTGGTGATGGTCGGAGGGTATCTCCGTGGTGCTCCAGTGGCCTTGTGGGCGCTCTAGGAGCGAGGTATCGCCGGTGTTCGGCGGATGGCCGGTTGGGGTGGCGATAAGGAGGAAGGTATAGACGCCAGGAAGGGGATATCAACGCTCGAATGCATAAATAATCGCGATATTTGCTGCAAATTTCGGCAATAGGGCTGCTATTTGTCGTGAATTGACAGGGTGTCAATTTCTAGCCGTTGCGCTTGACCGACTGCCGGGGCGATCACGGATGGGCTCGCCGGGGAGAGTCCGGGCCGGAACTCAGGGCTGCAGGGCCCGAAAAACGGGAGGTTGTGCCGGCAACCGCAAACGGGCGCTGGCAACGGCGAAGCGGGGGAGAGGAGGAGGGGGGACGACGAAGCGAAGCCCTCGGCCTTCGGTCGGGTCACCCAAGGCCTGCGGGAGCTGCCGACGACCGGTCAGTCGGAAGATGTGCGGCGATCGTGTCGATAGAGCCAGGCGAGCGGTGGTAGCAGGGCGAGCAGGGCAAAACCGTCGACCCACAGGTGCGCCCAGATGCCCCGCTGCGCGGAGAGCAGCATGTCCTGCGGGGCCCACAGCAGGATGCCGACCATCATCCAGCCCCAGGCCGAGGCATTGCGCCGCCGGTCACCGATGCGCACCAGGGCGAACATGAACACCGCGTAGCTCTGCATCGTGGCGCCGAACAGGGCCTGCCACCACAGCTGCTGATCACGTGCGCCCTCCGGCACTGCGCCGGTCCAGAAGGCGTGCTCGACGCCCTGCTGATAGGCCTCGAACAGCGGCAGGTGGTTGAACCAGGTGAGCGCGAGGCCGGCGCAGAGATGGCCGAAGGCGGCGGCATACAGCCAATAGACGAGGAGCTGGCGGAGGCGTGCGTGCGGGGTGGTCATCGACATTCCGTGTCCTGCTGGAGCGTGGGTGGTGGCGGAGTGTAGCGACTAACCCGGGCCTTGATCAGCCCGGGAGCGCGAGCACCCCAGGCGCGCCGGGATGCCCATCGGTTGCCCCTCGATCAGGCGTCGACCACTTCACCGAAGGTGTCATAGACCCACTGCCGGCAGTTGCCGCAGGGCGGGTTGACCTTCTTGTCGGGGGTAAAGGAGGTGATCCGGTAGTGCTTGGGGTCCGCGTGCCTGGCCAGTATCTCCAGGTAGGCCTTGGCTTCCGCGCAGTTGATGAAGGCGTAGGTCTCCCCGGGGTTCAGGCCTGCCCAGGGCATGTCGTCTTCGTTGTAGCCGATCAGCGTGCCACCGGTCCGTGCATTGGCGCCGCTGCGGGTCATGATCGCCTTGCTGTGCCGGTCCTGGACCCCGGCGATGCGTATGGCCGAGCAGGTGTTGGTCGCGGTGTCGAGGCCCTTGCTCTGGGCATGCTGCAAAGCCCTGTTGTTGGTTCTCCGCGCATTCTTTTCGGCATTGCGTTGCTGCTTGGTTTTCCTTGGCATGGTGTCCCTTCCTTGATGGGGGGCTGAATTCCGTTTGCACCGGGATGGCTGGCTGCTGCTCGCCACCGGCTGCTTCTTATACCCCGAGTCATGGCGGCCTTCCGGTTTTTCTTGACGAAGTTTTCACACGTGCTTGTGCAGAGTCCGTGCGGTTCCTGCCGGTTCGCCCGGCAGCCTGTATCCGACTGATGGAGTTCTTATGCCGTCGCATGCGCGTGATCAAGGGGCCCGAAAATTCGACTGGGCCGGTCTGGGCTGGTTGTTCCTGTTCTTCTGGTGCTTCTCCGGCCTCACCCAGGTGCTGATCCTCGCCACCGATACCAGCGGCTTCACCGGCTTCCGCCAGGCCTTCCTGCTCAGCGGCCTGTGGCTGATCCCGGTGCTGCTGTTCCCGGTGCGCACCCGCACACTCGCTGCGGTGATCGGCGTGATGCTCTGGCTGGCCTCGTTGCCGGCGCTGTTCTACTTCCTGGTGTACGGCCAGGAGTTTTCCCAGAGCGTCATCTTCATCATGTTCGAGTCCAACGCCGCCGAGGCCGGCGAGTACCTGACCCAGTACATGACCTGGTGGATACCCCTGGTGCTGCTGGCCTATGCCAGCGTCGCCTGGTTGATCTGGCGTCGCCTGCGCCCGGTGTACCTGCCCCGTGGCAAGGCGCTGGCGATCAGCACGGCCTTGCTGGTGGCGCTGCTCGGCTACCCGGTGACCAAGCAGATGATGGTCAACGACAGCTTCGAGCAGGCCATGGACGGCATCGACAAGCGCCTTGAGCCGGCGGTGCCCTGGCAACTGGCGGTGGGCTACCGGCAATACCGCCAGCAGCTGTCCAACATGCAGGACCTGCTGGAAGGCAACGCCCGCATCGCGCCCCTGGCCAACCTGCACGACATCAACGGCAACCAGCCGTCGACCCTGGTGCTGGTCATCGGCGAATCCACCAACCGCCAGCGCATGAGCCTGTATGGCTACCCACGCTCGACCACGCCGAACCTCGACAGGCTGCGCGGCGAGCTGCAGGTGTTCGACAACGTGGTCACCCCGCGACCCTACACCATCGAGGCGCTGCAGCAGGTGCTGAGCTTCGCCGACGAGAGCAACCCGGACGCCTACCTGAGCAAGCCCTCGCTGCTGAACATGATGAAGCAGGCGGGCTACAAGACCTTCTGGATCACCAACCAGCAGACCCTGACCAAGCGCAACACCATGCTCACCACCTTCTCCAAGCAGGCCGACGAGCAGTTCTACCTGAACAACAACCGCAACCAGAACGCCCGCCAGTACGACGACGACGTGTTCGAGCCCTTCGCCAAGGTCCTTGCCGACCAGGCGCCGCGCAAGTTCATCGTGGTGCACCTGCTGGGCACCCACATGAGCTACCAGTACCGCTACCCGCCGGAGTACGAGCGCTTCACCGATCGCCAGGGCGTGCCGCCCAACGTCACCGACGACCAGCTGCCCACCTACAACAGCTACGACAACGCCGTGCTGTTCAACGACCACGTGGTTTCCACCCTGATCGAGCGCTTCAAGGCCACCGACCCGAACGGCTTCCTGCTCTACCTTTCCGACCACGGCGAGGCGGTGTTCGACCCCGAGCACCCGCAGGTGCTGGGGCGCAACGAGGCGGCGCCCACCGCGCCGATGTACACCATCCCCTTCATGGTCTGGACCAGCCCCGCCTGGCAGCAGAGCCACCCGCGCAATTTCGCCGGTACCTTCGACCGCCCCTTCAGCAGCGCCGGGCTGGTGCACACCTGGGCCGACCTCGCTGGCCTGCGTTTCGACACGCTCGACCCCAGCCGCAGCCTGGTCAGTGCCGACTTCAAGGCGCGCCCGTTGATGATCGGCGACCCCTACGCGCCGAAGACCATGATCGACTTCAGCCTGATCAAGCCCAAACCCAAGGCTACCGCCAAACCGGTGGAAGTGGCAAAGGAGGGCGACCAGCCCCTGCAGAGCGGCCCGCCCAGCACCCGTGGTTGAGGTGAGATAGCGTCCGGCCCCGGCCTTGACTGTGCCGGGGCGTCTGTCTGTCAGCTTTTTGCTTGGAAATCCGACGGGCCGATGGAATGGCGCCGTAGGCTGTTGCATCATTCCGCCCCTGCAACGCCTTCCCCCACTCAAGGATTTCCACATGGCCGGAGCCAGCCTGCTCACCCTGCTCGACGATATCGCCAGCGTCCTCGACGACGTTTCCCTGATGACCAAGGTCGCCGCGAAGAAAACCGCCGGCGTACTGGGGGACGACCTAGCCCTCAACGCCCAGCAGGTTTCCGGTGTGCAGGCCGAGCGCGAGCTGCCAGTGGTCTGGGCGGTGGCCAAGGGCTCGGCGGTGAACAAGGCGATCCTGGTGCCGGCCGCGCTGCTGATCAGCGCCTTCGCGCCCTGGGCGGTGACCCCGTTGTTGATGGTGGGCGGCGCCTACCTGTGCTTCGAGGGCTTCGAGAAGCTCGCCCACAAGTGGTTGCACAGCGCCGAAGAAGACGAGCAGAGCCATGCGGCCCATGTCGAGGCGCTGGCCAAGACCGACGTGGACGTGGTGGCCTTTGAGAAGGCCAAGATCAAGGGCGCCATCCGCACCGACTTCATCCTCTCCGCCGAAATCATCGCCATCACCCTGGGCACGGTCGCCGAGTCGTCCTTCGGTGTGCAGGTGGCCGTGCTGGTGGGCATCGCCGCGATCATGACCGCCGGCGTGTATGGCCTAGTGGCCGGCATCGTCAAGCTGGACGACCTGGGCCTGTACCTCAGCCGCAAGGCCAGCCAGGCCGCGCAGAGCATCGGTCGCGCCATCCTGCGTGCCGCGCCCTACATGATGAAAGGGCTGTCGGTGATCGGCACCGCCGCGATGTTCCTGGTGGGCGGCGGCATCCTCACCCACGGCATTCCTGCGGCCCATGAGCCCATCCACCACCTGGCCGAAGCTGCGGGCGCTGCAGGCGTGGTGGTGCCGACCCTGATCAACGGCGTGGTCGGCATCGTCGCCGGTGCGCTGGTGCTGGTGGTGGTGAGCCTGGCCAAGAAGCTGTTCGCCAAGGGCTGATCGCCGCCCATGAAAAACGCCCCGCCGGCATCGCCCGCGGGGCGTTTTCGTTTTCAGGGGCTCGTATTACCGCTCGGACCGTAGCCCGGGTTTCAGCCCGGGGACCTGGGCATCGCGGATGAATTCGCGGCTACAGGTCGAGTTCGGGGGATCAGGCGTTGGGCTTGAAGGCGCAGTAGCCGGGGCGCGGGCCGATCCTGGGGTGGTTGCGGCAAGTTTCCGGGCGCTTGTCGTAGATGGTGCACAGGCGCGACTTGCGGTCGAGGAAATAGCAGTCGTTGTTGGCCATGCGGGCCAGGGTGAAGATGCCCGACTTCTGGTTGAAACGTTCCACCAGGCCGTCCTTCATCAGGCGCTTGGCGATGTTCTTCGGCGGCTCGCCACGCTCGAAGTCGGCCACCAGCTCCATGCGGATCAGATCGCTGATGCGGGCCTCCACTGGCATGGTGCAGCAGCTGGAGACGCAGGCGTGGCACATGCTCTTTTCGTAACGGATCCAGGTTTCGGTGCGATCGATGTCGGCACCGACGATGAGCATGGTTTTCATGGCTTGGGCGCGGGCTTGGGGCTGGGAGGGCGCGCATCATAGCGGGATTGGCGAATTTGTGAACAGTTTGCCGCCGGCCGGCGAGACGATTTCTACTCTCTGTGCGCAATCGGGTGAATTTTCTGTGTCTGTGAGATGGCCAGCATTCGTCTGTAGGGAGTGTTCCGTTTCGCTCGATATACTGGCGCGTCGCCATTTACGCCGGGCGGCGGCGTTGAACGTGCAGGGATCTGGCGTTTCTTCTCAATCACTTGGGAATTCAGTGCATGCAATGGATCTTCATGCTGGTGGGTCTGGCCATGGGAGCGGCAGCCGGTGAATCGATCACCGGAGCCCTGCTGGGCGGCCTCCTCGGATTGGGCCTCGGACAGGCGATCCGCCTGCACGGGCTGAGTACGGAAAACGCCGCCCTGCAGAAGCAGCTGCGCGAGTTCGCGGCCCGTTTCGATGTGGGCACCCAGGCCATCCACGAGCGGCTGCTCAAGGTCGAGCGCAGCGGGGTGCAACCCGCCGCTCCCGCCGCGCCGCCCACCGAGGCGCCCGTGCCAGTGCCGGAAGCGCCCGTCGTCCATGCCCAGGCCGCCGCGCCGGAGAAGCCGGAGCAACCGGTGGACGACAGCGAGCTGGTCTGGGAACTGCCCGCGGAGCTCGAACCGGAGCCCCTGGTGGTCACCCCGCCACCGCGCCAGCCGGATGTCAGCGACTGGACCCTGGAACCCCTCCCCGAGCTCTTGGCCGAGCCGCTGCCGCCGCGCCAGCCGGAGCCCATGGTCGCCCGTGCCCCGGTTACCCCGCCCCCACCACCGCCGCCCCGCGAGCCCTCGCTGTTCGAGCGCGGCTTCGAGGCCGCGCGCAACTGGCTGTTCGGCGGCAACACCGTGCTGCGGGTCGGCGTGCTGCTGCTGTTCCTCGGCCTGGCCTTCCTCCTGCGCTACGCCACCGAAGGCATGGTGGTGCCCATCGAGGTGCGCTACGCGGGTGTCGCCGCTGCGGCCATCGCCCTGCTGGGGCTCGGCTGGTGGCTGCGCAAGCGCAACCCCAACTATGGCCTGATGCTGCAGGGTGCGGGTATTGCGGTGCTCTACCTGACGGTGTTCGCGGCGATGCGCCTGCATCCGCTGCTGGACCCGAAGATGGCGCTGATCCTGCTGATCGTGGTCACCCTCTGCTCGGCCATTCTCGCGGTGCTGCAGGATGCCCTGGGCCTGGCCGCCGCTGCGGCGCTGGGTGGCTTCGCCGCGCCGATCCTCACCTCCACCGGCAGCGGCAACCATGTCGCGCTGTTCTCCTATTTCGCCCTGCTCAACGCCGGCATCTTCGCCATCGCCTGGTTCAAGGCCTGGCGCCTGCTCAACCTGATCGGCTTCGTCGGCACCTTCGGCATCGGCTTCGCCTGGGGTCTGCGCTCCTACAAGCCCGAGCTGTTCGCCAGCACCGAGCCCTTCCTGGTGCTGTTCTTCCTCATGTACCTGGCCATCGGCCTGCTGTTCGCCCGGCGCAAGCTGCGCGAGGCGGCGGCCGCGCCGGATGGCGAGCGTGATGCGCTGCTGCGCTGGTCGGCGCGCCAGGGCGACTACATCGACGGCACCGTGCTGTTCGGCCCGCCCCTGATCGGTTTCGGCCTGCAGTACGCGGTGATCCACCACATCGAGTTCGGCGCCGCCTTCAGCGCCCTGGCCATGGGCCTGCTGTACATGTTCATCGCCCGGGTCCTGGCCGGTCGCGCACCGGGTCGCGCCTTGCTGCTGGTGGAAACCTGCATGGCCCTCGGCGTGGTGTTCGGCACCCTGGCCATTCCGCTGGGCCTGGATGCGCGCTGGACCTCCGCCGCCTGGGCCGTGGAAGGCGCCGGCATCTTCTGGCTGGGCCTGCGTCAGCGCCGGCCGCTGGCCCGTGCCTTCGCCCTGCTGTTGCAGGTGGGGGCGGCACTGGCCTTCCTCGGCAGCCTGCGCGTGGGCGTCGACAGCCTGCTGGACGGTGCGCCGCTGGGCGCGCTGATGCTCGGCGTGGCGCTGCTGTTCAGCTTCTGGCAGCTGCGCGGTGCGCAGGAGGAAGAGGCGTCCGCCTGGGAACGCAGCGGCTTGCCGGTGCTGGCCTGCAGCGGGCTGGCCTTCCTCTACCTGATCGCGCCGCTGTGCCTGCGCGCCGAAGGCACCGCCATCGTCTGGGCCCTGGCCGGCCTGGCGACCCTCTATGTCGGCCTGCGCCTGGCCTCGCGCACCTTCCTCTTCAGCGCCTTCGCCGTGCAGCTGCTCGGTGGCGCCGTGTTCCTCCTGGGCATGGACCGCAGCGGGCTGGGCAGCGGCAGTGCGCTGGGCTGGAGTGGCCTGGTCACCGCCTCGCTGATCGGCCTGGCGCTGATCGGCGGCATGCTGGTGGCGGCCCGCGACGACATGGTGCGCAACGACAAGCGCCTGCTGCACAGCATGTCCCTGGTGCTGCTGGTGGGCCTGGTGTTCATCAACCTGGCGGTGCTCTTCGTCCTGCCCTGGCGTACGGCCAGCGCGGTATGGGGCGGCAGCGGCCTGCTGATCGTCTGGCTCAGCCTGCACCTGCAACTGCGCGCCAGCTTCGTCTTCGGCCTGGCGCTGCAGGTGATCGCGGGCCTGAGCTTCCTCGCGGTGAGCCCGCTGCTGCTCGGCCAGTTGAGCACCGAGGGCTTGCGCCCGCTGGCCCATGCCGGCTTCTGGACGCCGCTGGTGCTGTCCCTGGCCGCCCTGGCCGGCGCCTGGCGCCTGCACCACGAAACCCGTCGCGAGGACCCGCGCCTGCAAGGCCTGAGCCTGGGGCACCTGTCGCAACTGCTGCTGGTGTGGAGCGCGGGCTGGTGGACCCTGACCTGGGTCGCCGAGATCGCCCGCTTCGCCGCGCCGGAACTGCAGGTCCCCCTGGTGCTGCTGGCGGCAGCGGTGACCGTGGCGCTGTGGATGCTGCTGGCGCTGCGCACCCAGTGGCGCACCCTGGCGCTGCTTTGCCTGCTGCTGGTGCCGGGTGCGCTGGTGGTGCTGATGCTTGCCTGGAACCCGCATTACCACCCGGCGGCGGACTTCGGCTGGCTGGGCTGGGGCGCGCTGTTCGCGGTGCACCTGCTGGCCCTGCGCAAGCTCCACGGCCTGTTGCCGGAGGGCCCCCGCAGCGCTGCCCACGTGCTGGGTTGCTGGTTGATCCTCGGGGTGCTGGCGCTGGAGCTGCGCTACCTGCTGATGCTGCTGTCCGAGCATTACAACGCCTGGCGCTGGCTGGGCTGGGCCTTGCTGCCGAGCCTCTACCTGCTGCTGGTCACCCGGGTGTCGCGTCTGCCCTGGCCGGTGATCGCCTTCCCGCGCGAATACCGCCTGTGGGCCGCCATGCCCCTGGCGGCGATGATGCTGGGCTGGTTCTGGGTCGCCAACGCCTGGAGCGACGGCAGTGCCGACCCGCTGCCCTACCTGCCGCTGGTCAACCCGCTGGAGCTCGGCCTGCTGTTCGCCCTGCTGGGCGTCTGGCTGTGGCTGCGCGAGAACCTCGGCGAGTTCGGTTTCGATGCCGGCATCCAGCGCCTGGCGCCGCAGCTGGTGGTGGGCGCCTCGCTGTTCGCCCTGGCCACGGCCATCGTCTTCCGCAGCGCCCACCACTGGGGCGGCGTGCCCTTCGTGCTGGATGCGCAGCTGGATTCGATGCTGGTGCAGGCCGGCCTGTCCATCGTCTGGACCAGCATCGCCCTGGGCCTGATGATCGGCGGCCACAGGCGCGTGCACCGCGAGCTGTGGCTGGTGGGCGCCGCGCTGATCGCGGTGGTGGTGGCCAAGCTGTTCTTCGTCGAACTGGGTAACCGGGGCGGCCTGGAGCGGATCATTTCCTTCATCGGCGTCGGCGTGTTGCTGCTGGTCGTCGGTTACTTCGCGCCGCTTCCGCCCAAGCGGGCGGCGCCCGAATCGGAGCAGGTCAACGCATGAGCCGTTTCCCCCTCTTGCTGAACATCTGCCTGGGCCTGCTGTGCGTGACACAGCCGGTGCAGGCCCAGGACAGCCTGGACGACTTCGCCGCCCGGGTACCGCTCAAGGTCGAGGGCAATGGCCCCTGGTACCGCGTCGACCTGCCGATGTCGCTGCATTTCCTCGCCCGTCATGCCGACCTGCGCGACCTGCGCATCTTCAACGCCGAGGGTGAGCCTTTGGCCTATGCGCTGGCCCGGGGCGAGTCCCAGGTCACCCGCAGCGAGCAGGAGCTGGAACTCAAGTGGTTCCCCCTGCGCGGCCCGGCCGATACCAGCCTGGGCGCGCCACGGGTACGGGTGGAGCGCAGTACCACCGGCACTGTGGTCGAGGTGCTGCCGGAAGACCCGGCCGCCAGCGGCGAGCGCCTGCGTGGCTGGTTGCTGGACGCCAGCGGCATGAAAGCGCCCCTGGAGAAGCTGGTGATCGACTGGAGCGAGGAGGGCGAAGGCTTCCAGCAGTTCACCATCGAGGCCAGTGACGACCTGCAGAGCTGGCAGTCCTGGGGCACCGGGCAGATCGCCCGGCTGAGCTTCGGCAACGACCATATCTACCAGCGCGAAGTGACCCTGCCCGGGCACAAGGCGCGTTACCTGCGCCTGCTCTGGCTGGACCGCGAAGCGCCCTTGCTCACCGAGGCGCGGGTCACCGGTGCACGCCAGGAAAGCAGCCCGGCGCCCATGGTCTGGTCCGACCCGATGCCCGCTGGCAGCCCGGCTGCCGGCGAGTACAGCTGGGACCTGCCCTTGCCGCTGCCGGTGGAGAGCCTGAAATTCTCCCTCGAACAGGCCAATACCCTGGCGCCGGTGCGGCTCCAGGCGCGGAGCAACGACACCGCGCAATGGCAGGCGCTGACCTCCGGGTTGCTCTACCGCCTGCCCAAGGACGGCAAGGAGGTGCTGCACGACCGGCTCGAACTGGACGGCTGGATGCCGGTGCAACACCTGAAGATGAGCGTGGACCAGCGTGCCGGCGGCTTCGGCGCCAAGGCCCCGACCCTGCAGGTGGGCATGCGCGCGCTGCAGCTGGTGTTCCTGGCCCGGGGCACGCCGCCCTACACCCTGGCCGTCGGCAAGCCCGGCGCGGCCAGCGCCGAACTGCCGTTGACCACCCTGGTGCCCGGCTACGGCCCCGGCAGCCTGGCGAAGATGGGCATCGCCCAGCCCGATGGCGATCTGCGCCTGGCCGAGGCCAAGGCGGTGGTGGTGGCCGAGGAGAAGGGCTCGGCACTGGCCTGGAAGCGCATCGGCCTGTGGGCCGTCCTGTTGCTGGGGGTGGGGCTTCTGGTGCTGATGGCGCTGAGCCTGCTGAAGGGCCAAAGCAAGGGCGCCTGAGGCCGCTCGCTGAGCGAAGTTGTCACGTAGATACTGGCTTTTTGCTGTATCTTGACGCCGTTGCGCGACAGGGGTCGCGCAACGTTCCTTTGCGTCAGGTACGGCCGGTGCTCGACTTCATTCCGCAGCTGCAAGCTGCCCGCCTCTTGGGCCAGTCCTTCTTCGGGCGGCCGGTCATTCGCCGGCTCGCCGTGGGTTGCCCGGCATGAGCATGTGCGGTGGCTCCGGCTGGGCCCTGACCACTCCCGTCCTGTTCACCGGGATGCTGAGTGTCGGCATCATGTTCCTGGCCCGCTGGATCGGCCGCCAGCGCTACTTCCCGGGCCGCGCCAGCTTCGTCGTCCTGCACGTCTGCATTCTCTGGTGGCTGACCACCGCCGGCCTCGAGCTGGCCGCCCAGGGCGCCTCGTGCAAGGTGTTCTGGGCCAGCATGGCCTGGCCGGGCATCGTCGCCGTGCCCACCCTCTGGGCGGTGTTCCTCTGGCAATACGTCAACAGCATCCGCGAGCCTCTGGCGCCGCAGCGCTACCTGCCCCTGGCGATCGCGCCGCTGGCGGCCTGGGGCCTGGCGCTGCTCAACCCCTGGCAGGCCTTCTATGGCCCGGCCACGGCGCCGGCTTCCAACCTGCCGGGTGCGCCGGTGGTGTACGAGCACGGCGTGCTGTTCCACGGCACCGCGGTGTACGTCTATGTGCTGATGCTGTTCTGCTTGGCGGTGGTGAGTCGCGCGGTGATCACCAGCCACGGCCTGCATCGCCGCCACTACCTTGCCTTCGTCGTGGTCACCTGCGTGCCCTGGGCCGCCAACATCAGCTACGTGGTGTTCGGCTGGACCCTGTTCGGCTTCGACCCGACGCCCTTCAGCTTCGCCTTCACCCTGCTGGCGTTTTCCTGGCTGATCCTCGGCGTGCGCCTGTTCGACCTGCTGCCGGTGGCGCGCCACCTGTTGCTGGAGGAGCTGCCCGATCCGGTGCTGGTGATCGATGCCAAGGGCCGCGTGATCGAGGCCAACCCCGCCGCGCTGCGCCTGGCGGGCTTGCGTAACGGCTGGCAGGGCAGGGCGCTGCTGGGCTGGCCGGTGATCGGCGTCGAACTGCACGGCCTGCTGCAGGCGCAGGCCAGTGGCGAGCCGATGCTGACCCTGGGCGAGCCGCCGCGCTACTTCGAGGTGCGCGCCCGGGCCATCGAGCGGGTCACCCGCACCGGCAGCCATGTGTTGGGGCGGATGGTCTACCTGCGCGAAGTGACCGAGCGCCACCGCAGCGAGCTGCAGCTGGCCGAGGCCCTGGCCCTGAGCGAGCAACGCCTGCTCACCATCTCCAGCCTGCACGAGCAGTTGCAGGAGCAGGCCCTCTGCGACCCGCTCACCGGGCTCTACAACCGCCGCTACCTCAACGAATTCTTCGCCCGCGAGCAGGCCCGCAGCCTCCGCGAGGAAACCCCCATCGCCCTGGCGCTGATCGACCTGGATCACTTCAAGCAGCTCAACGACCGCCACGGCCACCTTGTGGGCGACGATGTGCTCAAGGGCGTCGCCGGCTTCCTGGAATGCAGCCTGCGCAGCACCGACGCGGTGTTCCGCATCGGCGGCGAGGAGTTCCTGCTGATCCTCCCGGGTGCCGACAGCGAAGAGGCGCGCCTACGCCTGGAAGCCATCCGTCGCGAACTGGCCGATACCGGCCTGGCGACCCGTGGCGGCGAGCTGCACGTGACCCTGTCCGCCGGCCTGGCCATCTGGCCCAGCCAGGGGCAGAGCCTCGACGAGCTGCTGCAGGTGGCCGATGCCGCGCTCTACGACGCCAAGCGCAACGGCCGCAACCAGGTCTGCGCGCTGGCCCGGGTGAGTCTCTGAGCCGCCGCTGAACCAGTTGGCGTTTGCTGCGTCAGATGATTCTGCGTGCCGCCCAGAAGGCCTCCGGCGCCTCTGCTCCGGGCATTGCAGAAGGCTGCCGAGCGGCTTGCAGCATTGCGGCGCGAGTCGCGCTAAACTGCGCGCGTTTTTACTTCCCCTCCGGAGCCTCTTCCATGTCCCGCGTAACCCTGAGTCGCTATCTGATCGAGCAGACCCGTAGCCACAACACCCCTGCCGATCTGCGCTTCCTCATCGAGATCGTGGCGCGTGCGTGCAAGGAAATCAGCCATGCCGTTTCCAAGGGCGCCCTCGGCGGCGTGCTCGGCAGCATGGGCACCGAGAACGTACAGGGCGAGGTACAGAAGAAGCTCGACGTGCTCTCCAACGAAATCCTCCTGGAAGCCAACGAGTGGGGCGGCCACCTGGCCGGCATGGCCTCCGAAGAGATGGACAACGCCTACCAGATCCCCGGCAAGTACCCCAAGGGTGCGTACCTGCTGGTGTTCGACCCGCTGGACGGCTCCTCCAACATCGACGTCAACGTCTCGGTCGGCACCATCTTCTCGGTGCTGCGCTGCCCGGACGAGTACCTCTCCCAGAACGACAGCCTCAACGAGCAGGCCTTCCTGCAACCGGGCACCAAGCAGGTGGCCGCCGGCTACGCCATCTACGGCCCGCAGACCATGCTGCTGCTGACCCTGGGCGACGGCGTCAAGGGCTTCACCCTGGACCGCGAGCTGGGCAGCTTCGTACTGACCCACGACGACATCCGCGTGCCCACCGCCACCGCCGAATTCGCCATCAACATGTCCAACCAGCGTCACTGGGAAGCCCCGGTCAAGCGCTACGTGGACGAGCTGCTGGCCGGCAAGGAAGGCCCGCTGGGCAAGAACTACAACATGCGCTGGATCGCCTCCATGGTGGCCGACGTGCACCGCATCCTCACCCGTGGCGGCCTGTTCATGTACCCCTGGGACGCCCGTGAGCCGGAGAAGCCCGGCAAGCTGCGCCTGATGTACGAAGCCAACCCGATGTCCTTCATCATCGAGCAGGCCGGCGGCGCCTCCACCGATGGCCGCCAGCGCATCCTCGACATCCAGCCCACCTCCCTGCACCAGCGCGTGCCGGTGTTCCTGGGCTCCAAGGAAGAAGTCGAGCGCGTTACCGGCTACCACCAGGAATAAGCCGTGCAGCCCTGGCAGCCGTTGCTCGACTGGTGGTTCGGCGATTTCGCCGACGCCGCCGAGACGGCTGCCGCGCGCCAGGGCCTGTGGTTCGGCAAGCGCGACAGCCAGGACGAACACGCCCGCCAGTGCTTCGGCACCCAGGTGGAGCAGGCGCTGGACGGCGGCCTGGCCGACTGGGCAGAGCAGCCCGAGGGCTGGCTGGCGCTGATCCTGCTGCTGGACCAGCTGCCGCGCATGCTCTTCCGTGACCAGCCCCGCGCCTTTGCCGGCGACACCCGTGCCCTGGCACTGGTGCGCGACGGCATCGCCCGTGGCCTGGATGCGCAGCTCGCGCCGATCCGCCGGGTGTTCATCGAGATCGTCTTCGAGCACGCCGAGGACCTGGCTACCCAGGAACTGGCCGTTCAGCGCTACACCGCCCTGCGTGATGCCGTTTCCCCCGCCGAGCGCGAGCTGTTCGACGGCTTCCTCGACTACGCCGTGCGCCACCACGCGGTGATCGCCCGCTTCGGCCGCTTCCCCCATCGCAATGCCATCCTCGGCCGTGCCTCCAGCGTCGAGGAAGCCGCTTTCCTCAAGGAACCCGGCTCGCGCTTCTGACTCCAATGGGCATTCCCCGTGGCGCTGTGCCAAGCTTGCCGCGGTATTCCCCACACCACGGAGTCATTCATGCAACTGCGCATCCTCGCCCTGCTGTCCGTCTGCGTCGCGCTCGTCGCCTGCAACAAGATCAACCAGGAGAACTATTCGAAGATCAAGGCCGGCATGGCCAAGGCCGAGGTCGAGCAGATCATCGGCGAACCCACCGAGTGCTCCGGCGCCGTGGGCCTGACCAGTTGCACCTGGGGTGACCAGAAGGCCTTCATCAGCATCCAGTTCGCTGGCGACAAGGTGATGATGTACCAGGGGCAGGGCCTTAAATGACCCGCCTGGCGCTGCTGCTCGGCGCGGTGCTGCTGGCCGGTTGCGCCGGCTCCGGCGAGCCCGCCGCGCCACCGCGCACGGTGGGTTCGGTGGATCTGGAGCGCTACCAGGGCACCTGGTACGAACTGGCGCGGTTGCCGATGTTCTTCCAGCGCCATTGCGCACAATCCGAAGCCCACTACAGCCTGCAGCCGGGTGGCACGGTGGGCGTGCTCAACCGTTGCCGCACCGCCGAAGGGGAATGGAAGGAAGCCCAGGGCCAGGCCGTGCCCCAGGTCGAGGGGCAGACGGACAAGCTCTGGGTGCGCTTCGACAACTGGTTCAGCCGCCTGGCGCCGGACCTCACCAAGGGCCAGTACTGGGTGCTCTACCTGGATGACGGTTACCAGACCGCGCTGGTGGGCCACCCGGACCGCACCTACCTCTGGTTGCTGTCACGCACCCCCGAGGTGCCGGAACACACTCGCGCGCACCTGCTGAAGCTGGCCCGCGACCAGGGTTACGACACCGATGGCCTGATCTGGCGTACGCCGGACGACAAGATGCCGCGCTGATCCCCTAGCCCAGCAGGGATCGCAACACGCCGGCGAACTCCCGCGCCGTCGCCTCTTCCTCGGGGTGACGGCCGTCCCGCACCACCCAGCGACCCGCCACCATCACATCACGCACTTGGCGATCACCGCCGGCGAACAGCCAGCGGTTGAGCAGCGCGTCGTCCTGGGCGGTGGCGAGGTAGGGGTCGTTGCCGTCCAGCACCAGCCAGTCCGCACGCTGGCCTGCTGCCAGGGCGCCGGTGGGCTGGCCCAGGGCCTGGGCGCCACCGCTCAGCGCCGCCTGGTAGAGGGCGTCGCCTACGCGGGGCTGATTCGCCTGGTGCAGGCGGTTGCGGCGCTGGTCGCGCAGGCGCTGGCCGTATTCCAGCCAGCGCAGCTCTTCCACCGGGCTGACCGACACATGGCTGTCGGAGCCGATGCCGAAGCGCCCGCCCTGGGCCAGGTAGTCCACCGCCGGGAAGATGCCGTCGCCCAGGTTGGCTTCGGTGGTCAGGCACAGGCCGGCCACCGCTCCGCTGCGGGCCATCGCCTCGACCTCGTCGGGTTCCGCGTGGGTGGCGTGGACCAGGCACCAGCGCGGGTCCACATCGACGTTGTCGTACAGCCATTGCAGGGGGCGGCGGCCGCTCCAGGCGAGGCAGTCGTCCACTTCCTTGCGCTGCTCGGCGATGTGGATGTGGATGGGCGCGTCGCCCGGGTCCGCCGCCAGCACGGCCTCGATCTGCTCCGGTGTCACCGCCCGCAGCGAGTGGAAGCAGGTGCCCAGCACCTGCCCGGCGGGCAGTGCTGCGCGCAGGCGCTGCTGCAGGGCGAGGTAGCCGTCGGTGGAGTTGATGAAGCGGCGCTGGCCCTCGTTGGGCGCCTGGCCGCCGAAGCCGGCGTGGCTGTAGAGCACCGGCAGCAGGGTCAGGCCGATGCCGGTGCGGCTGGCGGCCTGGCTGATGCGCAGGGCCAGCTCCGCCGGGTCGGCATAGGGGCGGCCGTCGCGGTCGTGGTGCAGGTAATGGAATTCGGCGACGCCGGTGAAGCCGGCCTTGAGCATCTCGATGTAGAGCTGGCGGGCGATCACCTCCACCTGCTCCGGCTCCATGCGACCCACCAGGCGGTACATCAGGTCGCGCCAGGTCCAGAAGCTGTCGTTGGGGTCGCCCGCCACCTCGGCCAGGCCGGCCATGGCGCGCTGGAAAGCGTGGGAATGCAGGTTGGGCATGCCCGGCACCACCGGGCCGTTCAGACGCTCGGCGTCATCGGCCGTGGCGCCTGCTTCCACGCGGCTCAGGCGGCCATCCGCGGCCACCTCGAAACGGACGTCCCTGGCCCAGCCCTGGGGCAACAGGGCTCGTTCGGTGAAGAAGGCTGGCATGATTGGCGACCTGCGAGGGTTGTTATTTGTATATACATATACAGACGTATATCGAGACCGTAAACTCGCCCTGTTCCCCGGCCGACCAGCCGAGCGTGCCGCCAAGGAGTGTTCCCGTGCCCAATCCGCCTGTCGATATCCCGTCCTTCGCCGTCCAGCCCGGCGAGGCGCCTGCGCCGCTCTATGCACGGGTCAAGCAGATGATCTGCCGGCAGATCGACGAGGGCACCTGGCCGCCGCACCATCGCGTGCCCTCCGAGAGCGAGCTGGTCAACGAGCTGGGCGTCAGCCGCATGACCGTCAACCGCGCCCTGCGCGAGCTGACCGCCGAGGGCTACCTGGTGCGCATGCAGGGCGTCGGCACCTTCGTCGCCGAGCCCAAGGGCCAGGCGGCGCTGTTCGAGGTGCACAACATCGCCGAGGAGATCGCCGCGCGGGGCCATGCGCACCGCTGCGAAGTGATCGCACTGGGCGAGGAGCTGGCCGGCTCCGAGCGTGCCCTGGCGCTGGATGTGCGCGAGGGGCAGCGGGTGTTCCATTCGCTCATCGTGCATTACGAGAACGAGGTGCCGGTGCAGATCGAGGACCGCTACGTCAACGCGGCGGTGGCGCCGGACTACCTCAAGCAGGACTTCACCCAGCAGACCCCTTACGCCTACCTGTCCCAGGTAGCGCCGCTCACCGAGGGCGAGCACGTGGTCGAGGCGATCCTCGCCGACGCCGACGAATGCCGCCTGCTGCTGATCGAGCGCAGCGAACCCTGCCTGCTGATCCGCCGCCGCACCTGGTCGGGCCGCAATACCGTCACCAGCGCGCGCCTGCTCTACCCGGGCTCGCGCTACCGCCTCGAAGGGCGGTTCGGCTCATGAGCCTGCCCCGCGTGCTGCGCGCCGCCGACTACCCGCGCATGCCGTGGAAGAACGGCGCCGGTTCCACCCAGGAGATCCTCCGCGACGGCGGCGCCGACCTCGACGGTTTCGGCTGGCGCCTGTCCATCGCCGATGTCGGCCAGCCCGGGCCCTTTTCCGCCTTCACCGGTTACCAGCGCGTCATCACCGTGCTGGAGGGCGCCGGCATGCGCCTGGTAGTGGACGACGTCCCGTCCCGCGAGCTGACGGCCGGTGACGCCTTCGCCTTCGACGGCGGCAGCCGCGTGCAGTGCGAACTGCTGGGCGGCGCCATCCGCGACTTCAACCTCATCTATGCCCCGCAGCGCTTCGCCGCCCGCCTGCAGTGGCAGCGCGTCAACGGGCCGCTGCGCCTGTTCAGCGCTGCCGACACCCTGTTGCTGTTCAGCGCCGGCGAAGGGCTGGAAGTGCGCCTGGACGGGGGCGAGACACTGCACCTCGGTCGCCATGACTGCCTGCACCTGGAAGGCAATGGCACGCTGCGCGAGCTGGTGCTCGATGCGCTGGCCGTGGTGGATTGCTGCCTGATCGAGCTGCAACCGCGCTGATCCCCTTGGTTGAACTCGGTGCCCTAGGTTGGCGCCGAGCACCGCGAGGCCCAACGGCGTAGCGTTTGGCTTCGCTGCATGAGGCTCCGCGCTCCAGCGGAACGCCGCCCGGCCCAACCTGCGTTTCCTTCCCCTGTTTCCCCGCCGCGTTACCGAATGCCCCATTCCCGTGCGCAGAAGGGGGCTCTTTGCCCCAGGAAAGCCACCCGGTAACAGGTCGGCTACCTTCCTTGCGGTCCACCGCCGAACATTTTGCGTTTGCTCTGGGCCCCGCCATTCGCGGCGTACAGCGGCTCCTTGCGATGCAGTGAGGCGCGCTTCTCCGAACTGGCCTTTCACTTGCATATGCTTGTATGTACAAGTTTATATGTGTGTAGATATCCCGGGGTACGATCCCATCCATCTGCACTCCACGCCTCCCAGGAGCCTGCCATGACCAAATTTCGTGATGTCGAGATCCGCGCCCCTCGCGGTACCCAGCTCAACGCCAAGAGCTGGCTGACCGAAGCGCCGCTGCGCATGCTGATGAACAACCTGGACCCGGAAGTGGCCGAGAACCCCAAGGAGCTGGTGGTGTACGGCGGTATCGGTCGTGCTGCGCGCAACTGGAAGTGCTACGACGCCATCGTCCGCACTCTCAAGGAGCTGAACGAGGACGAGACCCTGCTGGTGCAGTCCGGCAAGCCGGTCGGGGTGTTCAAGACCCACGCCAACGCCCCGCGGGTGCTGATCGCCAACTCCAACCTGGTGCCCCACTGGGCGACCTGGGAACACTTCAACGAGCTGGACGCCAAGGGCCTGGCCATGTACGGCCAGATGACCGCCGGCAGCTGGATCTACATCGGCAGCCAGGGCATCGTCCAGGGCACCTATGAAACCTTCGTCGAGGCCGGCCGCCAGCACTACGACGGCAAGCTCGCCGGTCGCTGGGTGCTCACCGCCGGCCTCGGCGGCATGGGCGGCGCCCAGCCCCTGGCGGCGACCCTGGCCGGCGCCTGCTCGCTGAACATCGAATGCCAGCAGAGCCGCATCGACTTCCGCCTGAAGACCCGCTACGTCGACGAGCAGGCCAAGGACCTCGACGACGCCCTGGCGCGCATCGCCAAGTACACCGCCGAAGGCCGCGCCATCTCCATCGCCCTGCACGGCAACGCCGCCGAGATTCTCCCCGAGCTGGTGCGCCGTGGCGTGCGCCCGGACATGGTCACCGACCAGACCAGCGCCCACGACCCGCTCAACGGCTACCTGCCGGCCGGCTGGACCTGGGAGGAGTACCGCGACCGCGCGCAGAGCGAACCCGCTGCCGTGGTCAAGGCCGCCAAGCAGTCCATGGCCGTGCACGTGCAGGCCATGCTCGACTTCCAGAAGCAGGGCATCCCCACCTTCGACTACGGCAACAACATCCGCCAGATGGCCAAGGAAGAAGGCGTGGCCAATGCCTTCGACTTCCCCGGCTTCGTCCCGGCCTATATCCGCCCGCTGTTCTGCCGCGGCGTCGGTCCGTTCCGCTGGGCGGCGCTCTCCGGTGATCCGCAGGACATCTACAAGACCGACGCCAAGGTGAAGGAGCTGATTCCCGACGACGCCCACCTGCACCGCTGGCTGGACATGGCCCGCGAACGCATCGCCTTCCAGGGCCTGCCGGCGCGCATCTGCTGGGTCGGCCTGGGCCAGCGCGCCAAGCTGGGCCTGGCGTTCAACGAGATGGTGCGCAGCGGCGAGCTGTCGGCGCCCATCGTCATCGGTCGCGACCACCTCGATTCCGGCTCGGTCTCCAGCCCCAACCGCGAGACCGAAGCCATGCAGGACGGCTCCGACGCCGTGTCCGACTGGCCGCTGCTCAATGCCCTGCTGAACACCGCCAGCGGTGCCACCTGGGTGTCGCTGCACCATGGCGGCGGCGTGGGCATGGGCTTCTCCCAGCATTCGGGGATGGTCATCGTCTGCGACGGCACCGATGAGGCCGCCGCGCGCATCGCCCGCGTGCTGACCAACGATCCGGGCACCGGCGTGATGCGCCATGCCGACGCCGGCTACTCCATCGCCATCGACTGCGCCCGCGAGCAGGGCCTCAACCTGCCGATGATCGGCAAGGGGGAATGAGCATGTTCGACCTCCATCTGCACCCCGGCCAACTGACCCTGGCGCAACTGCGCCAGGTGCATCTCGGGCCGGTACGCGTGAGCCTGGACAGCAGCGCCGATGCGCCCATCGAGGCCAGCGTCGCCTGCGTCGAGCGCATCATCGCCGAGGACCGCACCGCTTACGGCATCAACACCGGCTTCGGCCTGCTGGCCTCCACCCGCATCGCCCGCGAGGACCTGGAGAAGCTGCAGCGCTCCCTGGTGCTGTCCCACGCCGCCGGTGTCGGCGAGCCGCTGGACGACGCCCTGGTGCGGATGATCATGCTGCTCAAGGTCAACAGCCTGGCCCGTGGTTTCTCCGGCATCCGCCGCAAGGTGATCGACGCGCTGATCGCGCTTATCAATGCCGAGGTCTACCCGCACATTCCGCTCAAGGGGTCGGTGGGCGCCTCCGGCGACCTCGCGCCCCTGGCGCACATGTCCCTGCTGCTGCTCGGCGAGAGCCGCGCGCGCCACAAGGGCCAGTGGCTGCCGGCCGCCGAGGCCCTGGCCATCGCCGGGCTGGAGCCGCTGACCCTGGCCGCCAAGGAGGGCCTGGCCCTGCTCAACGGCACCCAGGCGTCCACCGCCTATGCGCTGCGCGGGCTGTTCGAGGCCGAGGACCTGTTCGCCGCCGCCACCGTCTGCGGCGGCCTCAGCGTCGAGGCCATGCTCGGTTCGCGGGCGCCCTTCGATGCGCGCATCCATGCCGCCCGTGGCCAGCGCGGGCAGATCGACGTCGCCGCCGCCTACCGCGCGCTGCTCACCGACAGCAGCGAAGTGGCCCGCTCCCATGCCCAGTGCGACAAGGTGCAGGACCCTTACTCCCTGCGCTGCCAGCCCCAGGTGATGGGCGCCTGCCTGACCCAGATGCGCCAGGCCGCCGAGGTGCTGGAGGTGGAGGCCAACGCCGTTTCCGACAACCCGCTGGTGTTCGCCGAGCAGGGCGACGTGGTGTCCGGCGGCAACTTCCACGCCGAGCCGGTGGCCCTGGTCGCCGACAACCTGGCCCTGGCCATTGCCGAGATCGGCTCGCTCTCCGAGCGGCGCATCTCGCTGATGATGGACAAGCACATGTCGCAGCTGCCGCCCTTCCTGGTGGCCAATGGCGGGGTCAACTCGGGCTTCATGATCGCCCAGGTCACCGCCGCCGCCCTGGCCAGCGACAACAAGGCCCTGGCGCACCCCCACAGCGTCGACAGCCTGCCCACCTCGGCCAACCAGGAAGACCACGTCTCCATGGCACCCAACGCCGGCAAGCGCCTCTGGGCCATGGCCGAGAACGTGCGCGGCATCCTCGCCGTCGAATGGCTGGGCGCCTGCCAGGGCCTGGATTTCCGCGAGGGGTTGAAGAGTTCGCCGAAGCTGGAGGAAGCCCGTGCGCTGCTGCGCGGCCAGGTCCCGTACTACCAGGAGGACCGATTCTTCGCTCCCGACATCGAGGCCGCCAGCGTGCTGCTGGCCAGCGGTTGCCTCAATGAACTGATCCCGGGAGGGCTGCTGCCGAGCCTTTGAGGCCGGCACCCCGACCACCCGTCATGCCGGGCGGCGCTTGCGATGGAGGCGCCGGAGCCGCCCACCACCCCAAGAACAAGGAGAATAAGGGAATGACTGTACAGACCAGCCTGCGCCGGGGCCTCAACGCCCGGCACATACGCTTCATGGCACTGGGCTCGGCCATCGGCACGGGCCTGTTCTATGGTTCGGCGTCGGCCATCCAGATGGCTGGGCCGGCCGTGCTCATGGCCTACCTGATGGCCGGGGCAGCGGTGTACATGGTGATGCGCGCCCTTGGGGAGATGGCGGTGCGCGAGCCGGTATCGGGCTCTTTCGGCCAGTACGCGAGCAGCTACATCGGCCCGCTGGCGGGCTTCCTCACCGGTTGGACCTACACCTTCGAGATGATCATCGTCTGCCTGGCCGACGTGACCGCCTTCGGCATCTACATGAGCTTCTGGTTCCCCGAGGTGCCGCGCTGGATCTGGGTGCTGTCGATCATCTTCTTCATCGGCGCCCTCAACCTGTGCAGCGTGCGGGTGTTCGGCGAGCTGGAGTTCTGGCTGTCGCTGCTCAAGGTCTCGGCCATCGTTGCCATGATCCTCGGCGGCTTCGGCATCCTCCTGTTCGGTTTCGGCATGGCCGAGGCCACCCATGCTGCCAGTGTCGCCAACCTCTGGAGCCACGGTGGCTTCATGCCCAACGGCCTGGGCGGGTTGATCGCCTCCTTCGCGGTGGTGGTGTTCGCCTTCGGCGGCATCGAGATCATCGGCATCACCGCCGGTGAGGCGCAGGACCCGCGTCGCACCATTCCCAAGGCGATCAACGCGGTGCCGCTGCGCATCCTGCTGTTCTACGTGCTGACCCTGTTCGTGTTGATGTCGATCTTCCCCTGGCCGCAGATCGGTACCCAGGGCAGTCCCTTCGTGCAGATATTCGACAGCCTGGGCATCACTTCGGCCGCGACCCTGCTCAACCTGGTGGTGATCTCGGCGGCGGTCTCGGCGATCAACAGCGACATATTCGGTGCCGGTCGCATGCTCTTCGGCATGGCCCAGCAGGGCCAGGCACCCTCGGGCTTCGCCCGCGTCTCGCGCCATGGCGTGCCCTGGATGACGGTGCTGGTAATGGCCGCTGCGCTGTTGCTGGGTGTGTTGCTGAACTACCTGATCCCGGAGAACGTGTTCCTGCTGGTGGCCTCCATCGCCACCTTCGCCACCGTCTGGGTGTGGCTGATGATCCTCCTGGCCCAGGTCGGCATGCGTCGCCGTCTCGGCCGCGAAGAAGTAGCGGCGCTGGCTTTCCCTGTGCCGTTCTGGCCACTGGGGCCGGCCTGCGCCATCGCCTTCATGCTGTTCGTCTTCGGCGTGCTTGGCTGGTTCCCGAAGACCCAGGTCGCGCTGCTGGTGGGCGCGGTGTGGATCGCCCTGCTGGTCATCGCCTGGTTCATCTGGGTGCGGCCGGGCGTTGGTGAGGGGCGGCAGGAGGTGCCGTCCGTGTTGAGTCTGGATGACTGAGTGGTCGTACGCGGGATGAGCGGGGCGCCTGGGCGTACCCGCCATTCACGAGAATTCGTCGTCGCCGACGTACGGGAACCGGCTCTGGCCGGTTCCCTGCCCGGAAGCCGATGGCCTGCCCTCCGGGCATTTGCTCTGCCTTAACCCTTACCAAGTTCAAGGAGCGTCGGAACATGCGATTCAACAAGAAAATGCTGGGCCTGGTGTGTGCCGTGGGACTGCTGGCCGGCCACGGGACCGCCCAGGCCGAAGGCTGGTGCGAAGGTGGCAAGACGGTGAAGTTCGCCGGCCTCAACTGGGAGAGCGGCATGCTGCTCACCGACCTGCTGCAGGTGATCCTCAAGGAAGGCTACGGCTGCGAGACCGACAGCCTGCCGGGCAACTCCATCACCATGGAGCAGGCTCTGGGCAACAACGACATCCAGATCTTCGCTGAGGAGTGGATCGGCCGCAGCGACGCCTGGAACAAGGCCGAGAAGGCCGGCAAGGTGGTGGGCGTGGGCGCACCGATCGTCGGTGCCGTGGAAGGCTGGTACGTGCCGCGCTACCTGGTGGAGGGCGACGCCAAGCGCGGCCTGGAAGCCAAGGCGCCGACACTCAAGGCCATCGCCGACCTGGGCCAGTACGCCGAGCTGTTCCGCGACCCGGAGGAGCCGTCCAAGGGCCGCTTCTACAACTGCCCGGCCGGCTGGACCTGCGAGCTGGAAAACAGCGAGATGCTCAAGGACTACGGCCTCGAAGACAAATTCACCAACTTCCGCCCAGGCACCGGCCCGGCGCTGGATGCCGCGGTGCTGTCCAGCTACCGCCGTGGCGAGCCTATCCTCTTCTACTACTGGTCGCCGACGCCGCTGATGGGCCAGGCCGACCTGGTGAAGCTGGACGAGAAGCCCGGCGTCGACAAGCGCGTGACCATCCAGGTGGGCCTGTCGAAGGTCTTCCACGACGAGGCGCCCGAACTGGTGGAGATGCTCAAGAAGGTCAACCTGCCCATCGACCTGCTGAACCAGAACCTGGCACGCATGGCCAAGGAGAAGATCGCCTCGGACAAGCTGGCCAAGGCCTTCCTCAAGGAGCACCCGGAGGTCTGGCACGCCTGGGTCAGCGAGGATGCGGCGAAGAAGGTCGACGCCTCGCTCTGACCGCCTGAAACCGCCAGCCGCATCCACCCATCCGGAGAGAGCACCCCATGTTTCCCGAACGCTTCACATTTTCCATCGCTGACTGGGTCAACCGCTGGGTCGATGCGCTGGTGACCAACTACGGGGATGTGTTCCGGCACATCTCCGACACCCTGCTGTGGGCCATCGTCAACCTGGAGTGGCTGCTGCGTGCCACGCCCTGGTGGCTGATGCTGGCGCTGGTGGCAGGCATCGCCTGGCACGCCACCCGCCGCGTGCTGCCGACCCTGGTGATCACCGGCCTGCTGTTCCTGGTGGGCGCGGTGGGGCTCTGGGACAAGCTCATGCAGACCCTGGCGCTGATGCTGGTGGCCACCTTCATCTCGGTGCTGATCGGCATCCCGCTGGGCATCCTCTCGGCGCGCAGCAATCGCCTGCGGGCGCTGCTGATGCCGCTGCTGGACATCATGCAGACCATGCCCAGCTTCGTGTACCTGATCCCGGTGCTGATGCTCTTCGGCCTGGGCAAGGTGCCGGCCATCTTTGCCACGGTGATCTACGCCGCACCGCCGCTGATCCGCCTCACCGACTTGGGCATCCGCCAGGTGGACGGCGAGGTGATGGAGGCGGTCAACGCCTTTGGCGCCAACCGCTGGCAGCAACTGTTCGGCGTGCAACTGCCGCTGGCGCTGCCGAGCATCATGGCCGGGGTCAACCAGACCACCATGATGGCGCTGTCGATGGTGGTGATCGCCTCCATGATCGGCGCCCGTGGCCTGGGCGAGGACGTGCTCATCGGCATCCAGACGCTCAACGTCGGCCGGGGCCTGGAGGCGGGCCTGGCCATCGTCATCCTCGCCGTGGTCTTCGACCGCATCACCCAGGCCTATGGCCGCTCCCGCCACGAGGCCAGCAAATGAGCAAGATCCAGGTGAAGAACGTCTACAAGATCTTCGGCCCGCGCGCGGAAGAGGCCATGGGGCTGATCCGCCAGGGGCGCAGCAAGGCCGAGGTGCTGGCCGCCACCGGCTGCGTGGTGGGGGTCAACGACCTGTCGCTGTCCATCGAGGCGGGGGAAATCTTCGTCATCATGGGGCTGTCCGGCTCGGGCAAGTCCACCCTGGTGCGCCACTTCAACCGCCTGATCGACCCCACCAGCGGCGAGATCCTGGTGGATGACGAGGACATCCTGCGCTACGACATGCAGGCCCTGCGCGACTTCCGTCGGCGCAAGATCAGCATGGTGTTCCAGAGCTTCGGCCTGCTGCCGCACAAGAGCGTGCTGGACAACGTCGCCTACGGCCTCAAGGTGCGCGGCGAGAGCAAGGCGCAGTGCCAGGAGCGCGCCCAGCACTGGATCACCACGGTCGGCCTGGCCGGCTACGAGAAGTCCTACCCGCACCAGCTGTCCGGCGGCATGCGCCAGCGCGTGGGCCTGGCCCGGGCGCTGGCGGCGGACACCGACATCATCCTCATGGACGAAGCCTTCAGCGCCCTCGACCCGCTGATCCGCGCCGACATGCAGGACCAGTTGCTGGAGCTGCAGAAGGGCCTGAACAAGACCATCGTCTTCATCACCCACGACCTCGATGAGGCGGTGCGCATCGGCAACCGCATCGCCATCCTCAAGGACGGCCAGCTGATCCAGGTCGGCGCGCCCCGTGAAATCCTCCACCAGCCCGCTGACGACTACGTCGACCGTTTCGTCCAGCGCCGCGTGGCCAACCTGTGAGGGCGGCATGGATACCGTGAAGACCAGCAGCACCACCCTCGAAACCACCGTCTTCGGCAACGGCCCGCTGCGCTGGCGCGACGTGGTCGATGTGGCCCGTGGCGGCCGGCGCCTGGAGCTGGCCCCGGCGGCCTGGGCGCGCATCGACAACGCCCACGCCATCGTTCGCCGCATCGTCGAGAGTGGCGAGCGCGCCTATGGCATCAGCACCGGCCTGGGGGCGCTGAGCGACATCCTGCTGGAGGGCGACCAACTCGCCGCGCTGTCGCGCAACACCCTGCTCAGCCACGCCTGCGGCGTCGGCCCGGTGCTGGAGGACGAACAGACCCGCGCCATCATCTGCTGCGCCATCGCCAACTACAGCCAGGGCAAGTCCGGCCTGCAGCCGCAGGTGGTGGAAGGGCTGCTCAACCTGCTCAACCGCGGCATCACCCCGCGCGTGCCGTCCCAGGGCTCGGTGGGCTACCTGACCCACATGGCCCATGTCGGCATCGCCCTGCTGGGCGTCGGCGAGGTGAGCCATCGCGGCGCCGTGGTACCGGCCGCCCAGGCGCTGGCCGCCGAGGGGCTGCAACCGCTGCAGCTGGGGGCCAAGGACGGGCTCTGCCTGGTCAACGGCCTGCCCTGCATGACCGGCCTGGCCTGCCTGGCACTGGCCGACCTGGAGCACCTGCTGCGCTGGGCCGACGTGATCGGCGCCATGAGCTTCGAGGCCCTGCGCGGCCAGCTCGCCGCCTTCGACCCCGCGATACTCGAACTCAAGCCGCACCCGGGCATGCAGACGGTCGGCGCCAACCTGCGCGCGCTGCTCGCCGGCAGCGAAGTGATCGCCGCCAGCCAGGGCCTGCGCACCCAGGACGCCCTGAGCATCCGCTCGATTCCCCAGGTGCACGGCGCCTGCCGCGACCAGTTCGACCACGCCGCGCGCCAGGTGGAGACCGAGCTCAATTCCGCCAACGACAACCCGCTGGTGCTGGGCACGCCGGACCACTATCGGGTGATCTCCCAGGCCAACCCCCACGGCGAGTCCGTGGCCATGGCCGCCGACCTGCTGGCCATAGCCGTGGCCGAGCTGGGCGGTATCGCCGAGCGGCGCCTGGATCGCCTGGTCAACCCGCTGGTCAGCGGCCTGCCGGCCTTCCTCGTCAGCCGCCCCGGGGTCAACTCGGGGATGATGATCCTGCAGTACGTGGCCGCCGCCCTGGCCGGCGAGAACCGCCACCTGGCGCAACCGGCGGTGGTGGACAACTTCGTCACCTCCGGCCTGCAGGAAGACCACCTCAGCCTGGGCACCAGTGCCGCGCTCAAGCTCGGCCGCGCCCTGGGCAACTGCCGGCAGATACTGGCCATCGAGTACCTGCTGGCTGCCCAGGCCCAGGAGTTCCTCGGCGAGCTGGCCACTGGCGCCGGCACTGCTGCCGCCCGTGCGTTGCTGCGTGAGCGGGTGCCGGCCTACGAGGAGGATCGCTGGCTGGCCCCCGACATCGGTTCGGCCGTGGCGCTGCTGCGCGACGGGCCGGCCCTGGAAACGGTTTCCACACGGACAGGAGGATTGCAATGAAGAGGTTCTGGCACGGCTGCCGTCTCGCCACCCTGCAGGGCGGGCGCTACTCGATGATCGAGGACGGGGCCCTGCTCACCGACGGCGAGCTGATCCGCTGGGTCGGTCCGCTGGCCGAGGCGCCCGACACCACGGGCGCCGAGCGCATCGACCTGGGCGGTGCCTGGGTCACCCCGGGGCTGATCGACTGCCACACCCACCTGGTGTTCGGCGGCGACCGCAGCGCCGAGTTCGAACAGCGCCTGGAGGGTGTCAGCTACGCCGAGATCGCCGCCAAGGGCGGTGGCATCGCCAGCACCGTGCGCGCCACCCGCGAGGCCAGCGAGGATGAGCTGCTGGCCAGCGCGGTGGCGCGCGCCCGGCAGTTGCTGCGTGACGGGGTCACCACCCTGGAGGTGAAGTCCGGCTACGGCCTGGACCTGGCCAGCGAGCGCAAGATGCTGCGGGTCGCCCGGCGCCTCGCCGAAGTGCTGCCGCTGACGGTGACCACCACCTGTCTCGCCGCCCATGCGCTGCCGCCGGAATACGCCGGGCGCGCCGATGACTACATCGACCTGGTATGCACCGAGATCCTGCCGCAACTGGCCGGTGAAGGCCTGGTGGATGCGGTGGATGCCTTCTGCGAGCACCTGGCCTTTTCCCCGACCCAGGTCGAGCGGGTGTTCCAGGCCGCACGCGGGCTGGGCCTGCCGGTCAAGCTGCACGCCGAGCAGCTGTCGTCGCTGCACGGCTCCAGCCTGGCGGCGCGCTATGGCGCGCTGTCGGCCGACCACCTGGAGTACATGACCGAAGAAGACGCCATCGCCATGGCCGCTGCCGGCACCGTCGCCGTGCTGCTGCCCGGCGCCTTCTACCTGCTGCGCGAGACCCAGCTGCCACCCATCGAGGCCCTGCGCCGCCACGGCGTGGCCATGGCGGTGGCCAGCGACCTCAACCCCGGCACCTCACCGGCGCTGTCGCTGCGCCTGATGCTCAACATGGCCTGCACCTCGTTCCGCCTGACTCCGGAAGAGGCCCTGGCCGGCGTCACCCTAAACGCCGCCCGCGCCCTGGGCCTGGCCGAGCGTTGCGGCAGCCTGGAGGCGGGCAAGCTCGCCGACTTCGTCGCCTGGGACATCGAGCGCCCGGCGCAACTGGCCTATTGGCTCGGCGGCGACCTGCCCAAGCGGGTGGTTCGCCACGGACAGGAGATCGACCTTGGATAACGTCCTCGACTTCACCCCCGGCCGTGTGCCGCTGCTGATCAGCATGCCGCACCCCGGCACCCGCCTGACCCCGGCGGTGGAGGCCGGCCTGGTCGACGGCGCACGTTCGCTGATCGACACCGACTGGCATATCCCGCTGCTCTACGACTTCGCCGCCGAGCTGGGTGCCGGGTTGCTGGCCGCCAACTACTCGCGCTACGTCATCGACCTCAACCGCCCGGCGGACGACAAGCCGCTCTACGCCACCGCCACCACCGGGCTGTTCCCCGACGTGATGTTCGATGGCCAGCCGCTGTTCCGCGACGGCGCGGAGCCTTCGGCCGAGGAGCGTGCCGGCTACCTGGAAGGCATCTGGGGGCCCTATCACGGGCATATCGCCGAGGAGCTGGCGCGTCTGAAGCGCGAGTTCGGCTATGCGCTGCTGTTCGACGCCCATTCGATCCGCGCCTTCATCCCGCGCCTGTTCGACGGCCACCTGCCGGATTTCAACCTGGGCACCAACGCCGGCGCCAGCTGCGACCCGGGCCTGGCGGATGCGCTGGTAAGCGTCTGTGCCCGCGCCGAGGGCTACAGCCACGTGCTCAATGGCCGCTTCAAGGGCGGCCACATCACCCGCCATTACGGCCAGCCGGACCAGCACATCCACGCCGTGCAGCTGGAACTGGCCCAGCGCACCTACATGAACGAAGTGGAACCCTTCGCCTTCCGCGAAGACCTCGCCGTGCCCACCCGCAAGGTCATCCGCCAACTGCTGCTGGCGATGCTCGCCTGGGGGCGGGAGCGGTACGGGAAATAGTTGCGCTCCGGGGGCCGCTGCGCGGCCCTTGGGCGAGTGAATTCGCCCCTACAGGGGCGTGCGTTGAAGGGCCTTCGTAGGATGGGAAGAGCGCAGCGAATCCCATCGATGGCCGGGGTGGCACTCTCGTAGGGTGGGCCGGGCGGCGCTCCGCTTCAGCCCACCGGTCGCCTTTTCGCGAATGAATTCGCTCCCACAGGAGCTGTGCCGGGCTAGGTCTGCAAACCGAGATGGCGGATGGTGGGCAGGGTGGGCGCGATGCGGTCCCAGGTGTCGTCCAGCAGCTCGGCGGGGTAGAAGGGCAGGGCGGCCAGTTCTTCGCGGCTGATCCAGGCCAGCTCGCGGATGTCGAATTCGTCGCCGCCCAGGCCCTTGAGGTTGGCCAGGGTGGGTTCGCCGTGGCGGGCGTCGATGCGGTAGAACAGCTCCATATGGAAGCGGCCCATGGCCGGTTCGGCGAACTCGCGAACGTAGACCAGCGGGCCGACTTCCACCACCAGCCCGGTCTCTTCGAAGAATTCGCGCTTCACCGTGTCGCGGGTGCAGGCATCGGTATCCGATTCGAAGCCGCCGCCCGGTAGTATCCAGTAGGTGTCGTCGCCGACCACGTGCTTGACCAGCAGGATGCGCCCGGCCTCCACCAGCAGGCCGGCGGCGCGGATGCGGTGTTGCAGCTTGGGGGCTATTCCCAGGTGAGCCGTGCCAGTTTCCATTCGCCGTCCTCCAGCCACCATTCGAGCTTCACGGCGTAGTGCCGCGCGGCGTCGGGGAGCAACCCCTCGGCGCCGGCCAGCCCCACCTGGGCCTCGGTGTAGCCCTTGGTACTGTAGGTCGGGTCGATGCGGTTGGCCTTGCCCAGGGCCAGGATGCGCACATTCTTGTGCCGCAGGAACAACAGCGTCATGGTGCGTTTGGCCCATTCACGGTCGAACTCCTGCTGGGCGCTGAACTGCGGGTGCAACTGGTCGATCACCGCGCTGGTCTTCTTCGCTTCGAGGTTGTCCTGCAGCTGCTGTACCGCTGCATCCAGCGCAGCGGCGGGATCGTCGCGGCCACACCCGGTGAGCGCGACTAGAATCAATGCGATCGCGAAAATCATCTTCCCAGGTGACATGCCTAACTCCCTTTTCCTCGTTATGATGCCCTGCAGGACAGGTGGCGGAGACCCGCAAGGGGTCGAGCTTACGCAGAGTATCGGAGCCCAGAATGCAGACTTTGTTTCCGGAGATTAAGCCCTACGCCCGTCACGAGCTGGCGGTGGACGAACCGCATGTGCTCTACGTCGACGAGAGCGGTTCGCCCGACGGCCTGCCGGTGGTGTTCATCCATGGTGGCCCGGGCTCCGGGTGCGACGCCCTGAGTCGCCGCTTCTTCGACCCCAACCTGTACCGCATCGTCACCTTCGACCAGCGCGGCTGTGGCCGTTCGACGCCCCATGCCAGCCTGGAGAAGAACACCACCTGGGACCTGGTGGCCGACCTGGAATGCATCCGCGAGCACCTGGGCATCGACAAGTGGGTACTGTTCGGTGGCTCCTGGGGTTCGACCCTGTCCCTGGCCTATGCCCAGGCACACCCGGAACGCGTGCAGGCGCTGATCCTGCGTGGCATCTTCCTCTGCCGCCCCCAGGAGATCACCTGGTTCTATCAGGCGGGTGGCGCCAGCCGCCTGTTCCCCGACTACTGGGAAGACTACGTCGCGCCGATCCCGGCCGACGAGCAGGGCGACCTGCTGCAGGCCTTCCACAAGCGCCTGACCGGCAGCGACCAGATCGCCCAGATGCACGCCGCCAAGGCCTGGTCCACCTGGGAAGGCCGCACCGCCACCCTGCGCCCCAGCGGCCCGGTGGTGGAGCGCTTCAGCGAGCCGATGCGCGCGCTGTCCATCTCCCGCATCGAGTGCCACTACTTCGTCAACGATGCCTTCCTCGAGCCCAACCAGCTGCTGCGCGACATGCACAAGATCGCCCACCTGCCGGGCATCATCGTGCACGGCCGCTACGACGTGATCTGCCCGCTGGACAATGCCTGGGCACTGCACCAGGCCTGGCCCAACAGCGAGCTGCAGATCGTCCGTGATGCCGGCCACGCCGCGTCCGAGCCGGGCATCACCGACGCACTGGTGCGCGCCACCGACCAGATCGCCCGCCGCCTGCTGGACCTGCCGCCGGAAGAAGAGGCCTGATGAAGGGCTTGCTGCAACGGGTCTCCGCGGCCCGCGTGGACGTCGCTGGCGAAACCGTCGGTGCCATCGACCAGGGCCTGCTGGTGCTGGTGGGCGTCGAGCCCCAGGACAGCCAGGCCAGCGCCGACAAGCTGCTGCACAAGCTGCTCAATTACCGCGTGTTCGCCGATGCCGAGGGCAAGATGAACCTCTCCCTCGGCGCGGTGGGGGGCGGCCTGTTGCTGGTGTCCCAGTTCACCCTGGCCGCCGACACCCGCAGCGGCCTGCGCCCGAGCTTTTCCAGTGCCGCCCCGCCCGCCCTGGGCGAGGAATTGTTCGACTACCTGGTGGCGCAGGCGCGCCTCAAGCACCCCAAGGTGGCGACCGGCCGCTTCGGCGCCGACATGCAGGTGCACCTGGTGAATGACGGCCCGGTCACCTTCCTCCTGGAAAGCTAGGCCCCAGGCTCCACCCGTCCGATTCTGGCGTACTTCTTGCCTCTGACTCGCCATCCACGGCGCGGGCGGTTAGCATCTGCCGCCTGCCCGTCGTCCGTGGGCTGCCAACAATAAAACGATCTGCCCCATCAGGAGTAAGAATGAAGAAGCTTCTCGCATCCCTGTTGCTCTCCGCCTGTGCCGTCACCGGCCTGGCCCACGCTGGCGTCGTCGATGATGCGGTCAAGCGCGGCACCCTGCGCGTTGGCATGGACCCGACCTACATGCCCTTCGAAATGACCAACAAGCGTGGCGAGATCATCGGCTTCGAAGTCGACCTGCTCAAGGCCATGTCCAAGGCGATGGGCGTCAAGCTGGAACTGGTTTCCACCAGCTACGACGGCATCATCCCGGCGCTGCTGACCGACAAGTTCGACATGATCGGCTCCGGCATGACCCTGACCCAGGAGCGCAACCTGCGCCTCAACTTCTCCGAGCCCTTCATCGTGGTCGGCCAGACCCTGCTGATCCGCAAGGAGCTGGAAGGCAAGATCAAGTCCTACAAGGACCTGAACGACGCCCAGTACCGCATCACCTCGAAGATCGGCACCACCGGCGAGATGGTCGCCAAGAAGCTGATCGCCAAGGCCAAGTACAACGGCTTCGACAACGAGCAGGAAGCGGTGATGGACGTGGTCAACGGCAAGGCCGACGCCTTCATCTACGACGCCCCCTACAACGTGGTTGCGGTGAACAAGGCCGGCGCCGGCAAGCTGGTGTACCTGGAAGAGCCCTTCACCTACGAGCCCCTGGCCTTCGGCCTGAAGAAGGGTGACTACGACAGCATCAACTGGATCAACAACTGGCTGCATCAGATCCAGAAGGACGGCACCTACGATCGCATCCATGCCAAGTGGTTCAAGAACACCGCCTGGCTGAAGGATATGGAGTAACCGCAGCCGCGAGCCCCGACGCTCACGCTGCAGACGGCAGGTTCCGGCTCACGAGGCCGGGCCTGCCTTTTTGCCTTCTATGGCCTCCCGCCATGAAAGAGATAGCCCGTGACTAGAAAACAACGTCGCACCTGGCCCTGGCACGTACTGACCGGCCTGATCCTGGTCGTGGTCGCCTACGGCCTCTGGTATTCAACCTCCCTGATTTCGTACGAGTGGCGCTGGAACCGCGTGCCGCAGTACTTCGCCTACCACGCCGAAGAAGCCCAGCGCGCCGCCGAGTACGCGCGGGTCGATGCCATCGCCGAGGAGGGCGCCAACGCCCGGGTGACGCTGGTCAACGATGCCGGCGAGGAACAGCAGCTGGTCATCGCCAAGGACAGCCTGCAGGTCTCCCAGGGCGATGACGTCGCCGAGGGCGATGTGGTCGGCGTGACCCGCCACTGGGCCGCCGGGCCGCTGCTCTGGGGCCTCTGGACCACCCTGTGGATATCCGTCCTCTCCGGTGCCTTCGGCCTGGCCATCGGCCTGTTCACCGGCCTCTGCCGGTTGTCGCCGAACCCCACCCTACGCGACCTCTCCACCGTCTATGTCGAGCTGGTGCGCGGCACGCCGCTGCTGGTGCAGATCTTCATCTTCTATTTCTTCATCGGCACCGTGCTCGATCTGTCCCGCGAGTTCGCCGGGGTGGCGGCGCTGGCGCTGTTCACCGGCGCCTACGTCGGCGAGATCGTTCGTGCCGGCGTGCAGTCCATCGCCCGTGGGCAGAACGAGGCGGCGCGCTCCCTCGGCCTGTCCTCCGGGCAGTCGATGCGCCACGTGATCCTGCCCCAGGCCTTCAAGCGCGTGCTGCCGCCCCTGGCCGGGCAGTTCATCAGCCTGGTCAAGGACACCTCGCTGGTGTCGGTCATCGCCATCACCGAACTGACCAAGAGTGGTCGCGAGGCGATCACCACCTCCTTCTCGACCTTCGAGATCTGGTTCTGCGTCGCCGCCCTGTACCTCGTGATCAACCTGCCCCTGTCGCAGATCGCCAACCGCCTGGAACGGAGGCTTGCGCAAAGTGATTGAAGTCCGTGAGCTGATAAAAGTCTTCGATGCCCGTGGCCATGAAGTGCGCGCGGTGGACAATGTCACCACCCAGGTGGCCCGTGGCGAAGTGGTGGTGGTGATCGGTCCGTCCGGTTCCGGCAAGTCCACCTTCCTGCGTTGCCTCAATGGCCTGGAAGAGCTGGATTCCGGCTCGGTGAGCATCGACGGCGTCGACCTCGCCAACCCGAAGACCGACGTGAACGCCTACCGCCGCGAAGTGGGCATGGTGTTCCAGCACTTCAACCTCTTCCCCCACATGACAGTGCTGGAGAACCTCTGCCTGGCGCAGAAGATCGTGCGCAAGCGCGGCAAGGCCGAGCGCGAGGAGAAGGCCCGGGCCCTGCTGGCCAAGGTCGGCATCTCGCAGAAGGTCGACGAGTACCCCTCGCGCCTCTCCGGTGGCCAGCAGCAGCGCGTGGCCATCGCCCGTGCCCTGTGCATGGAGCCCAAGGTGATGCTCTTCGACGAGCCCACCTCGGCGCTGGACCCGGAAATGGTCGGCGAGGTGCTGGACGTGATGAAGCAGCTGGCCGTCGAGGGCATGACCATGGTCTGCGTCACCCACGAGATGGGCTTCGCCCGCGAAGTGGCCGACCGCGTGCTGTTCTTCGACCACGGCAAGCTGCTGGAGGACGCGCCGCCGGCGCAGTTCTTCGACCAGCCACAGGACCCGCGCGCGCAATCCTTCCTGCGCCAGGTGCTGTAACGAAAAAAGGGCCGCGATGCGGCCCTTTTTCATGGGTGGCGTTACCCGGGCGACACCCGGGCAACCCCACACAGGCTTACCAGTTGTAGCTCACCTTGGCGGTGAGCTCGCGGCCCGGGTTGTAGTAGTCCGCCGTACCGGAACCCACCACGTGCTGTTCGTCGAGCAGGTTGCTGACGTTGAGCGCCAGGTCGGTGCCCTTGGCGAGCTTGTAGTTGAGCGCCGCATCGAACAGCGTGGTGCCGTCGCTCTGGCCGCTGTTGGCCGCGTCGAAGTAGTAGGCGCCGATGTAGCGCGCACCGAGACCGACGCTGACGTCCGTGCCCGGCAGGCTGTAGTAGCTCCACAGCGATGCCGAGTGCTTGGGCGCGGTGACCAGTTCATTGCCCTTGAGCGAGGTACCGTTGCGCAGCGTGCCGCGAACCACCTCGCTGTCCATGTAGGAGTAGCCACCCACCAGGCTCAGGTTTTCGGTCAGTTCCGCCTTGGCTTCCAGGTCGAGGCCGCGCACGCGCGACTCACCCACGGTCTCCCGCTCGATGGCGCCGCTCGGCTGCACCACGGCAATGGTGATGTCTTCCTGGGTCAGGTCATAGATCGCGGCCGAGAACAGCGCGTTTATCGCTAGCGGCGAGTACTTCACGCCGATCTCGTACTGCTTGCCGCGTTCAGGCGTGGTGCCGACCACCGGCGGGGCCACGGACTCCACCATGCTGACGTAGGTGGAGACTTCGTCGGTGACCATGTAGGTCAGGGCGCCGCGGAAGGAGTTCTCCGAGTAGCTGTCCGAGGACTTGACCCCGGCGATGTTGGTGCTGGAAACGTCCATCGAGTCGTTGCGCATGCCCGCCGTCACGATGAAGCGCTCGTAGAACGACAGGTTCTGCTGCAGGAAGACGGACTTGATGGTGTTGTCCTGATCGTTGGCGCTGTAGGGCGCAACGCCGGACGGCACCCCGGTGTGGACCGGGTTGGCGATATCGATGGGGCTCGTCAGGGCATAGACCGAGCTGTCCTCGGTGGAGGCGTCGAGGTATTCCAGGCCGACGATGGTGCTGCTGTCGAGGTTCTCGAAGCGGGCGTCGTATTGCAGCATCAGGTTGCCGTTGAGCTGCTCGGACTCCTTGTCCGTGCCGAACAGGTAGCGGTTGACCGTGGTGCCCGTCCGCGCGGCGGAGTCACTGATGTAGACGTAGCCGAAGTCGTCGGTCAGGTCGCTGTGGCGCAGGTTGCTGCGCAACACGAAACCGTTGTCGAAGTCGTGGGTGAAGGTGCCGCTGATGCTGGTGCGCTCGACGTCGTGGAAGTTGTAGCTCGGCTCGCCGAAGAACTCGTCGCGATCGTATTCCTTGTCCAGCGGGTAGCCGCCGCTGTTGGGCGTGCTGTCCTGGCGCAGATGGTCCACCACCAGGGTGGCGGAGGTGAAGGCGGTCGGCGCCCAGGTCAGGCCCCCCATCAGGAAGTTGTTGTCGTCCTGGGAGTGGTCGTACTCGCGGTCGCTGTCCTGGAACTTGCCGGTGAAGCGATAGGCCAGGGTCTGGTCGTCGTTCGCATCGCCCATGTCCAGGCCGGACTCGACATGGTCGAACGAGCCGTAGGTCACATAGCCCTGGCCGAACTGGCTGAAGCGCGGCTGCTTGGTCACGAAGTTCACCGAGCCGCCCGGGTCTGCCGGGCCGAACAGCGTGGAGTTGGCGCCCCGCAGGATTTCCACGCGCTCATAGGCGAAGGGCTCTTCGCGTACGCCGCGCATCGAGCCCAGGGTCAGGCCGTCGCGGTAGGTGGTGGCCTGGAAGCCGCGGATGTTGAAGTAGTCGTTGCGGTCGTCGGTGCCGTAGTAGTCGGTGATCACGCCCGGGGTGTATTGCAGGATTTCTTCGGTAGTACTGGCGCTGCGCTGCTCGATTTCCTTCTGCGTCACGACGGAGACGGAAGCCGGTGTATTGAGGATGCTGGTCGCCACCTTGCCGCCGACCCAGAGCTCCTGGGCCACGATCGAACTGGAGGTTTCGTCGACCTTGGCCTGGCTGTTCACCAGGATGGGCGAGAGGCGGAACGCTTCCTCGGCAGGGGCCATCTGCAAGCCATAGCTGCCGTCGTCCTGCTGGACCGCCTCCAGGCCCGAGCCCGAAAGCAGCATGGCCAGGCCGGCCGGTACCGAGTAGTTGCCCTTCAGGCCCGGGCTGGTCACACCTTCGGCCAGGCTGCCGGCACCCACCAGGTACACGCCCGCCTCATGGGAGAAACGCGTGAGGGCGCTGGCCAGCGGGCCGGCGGGGATGTCGTAGCTGCGCACGGAGGCGGTCGCGGCGCTGTCCTCGGCCAGGGCGACCGGCGACCAGCTTGCCAGGCTCAGGGCGCCGCCCAGCAGCGCCAGGTGAAGCGCCAGGGTCAACGGACGCAGGGCGAAAACGTGTGCAGCAACACCCGGGCGGGCAGCGCGCTGGTGACGGCGATGGGGCATGGACAGCGTTCCTCTGGGGAGCAAGGGTTGATGAACGAAGACCCTCGGCAGGCGCTGCAGCGCGGGTGCTCAGGGCACCGGTCCGGCGAAGTTTCATGTCTTCTCACTGGGTAAACCAACGAGCAGGCAAAACCCGGAACCCTTTTCCGATTTATTTTTTGCCGACAGGCGTTCAGGGCCGGGCTTCGATGCTCGCCCACCAGGGCAGAGGCTGTTCGATGCGGATCGGCAATGCCGATGCCAGCATGCGCAGCACGCGCTCGGAGTCCTGCACGGGGAAGTTGCCGTAGACCTTCAGGTCGGCCACGTCGTCGGCCACGCCGAGGTGACCATGGCGATAACGGCGCAGCTCCTGCACCACCTCGCGCAAGCTGATGTTGTCGGCCAGCAGCGTGCCCTGGGTCCAGGCTTCACGGGCGGCGTCGGCGGTCTGCAGGTCGCTGATGCGGTCGGCGGCGAAATGGGCCTGCTGGCCGGCGTCGACGATGCGAGTGGCGCCCGTAGTGGTGCGAATCTTCACGGCGCCTTCGTAGACGGCCAGCCAGGTACGCTCGCCATCACGACGCACGTTGAAGCGCGTCCCCAGCGCCTGCAGGCGTCCATGCTCGGTGTCGACATAGAAGGGGCTCGCACCCTTGGCGGTGGCCACGAACAGCTCGCCGCGCACCAGGGTGATGCAGCGCGCGCGGTCGCTGAACGCAAGGTCGATGGCACTGGCGGTGTTGAGCCAGGCCTGGGAGCCATCGGCCAGGGTCATCTCGCGCTGCTCGCCCGTGCGGGTGCGATGGTCGGCACCCCAGGCCATCAGGCCGGATGGCAGCAGCGCCTCGCGCCAGCCCAGCCAGCCGCACAGGGAGGCGCTGGTGATGGCCGCCATCCCGGTCAGCACCCGACGACGCGAATGCATGCGCCCGCTGGCGATCTCCAGGGTATTGGCAGCCAGGCGCGCATCGGACCGACCGCGCAGGGGCTCGAAATCACGGCTGATGCCTTCGACATAGCGCCAGGCCTGCTCGTGGGCCAGGTCCGCGCCCAGCCACGCCTGCCAGCGGGCACGCTGCTGGGCACTGGCCTGGCCATCACGCAGGGTGGCGTACCAATAGGCCGCCTGCTCCAGCACGGCGTGTGGCGGCAAGGGCGCGTCGTTGCCTGTGCGCATCATCGGCAGAGCGGTTCCTGGCGCAACGCGGCTGCGGTCTCGCTGGCGCGCAGCGTCAGGCAGGCGAGCATCGCCTGGGCCACGTACTTGCGGACCATGCGCCCGGAAACCCCCAGTTCGGCACCCACTTCGTCGTCGGTCATCTCGCACACCACGGCGAGGGTAAAAGCCCGTGCCGCCTTGGCAGGCAACGCCTGCAACATCCAGCCGATCTCCTCCAGGGCCTGCAACACCACGGCTTCGCGCTCGGCCGAGGGGTACTCGCCCTCGGGTAGCGCTGCCAGGGTGTCGAGCCAGGCGCGCTCGATCTCCTGGCGCCGCCACAGGTTGATGCACAGGTTCCTGGCGGTGGTGCGCAGGTAGGCGCGAGCCTCGGCCATGCTGGCGAAGCGGGGCGGGTTGGCGACGCCTATCAGGCGCAGGAAGGTGTCGTGGGCCAGGTCGGCGGCATCGCTGGCATGCCCCAGGTGCCGGCGCAGCCAGACCTGCAGCCAGCCGTGATGGTCGCAGTACAGGGTTTCCAGCGATGGAGGGGTGAGATAGGCAGATGCGCTCAAAGGCTGTCACCACGCCGCCGGGGGAGTCCCGCGGTCATCAAGGCTTATAGTTAATGAGAATTGATTGCAATTGTTGCACGGTTTGTCAGCCGCCAGCAACCCGGCCAGGCTGCCGGTAACGGCCCCGGTGCGACGCGATGTGGAGAGGGGCTGCGCGCCGCTCGTTCGTCGTTGCCGTTGCGGCAACGAAGCAGGCGACCACGCACCCCGGGGCGTGGCAGGTGCGTGGCCTATCGGCTGGCGGTCTCGTGGGGGGCTTGCTCAGTGCAGCGGCGTGGCCGGCTGCAGTTCGTTCTCTTCCAGCCAGTCCTGGGCCAGCTCGCGCAGGCGCGCCGCTTCGAAGCCTTGCCAGGCCTGCAGCAGCACCGGGTATTCCATCAGCACGTGATTGAAGGTGCGCACCGGCTTGCGCCCGGCCAGGGCCTGTTCCAGGGCGGTATAGGCGTGGGGGTGGGACACCTCGTGGAGGAACTCCTGCATCAGCCGCAGGCTCTCGCCCGGGGTCAGCGGCTCCACCAGCAGGAAGCGTTCGGGCTCGGCGCGCAGCAGGGCGTCCAGTTCCGGGTCGGGGTCTTCCTCGGGGATCAGCAGCAGCTTGCCGCTGAGCAGGTCGAGGTAGTGGTCGAGGCCTTCGGTGTTGAGGGCGAAGGCCAGTTCGTCGAGGTCGATGGTCAGTGGGCGCATGACGGGGGCCTTGGGGGAAGGATGACTGCGTGATCCTACCCCCGGGGCGCCGTTTTGTCAGACGCGGAAGCGCCCGACCATGGTGTGCAGCTCGTTGCCCAGGCGCGCCAGCTCGACGCTGGAGGCGGCGGTCTCTTCGCTGGCAGCGGCGGTCTGCTCGGAGACGTCGCGCACGCTGATCACGCTGCGGTTGATCTCTTCGGCCACCGCGCTCTGCTCCTCGGCGGCCGCGGCGATCTGCTGGTTCATCGCCTGGATGGTGGACACGGTGCGGGTGATGCTGGCCAGGGAATCACCGGCGCGGCGCGCCAGTTCCACGGTGCTGTCGGTGAGGGCGCGGCTGCTCTCCATCATGCTCGCGGCCTGCTGGGTGCCGTTCTGCAAGCCGCCGATCAGTTCCTGGATCTCTTCGGTGGACTTCTGCGTGCGCTGGGCCAGCCCGCGTACCTCGTCGGCGACCACGGCGAAACCACGGCCGGCTTCACCTGCGCGTGCGGCCTCGATGGCGGCGTTGAGGGCCAGCAGGTTGGTCTGGTCGGCCACCGCCTTGATCACGTCGAGCACGCTGCCGATCTTCTCGCTCTCGCGCTTGAGCTGTTGCACCGATTCGGTGGAGCGCGCCACTTCGGTGGCCAGGCGGTCCATCTGCTGCACGGCTTCCAGCACCATGCGGTTGCCGGCATTGGCTTCGCGGTCGGCGGCCAGGGCGGCTTCGGAGGCTTCCTCGGCGTTGCGCGCGACTTCCTGCACGGTGGCGGCCATCTCGTTCATGGCGGTAGCGACCTGGTCGGTCTCGACCTTCTGGCTGTTGACCCCGGCGCTGGTCTGCTCGGTGACGGCGGAGAGCTGTTCGGCGGCGCTGGCGATCTGGGTGACGCCGTCGCCGATGTGGCTGATCAGCTGGCGCAGGTTGCCGGCCATGGCCTGCAGGGAGCGCTGCAGCTGGCCGAGTTCGTCGCGACGGTCGGCCTGCAGCTGGCCGCCGAGGTCGCCCTGGGCGATGCGTTCGGCGAAGGCCAGGCTCTGGCGCAGCGGCTGGATGATCTGCCGGGTGATGACCCAGGCGGCGCCGATGGCCAGGAGCACGGCGAACAGGGTGGTGACCAGCAACTGGCCGCTGGCGGCGCTGGCGTCACCGCTGCGCTCGTCCACTTGCTGGCTGTACAGCGCCTGGCTGAGGTCGCGCATGACCTGGGCGTGGTCGGCCATGGTGGCGCTGGCCTGGCGGCTGGCAGCGGCGCCGTTGCCGAACAGGCGGATGGCGTCCTGGTAGGCGGCGAAGGATTGCTGTGCACTCTTCAGGGCTTCCAGGCGCTCGCCGCTGGTGCCGGCGATGGCCTTCTGCAGGTCGGCCTGCATGGTGGCCAGCGCCGCGAGGGCCGGTTGTTCCGATTCCGGGGTCTGCTGGAAGACGAAGCCGCGCACCAGGTAGCGGATCGACAGCAACTGGCGGTTCAGCTCGAACACCTCGCGGGCCTGGCCCAGCAATTGGCTGTCGCTGCTGTTGAGCGCCAGTTCGTCGAACAGCTGGTTCTGCAGCTTCTCGAACACCTGCAGGCTGGACTCGGCGGATTTGACCAGCACAGCGCGGGCGGCGTTGCGAGTTTCCTGGGCGCGGATCAGGTCGCCCAGGGACTGGCGGTAGGCGAGCACGGCGGCATTGAGGCCCGCCAGGCGGCGTGCGCCTTCCCCCTCGGCGAACTGCGGGCGCATGTGCTCGTTCTGCTGGAGCATGCGGTCGACCAGTTCCTCGATGTTCTTCGCGTGCTGCATGTCGCCGTTGGCGAGGAACTGCAGGCGCTCGGCGCGGGCGTCCTTGATCAGGTTGTCCACGGCGCCGACGGCGACCATCTCGTCGCTGCTGGCGATCATGCGGTCGATGCCGTGGATGCCGGTGAGCATCACCGTGAGGGTGAGCAGCAGGACCAGGCCGAAGCCGGCCACGAGTTTTTTGCTGACGGTGAGGTTGGCCAGCAGTTGCGTACACCAGTGGTACATGGATTTCTCCCGGAAATGAGCTGCGCACGGCAGTGCTTGTGGCGCTGCCGTGTTCGAGTGGGGTAGGGGCGTCTTTCGAGTTGTTGGAACTGGTCGCGGGTGGCTGGCTGAAGGGGCCACCGGAGCTGCGACCAGGGACGCAAGGTGCGGGAGAGTAGCTGGCGCCATAGCGGCGCCGCAAGCCTGCATGGGCATTGCGCCCTGGCCGCGAGGTGCGGGCCAGGGCTGGCGGGTTACACGCGGAAGCGCGAGACCATCGATTGCAGTTCGTTGCCCAGGCGCGCCAGTTCGACGCTGGAGGCGGCGGTTTCCTCGCTGGCGGAGGCGGTCTGCTCGGAGATGTCACGCACGTTGATCACGCTGCGGTTGATCTCCTCGGCTACCGCACCCTGCTGCTCGGCGGCCGCGGCGATCTGCTGGTTCATCTGCTGGATGGTGGAGACGGCCTGGGCGATGGTGCCCAGGCGGCGACCGGCGCGGCGGGTCAGCTCGACGGTGCTTTCGGTCAGGCTGCGGCTGGTGTCCATCAGGCTGGCGGCCTGCTGGGTGCCGCTTTGCAGGCCGGCGATCAGCTCCTCGATCTCCTCGGTGGACTTCTGCGTGCGCTGGGCCAGGCCTCGCACTTCGTCGGCGACCACGGCGAAGCCACGGCCGGCATCGCCCGCGCGGGCGGCCTCGATGGCGGCGTTGAGGGCCAGCAGGTTGGTCTGCTCGGCCACGGACTTGATCACGTCGAGCACGCTGCCGATCTTGTCGCTTTCCTGCTTGAGGCGGCCGACGGCGTCGTTGGAGCGGCCCACTTCGGTGGCCAGGCGATCCATCTGCTCCACCGCGTCGTTGACCGCCACCTCGCCCTCGCGGGACAGGCGGTCGGCGGAGCTGGCGGCTTCGGAGGCCTGCTCGGCGTTGCGCGCGACCTCCTGCACGGTGGCGGCCATTTCGTTCATGGCGGTGGCGACCTGGTCGGTCTCGACCTTCTGGTTGTTGACCCCGGCGCTGGTCTGCCCGGTAACGGCGGAGAGCTGCTCGGCGGCGCTGGCGATCTGGGTGACGCCGTCGCGGATGTGACCGATCAGCTCGCGCAGGCTCAGGGTCATGCGCTGCATGCTCTTCTGCAGCTGGCCGAGTTCGTCGGCGCGCTCGACCTTGAGGTCTTCGCTGAGGTCGCCCGAGGCGATGCGTTCGGCTACGCCCAGGGTGCGCTGCAGGGGCAGGACGATCTGCCGGGTGATGATCACCGCGGCGGCGACGCCGATGGCCAGGGCGACGGCTATGGCGGTCAGCAGCATGCTGCGGGTGCGGGTGGTTTCCTTGACGCGCTTGGCCGACTGGCCTTCGAACAGCTGGGAGCTGATCTGCAGCAGCTTGTCGCCCTGGGTGGCCATGCTCTGGAAGTGCACCTGGGTGTTGTCGGTGGCGGCGCGGAAGGCGCTGATGGCGCTGCGGTAGGCCTTGAGACCGGCGGCGACCTTGGCCAGGTCTTCGTCCTCACCCAGGGTTTCCCCGAGCTTGGCCTGGCCGGCCAGGGCGGTGTCCACGGCGGTGAGGGCGGCCTGCTCCAGGCTCGGGTCGTTGCTGTAGGTGTAGCCGCGCACCTGGAAGCGCGCCTGCTGCACCGAGAGGCGCAGTTCGCTGAGCTGGCGGTACTGTTCGAGGCGCGAGGCTTCGTCCAGGGCGATGTCGGCGAGGATGCGCTGCTCGATCTCGCCGATGGCCTGCACCGCGGCATCGGCGCTGGCACCCAGCTGGGTGCGCGCTGCCTCGCGGGCCTGGTAGGCCTGGCCAAGCTGGCCGAAGGCCTGTTGATAGGTGTTGACTGCCGCTTCTTCCTGGCTGATCAGGTCGCGGTCCCTGGGGTCGCTGAGCTTCTTGTTGAGCTCCAGGGCGTAGTCGTCGATGGCCTTGAGGGCGGCGTTGACCTGGTCGGCCGTGGCCGGCTCCTGCTTGATCTGGTACTGCAGGCGGGCGACGCGCAGGTCCTTGGTCAGCTCGCTGAGCTTGGCGCTGGCGCCGAGCTTGTCGCCCCGTTGCAGGGTAGCGTCCACGGCCAACCAGCCGGTGAGGGTGATGAGCACGGTAAGCAGCAGTACCAGGCCGAAGCCAAGGGTCAGCTTGAGGTTGACACTGATATTGCCGAACCAGCGGAACATGAGGATTTCTCCAGCGAACAAGGCAGTGCTGGGGTTATCGGCAGCAGCGGTCGTGTCTTGAAGCGGGACGCGTCAGAACAGGCGGGCGAGCAGGGCGGTGACGGCGGTTTCCACGCGCAGGATGCGCTCGCCCAGTTGCACCGGATCGAGGCCGGCTTCCTGGAGCTTTTCCACCTCGTAGGGAATCCAGCCACCTTCCGGGCCGATGGCCAGGGTGATGGGGCCTTCCACCGCGCGCGGGCAGGCGGGCCAGGGGCCCGGGTGGCCGACCAGGCCGAGGGTGCCGGCGGCGATGGCGGGCAGGCGATCCTCGACGAAGGGCTTGAAGCGCTTCTCGATCACCACCTCGGGCAGCACTGTATCGCGGGCCTGTTCCAGGCCGAGGATGAGCTGCTCGCGGATGGCGTCGGGTTCGAGGAAGGGGGTTTGCCAGAAGCTTTTCTCTACCCGGTAGCTGTTGAGCAGCACCAGGCGAGGCACGCCCATGGTGGCGACCGTCTGCAGCACACGGCGCAGCATCTTCGGTCGTGGCAGGGCCAGCAGCAGGGTGAGCGGCAGCTTGGCCGGCGGGGCCTGTTCCAGGCTGAACTGCAGTTCAGCGCGGTCAGCCTCCAGGCTCAGCAGGCGGCCTTCGCCCATGGCGCCGCCGAGCAGGCCGACGCGCAGGCTGTCGCCGGCTTCGGCGCGGTGCACTTCATGCAGGTGCTTGAGGCGACGACCCTGCAGCAGGGCACGATCGGGGGCGATCAGGTCGCCCTCTTCGAGCAGCAGCAGGTTCACGGCTGGGTGGCGGGCGGCTGGTCGCCGGGCTCGTCGGTGCTGTCCTCGGGGTGATCGCCACGCTTGCGGATCAGGCCGCCGAAGAACACGCCGACCTCGAACAGCAGCCACATGGGGATCGCCAGGAGGGTCTGGGAGAAGATGTCCGGCGGGGTCAGGACCATGCCGACCACGAAGCAGCCGATGATCACATAGGGGCGGATCTTCTTCAGGTAGGCGACGTCGACGACGCCGATCCAGATCAGCAGCACCACGGCCACCGGGATCTCGAAGGCGACGCCGAAGGCGAAGAACAGGGTCATGACGAAATCGAGGTAGCTGCTGATGTCCGTCATCATCGACACGCCTTCGGGGGTGACGCTGGCGAAGAAGTGGAAGATCAGCGGGAACACCAGGAAGTACGCGAAGGCCATGCCGGCGTAGAACAGCACGATGCTGGAGACCAGCAGGGGCATGGCGATGCGCTTCTCGTGCTTGTACAGGCCGGGCGCGATGAAGCCCCAGACCTGGTGCAGGATCACCGGCATGGCGAGGAACAGCGCCACCACCATGGTCAGCTTGAAGGGCGTGAGGAAGGGCGAGGCCACGTCGGTGGCGATCATGGTCGCGCCTTCGGGCAGGTACTGGCGCAGCGGCGCGGAGACCAGGGTGTAGATCTTCTGGGCGAAGTAGAACAGCCCGGCGAAGATCAGGAAGATCGCGGCCACGCAGCGCAGCAGGCGGGTACGCAATTCGGTGAGGTGCGAGACCAGGGGCATTTCCTGGTCCAGTTCCGGCTTGTGATCGCTCATAGGGGGCGTGGCGGCTGTGGCTGTTCGGTGGGCACGACGGGGGCGGCCGGTACGTTGGCCGGGACGGCTTCAGCGGCGGGCGCGACGGGGCTCGCCTCGGCCGCCGCTGCTGTCGCGGGTGCGGGCACGGCCTCGGGGGCCGGCTGCGGGGCGGCCGGCGTGGGCACGGGCTCCGCAGCGGGAGGCACGATGCTCTCCTTGATCTGCTTCTCCAGCGCCATGATCTGTTCGTTATGCAGCTGGCGACGGATTTCGTCGGCGCCGATCTCGCGTTCCACTTCCTGCTTGATGGCGTTGAAGCTGCGCTTGAGGCGGCCGATCCACAGGCCGGCGGTGCGGGCGGCACCGGGCAGGCGCTCGGGGCCGAGCACCAGCAGCGCCACCAGGCCGATCAGCAGCAGTTCACCAAAGCTGATACCGAACATGCTGGGTCAGTCCTTGCGCACTACCGGCTCTTCGACCTTCTGTGCCTGGCCGTCGATGGTGTGCGGCTGGTTCAGCGGGGTGCCGGGCTGTTGCGCTTGCGGTTGGGCGGCAGCCTGTTGTTCGGCCTTCTGGTCTTCTTCGGTGTTCATCGCCTTGCGGAAGCCCTTGATGGCTTCGCCGACATCCGAACCGAGGTTCTTCAGGCGCTTGGTGCCGAACACCAGGACGACGACGATCAGAATGACCAGCCAGTGTTTCCAGTCGAAAATACCCATGGTTTGCTCCTGAGGCTAATGCGTTATGCGGAAGGCTGGCGGGCGGCTTTTTCAGCGTGCCCGGACAGGCCGAAGCGACGATCCAGTTCATCGAGCACCGCCTGGGGGTGCTGGCCGAGGGCGGCGAGCATGACCAGGCTGTGGAACCAGAGGTCGGCGGTTTCGTAGATCAGGTCGCTGCAGTCGCCGCTGACGGCGGCGTCTTTGGCGGCGAGGATGGTTTCCACCGATTCCTCGCCGACCTTTTCGAGAATCTTGTTCAGCCCTTTGTGGTACAGGCTGGCCACGTAGGAGGAGTCCGCTGCGGCGCCCTTGCGCGCTTCCAGGACCTCGGCGAGGCGGGTAAGGGTGTCACTCATGGGTGTGTCCTGCGTGGTAGATCGCATCGGGGTCCTTGATGACCGCGTCGACGGTTTTCCAGTCGCCATTCTCGAAGACGCGGTAGAAGCAGCTTTCACGGCCGGTGTGGCAGGCGATGCCGCCAAGCTGTTCGACCATCAGCACCACGACGTCGGCGTCGCAGTCCAGGCGCAGCTCGTGCAGACGCTGCACGTGGCCGGATTCCTCGCCCTTGCGCCATAGCCTGCCACGGGAGCGTGACCAATAGATGGCACGGTTCTCGGCGACGGTGAGCGTCAGGGATTCGCGGTTCATCCAGGCCATCATCAGGATGCGGCCGGTCTTGTGGTCCTGGGCGATTGCCGGCACCAGACCATCGGCATTCCAGTGAATTTCTTCCAGCCAGTCGTTCATTTCGGTTTCCACGAGCGGGTCAGGTGCGATGCACGGCCTGACCGGGGCGGCTAGTGTGCCAGCGCCGGCGCTGGCTTGGCTATCGGCGCAATACCAGATACAGACCACCGGCCAGCATCAGCCAGGCGGGCCAGGCTGCGGCGTGTTGCTCCAGGCCGAGGGTGGCGGCACCGACCAGCAGGGCGGCGCCGATCAGGCGCAGGGCCAGGCCGTCACGGGGCTTGTGCCAGGGCGGCGGCGGGTCGGCGGCGTGGGGCTGGCTCATGCGCTCCAGCAGGTCGCGGGTCATGTTGGCGACGTGCGGCACCTGTTCGACCTGGGACTGCAGGTTGTGCAGCAGGGTCCTGGGGCTCATGCGTTCGCGCATCCAGCGTTCCAGGTAGGGCTGTGCGGTGCTCCAGAGGTCGAGGTCCGGGTACAGCTGGCGGCCCAGGCCTTCGATGTTGAGCAGGGTCTTCTGCAGCAGCACCAGTTGCGGCTGCACTTCCATATTGAAGCGGCGCGCGGTCTGGAACAGGCGCAGCAGCAGCTGGCCGAAGGAGATGTCCTTGAGCGGCCGCTCGAAGATCGGCTCGCAGACGGTGCGGATGGCGGCTTCGAAGTCGTTGACCCGGGTTTCGGCGGGCACCCAGCCGGAGTCGATGTGCAGCTGGGCGACGCGGCGGTAGTCGCGCTTGAAGAAGGCGATCAGGTTGCGCGCCAGGTAGTCCTGGTCCTCGGGGGTGAGGCTGCCGATGATGCCGCAGTCGATGGCGATGTACTGCGGGTTCCAGGGCTGGCGGTTGCTGACGAAGATGTTGCCGGGGTGCATGTCGGCGTGGAAGAAGCTGTCGCGGAAGACCTGGGTGAAGAAGATCTCCACGCCCCGTTCGGCCAGCAGCTTGAGGTCGGTGCGCTGGTCGGCGAGGGTGGCCAGGTCGGTGACCGGGACGCCGTAGATACGCTCCATCACCAGCACCTTGGGGCGGCACAGGTCCCAGTACACCTGGGGCACGTAGAGCAGCGGCGAGCCTTCGAAGTTGCGCCGCAGCTGGCTGGCGTTGGCCGCCTCGCGGAGCAGGTCGAGTTCGTCGTAGATGGTCTTTTCGTAGTCGCTGACCACTTCCACCGGGCGCAGGCGGCGGGCGTCGCTGGAGAGACGCTCGGCGATGCGCGCGAGGATGAACAGCCAGGCGAGGTCCTGGCGGATGATCGGGCGCAGGTTGGGGCGGATCACCTTGACCACCACTTCCTCGCCGCTTTTCAGCTGCGCGGCGTGGACCTGGGCCACCGAGGCGGAGGCCAGCGGGGTGACGTCGAAGCGGGCGAAGACTTCGCTGACGCGGGCGCCGAGCTGCTCCTCGATACGGGCCACGGCCTGCTCGGGGTCGAAGGGCGGGACCTGGTCCTGCAGGCGCGCGAGCTCGTCGGCGATGTCCGGCGGCAGCAGGTCGCGGCGGGTGGACAACAGCTGGCCGAACTTGATGAAGATCGGCCCCAGGCCTTCCAGCGCCAGGCGCAGGCGTGCGCCACGGGAGAGCTCCAGGCGCTTGCGCGGTAACCAGCGCCAGGGCAGCAGGTAGCTGAGGGCGCGCAGCCACCAGGGCAGCGGCAGGTCGAAGACCAGGTCATCGAGGCGGTAGCGGATGACCACACTCTGGATGCGCAGCAGACGGCGGACGGCGAGCAGCTTCATGCGTTGGGTTTGCTTTTCTGGGTCAGGCGCCCGATGCGGGCGTCGAGGCGGTCGAGGTCGACCTTGAGACGGTCCAGTTCGGCGAAGCGGGCGTCCGCTTCACGCTGGCCGACCAGTGTGCGCGATTCCTCGGCCAGGTAGTCGGCGAGGTTCAGGCGCAGGCTGTCGAGGCTCTGGGTGGTCCAGTCGACACGGCTGCGCAGGTGGGCGCCGAGCAGTTGGCTGGCCACCGGGCCGAGCCAGCGGGACAGCTCGTATTCCCAGTCCAGCTCCAGGTCCTGGAGGATGCCGGCGAGTTCCATGAGCGCGGCGCTGTCGCCGTCCAGCTCGACTTCCGGGCGGTGCAGGACGGCGGTCTTTTCGCGGCTCAGGGCCAGGCGCAGCAGGCTGGCGGCCGGCGCGCGCAGGCGGCAGTCGGCCGGTGCGGCCCAGTTCGCCGCGAGTTGCAGACCGTCGCCTCCGGGGAGGATGAACAGCTGCAGGGCGGGGGCCTGGCAATCGATCTCGATCACCTTGCCTTCGAGGCGCGACAGGCGCGGCAGCGCAGTGCCGTCGAGCCTGAGGACGCGGTTGATGCCGTGTTCGACGCCGGCGAGCAGGGCCTGGGTAAGCATCAGGGCTTGATGCCGCGGTGCAGGGCGACGATGCCGCCGGTCATGTTGTGGAAGGTGGCGCGCTCGAAGCCGGCCTCCACCATCATGGCCTTGAGGGTTTCTTGGTCGGGGTGCATGCGGATCGACTCGGCCAGGTAGCGGTAGCTCTCGGAGTCGTTGGTGATCAGCTTGCCCATCAGCGGCAGCAGGCTGAAGGAGTAGGCGTCATAGGCCTTGGACAGCAGGTTGCTGGTGGGCTTGGAGAACTCCAGCACCAGCAGGCGGCCGCCGGGCTTGAGCACACGCAGCATGGAGCGCAGGGCGGCGTCCTTGTGGGTGACGTTGCGCAGGCCGAAGGCGATGGTGACTACATCGAAATGGTTGTCGGGGAAGGGCAACTGCTCGGCATCGGCCTGGACGAAGCTGACGTTGCCGGCGACGCCGCTGTCCAGCAGCTTGTCGCGACCGACCTTGAGCATCGAGGCGTTGATGTCGGCCAGCACCACTTCGCCGGTGCTGCCCACCAGGCGCGAGAACTGGCGGGTGAGGTCGCCGGTGCCGCCGGCGATGTCGAGCACGCGGTTGCCCGGGCGTACGCCGGAGAGTTCGATGGTGAAGCGCTTCCACAGCCGATGGACGCCCGCGGACATCAGGTCGTTCATCAGGTCGTACTTGGCGGCCACGGAGTGGAACACCTCGGCGACCTTGTCGGCCTTCTGGCTCTCGGGAACGCTCTGGTAGCCGAAGTGGGTGGTGGGTTCGGCATCGCTGCCTTTGCGCGGATCGTTCATGTCGCTGCCCCGGAAGAAATTGGCGGCCATTTTAGGCGCGGTTGGCCTGCTTTGTCTTGGCCCCGAACGGTGCCGGTTCGCCAGGGCCCGCGGGCGGCCTGCTATAGTCGCGCGACCTTAAGTCGCAGTCAGGAGTTGGCCCATGGCCCGCATCAATGTCGAACGTTCCCACAACCTGGGCCGCAGCGCCGTCCGGGCCAAGGCCGAGCAGCTCGCCGAGCGCCTCGCCCGTGAATACGACGTGCGCTATCAGTGGCGTGGCGACACCCTGGAGTTCAAGCGCAGCGGCGCCGACGGGCAGATCGAGGTCAGCGACGACAAGGTGAATGTCGAGGTGAAGCTGGGCCTGCTGCTGTCGGCCATGAGCGGCAGCATCAAGCGCGAGATCGAGAAGGCGCTGGACGAGTACCTGGCCTGATGCCGTGAGGGCTCTTTTCACGGCACGTGGATAGGGCGGGCACGGCGCGTTTCACCCAACCCGCGGCTAGTATGCGGTTTCTAATTTTCCTCGTTAATGTGCACCTCAAGCCCTGAGAAAGGGCGAGTCCTCCATTACCCGAGTGAGGTGCACCATGGCCAAAGCCGCCGTCGTCAAGAAGAAAGTCGAAGAAACCAAGACCACCGTCCTTTCCGATGTCCGTCTCTATGCCCGCAAGATCTGGCTGGCTGGCCTGGGTGCCTACGCCAAGGCCGGGCAGGAAGGCGCCGACTACCTGCGCGACCTGGTGAAGGCCGGCGAGAGCGTCGAGAAGCAGGGCCGCAAGGTCGTCGATGCGCGCGTCGAAGCCGCCAACAGCCAGATCGATTCGGTGAAGGGCAGCGTCAAGGGCTCGGTCACCGGCGTGAAGGAAAAGGTCGAAGTGCAGCTCGACAAGATCGAAAAAGCCTTCGACAACCGCGTCGCTGTCGCACTCAATCGCCTGGGTATTCCCTCGCGACAGGACGTTGAGGCACTCTCTGCTAAGCTTGACGAGCTGAGCGCGTTGCTCGAGCACGTCGCGCGAACCAAATAAGGAGAGCAGGATGGCTGGTAAGAAAAAAACCACGAAAGAAACCAACTCCTGGATCGGCGAGATCGAGAAATACTCGCGCCAGATCTGGCTGGCTGGCTTGGGGGCCTACTCGAAGGTCAGCAACGACGGCACCAAGCTGTTCGATACGCTGGTCAAGGATGGTGAGAAGGCTGAAAAACAGGCCAAGACCGAAGTCGACAAGCAGGTCGATGCGGTCAAGTCTCGGGTTGGTTCCCGCGTCGGCTCCGCCAAGTCCAAGGTCGATGAGGTCAAGGACAAGGCGATCGGCAAATGGGGCGAGCTGGAAGAGGCCTTCGACAAGCGTCTGAACAGTGCCATCTCCCGTCTCGGCGTTCCTAGCCGCAACGAGGTGAAGGACCTGAACAGCAAGGTCGACAGCCTGACCCGGCAGATCGAGAAGCTGACCGGCGTCTCCGCCAAGTCGGTCAAGCCGGCTGCCAAGCCCGCTCCGAAAGCTGCCGCTAAACCGGCCGCCAAGGTCGCCGCCAAACCTGCTGCCAAGACCGCTGCCGCGAAACCCGCTGCCAAGCCTGCCGCTAAACCGGCTGCGAAGCCGGCCGCCAAGGCTGCAGCGAAGCCCGCTGCGAAGACCGCTGCGGCGAAACCGGCTGCCAAGCCGGCCGCCAAGCCCGCGGCGAAACCTGCCGCCAAGGCAGCAGCCAAGCCTGCGGCGAAGCCGGCAGCGGCCAAACCCGCAGCCGCTGCCAAGCCTGCAGCTGCGGCAAAACCGGCTGCCAAGCCGGCGGCGAAGCCCGCTGCAAAACCTGCTGCGAAGAAGCCTGCGGTGAAGAAAGCCGCTGCGCCGAAACCGGCAGCTGCCAAGCCGGCGACCCCGGCCGCAACCCCGGCTCCGGCCGCTGCACCGAGCGCTCCCGCCGCCACTCCGGCGCCGTCCGCTCCGGCCAGCACGCCAAGCCAGTCCTGATCGTCAGGGACCACAGACGCCCGGCCTCGCGCCGGGCGTTTGCGTTTCAGGCTTCCAGATAACGCCGGGCCATGCGCTCGGCGGCCTGGCGCGAGTCGTCCTGCAGATGCGGGGCCACCAGCATCATGATCTGGTAGACCACCAGGCGTACTTCGCCGTCGTTGCCGAGGATGCGCTGGTAGTCGAGGGAGAACAGCAGGGTGAGGGTGATCTGCTCCACCAACTGGCCGAGGGATTCGGTGTCGCTGACCAACTGCGCTCGCGCCTTGAGCCGCGCCAGCAGCGAGGCCAGGGTGCGCTTCAGTGCGTTGAGCCAGGCGCGCATGCCACGGGCCAGCTTGGGCAGGCGCCCGGCGAGGTTGGAGAGGTCCTGGAAGAGGAAGCGGTACTGCGCCAGGCGCTCGACGATCAGGTGCAGGAACAGCCAGTAGTCCTCGACACCCAGCTCCACGTCCTCGGGCGGGTCGAGCAGCGGCGCGAGCTCGTCCTGGAAACGCTCCAGCAGCGCCATCACCAGCGGTTCCTTGCCATGGAAGTGGTAGTAGAGGTTGCCCGGGCTGATGCCCAGTTCGGTGGCGATCTCAAGGGTGGTGACGTTGGGTTCGCCTTCGCTGTTGAACAGCATCAGGGCGCATTCGAGTATCCGGTCTCGGGTCTTCATCCAGTCTTCTTGTCGTCGTTGCATGCGGCCGGCCGGGTGTTCCCCGGCCGGCCGAACGTCTTCAGCGCACGTGCACGTAGGTGCCGGGTGCCGCCTCCATGGGTGGGTGGGCCTGGTTGCCGAGGGTGACCAGGGTTTCGCGCTGCTCCCCCGAGCGCGCCTGGATCCAGCTCAGCCACTCCGGCCACCAGCTGCCCTGCACGTTCTTCGCGTCGTAGTACCAGGCGCGGTGGTCCGAGCTGAGCTTGCCGTTTTCCAGGTAGTTGGCCTTGGGGTTGCCCGGTGGGTTGAGGATGCTCTGGATGTGCCCGCTGTTGGACAGCACGAAGCGGCTGTCGCCACCCAGCAGGCGGGCCGAGCGATAGACCGCATCCCAGGGGGTGATGTGGTCGTTGATGCCGGCCACGCTGAAGCTGTCCACCGTGACCTTCTGCAGGTCGATGGGGGTGCCGCAGATTTCCAGCGCGCCGCCCCGGGTCAGCGGGTTGTGCTTGAAGAAGTCCAGCAGGTCGCCGTGGAAGGCGGCGGGCAGGCGGGTGTTGTCGTTGTTCCAGTAGAGGATGTCGAAGGCCGGCGGCTGGCGGCCCAGCAGGTAGTTGTTGACGAAGTAGTTCCACACCAGGTCGTTGGGGCGCATCCAGGCGAATATCTTCGCCATGTCGCGGCCGTCCAGGACGCCGTGCTGGTAGGAGCGGCGTTTTGCCGCCTCCAGGGTCTGTTCGTCGGCGAACAGGGCGGCGGGGCTTTCGACCTGGCTGTCCAGCAGGCTGACCAGGTAGCTGGCGCTGCTGACCTTGCGCAGTTGCCGCTTGGCCTGGAGGTGGCCTTGCAGGGCGGCGATGGTCAGGCCGCCGGCGCAGGCGCCCATCAGGTTGACGTCCTTGCTGCCGGTGATGGCGCGGGCCACGTCGACCGCCTGCTCCAGCGCCTGCACATAGGTGGACAGGCCCCACTCGCGGTGGCGCGCGTCGGGGTTGCGCCAGCTGACCATGAGCACCTGCAGGCCATTCTTCAGCGCGTACTGGACGAAGCTCTTCTCCGGCGAGAGGTCGAAGATGTAGAACTTGTTGATCTGCGGCGGGACGATCACCAGGGGCTTGAGGTACTGCTTCTCGCTCATCGGCTTGTACTGGATCAGCTCCAGCAGCTCGTTGCGATAGACCACCGAACCGGGAGTGATGGCCAGGTTGCGGCCGATCTCGAAGGAGTGCTTGCTGACCTGGCGCGGCATGGCGTTGTTGTTCAGCACGTCGTCCAGCAGGTGGCGCGCGCCATTGAACAGGCTGAGGCCGCCGGTGTTGAACAGCTCCTTCACCGCCAGGGGGTTGAGCAGGCTGTTGGAGGGCGCCATGGCATCGCTGACCAGGGCCAGGACGAAGCGCGCGCGGGCGCGGTCATCGTCGGCGAGGTCGCTGTCCTCGACCCAGGCATAGAGTTGCTTCTGCCAGGCCAGGTAGGCCTGCAGGCCGCGACGGTAGAACGGGTTGTGGCTCCAGGACGGGTCGGCGAAGCGTGCGTCCTGCGGGTTGGGCTTGTGCGGGGTGTCGCCCATCAATACGCGGCCCAGCTGGCCACCGAAGGCGAGGACGTGGCGGGCGCTGTGCACGGGGTGCTTCAAACCCTGCAGGGCGAGGGTGCGGACGGTGGAGGCCAGGTCCTTGCCTCGCAAGCCGACAATGGCGCTCTGTGCGTTCATGTAGTTAGCGGGGACCGGCAAGGCTCCCGACACCTGTTTCTCTCGCATGGGGGCAACGCTCCGTAATCAATCCGTCGTCAAGGAGGTTTAGGCAAGGCTCGTACCACTGAGCGCAATAGGTGCATTCCAGACTACTGCGCGGGAAATTCAAGTTCGTTACAGCGGGCGTTTTGCCGCGCGAATGCGGTGCTGCCGCCCCATCATGGAGCGGAGGCACCGCCGCCTGCGGGCTTCAGGGATTGCGCAGTTGCATCGGCTGCGGGTGGATTACCGCGCGCTGACGTTCCTGGGCGAGGAACTTCATGATGATCGGCGCCACGGTTTCCGCCCGGGTCACGAGGAACAAGTGACCGTCGTCGATGACATGGAGTTCCGAGTTGGGGATGCGCCAGGCGAGCATGCGCATGTTCACCAGCGGAATGATCGGGTCGTCGTCGCCGGCCAGTACCAGGGTGGGTTGGCGGATGCGGTGCAGCCAGTGGATGCTGGTCCAGCCGAGGCCGGCGAACAGCTGCCAGTAGTAGCCGAGCTTGCCGGAGGAGCGCACCTTGCTGGCGTGGGCCATGGCCAGGGTCGGGTCGCGGCGGAAAGCCCCGCCGTAGATGTCCGGGGCGATGTGCACGCCATAGGACGGCTGGATGTAGCGCCGCGGGCTGGCCATGCGCCAGAGCACCTTGGGCTTGCCGGGCACCATGATCGCGCCGGCCGAGGTGGCGGCGAGGATCAGCTTCTTGCAGCGCTCGGGGTAGTCGTGGGCGAACTGCTGCGCCAGGGCGCCACCCCAGGACACGCCTATGGCGTTGACCTGGCCGTAGTTCAGGTAGTCGAGCATGCGGGCGGCGAGCTTGGCCAGGCCGGGGAAGCGGTAGGGCTTGCTCGGCGTGGAGGAACCGCCGACACCGGGCACGTCGAAGGCGATCACCTCCTGGTCCGGGTCGAGGGCCTGGACGAAGGGGAACACCAGCTCGAGGTTGGCACCGATGCCGTTGAAGATGAGCAGCGGCGTCAGGTGGTCCTTGCCGGGTCTGACGGCGGTGCGGATGGTCTGGCCATCGAGGTCGATGGTGCGGAAGACGAAAGGTTGCGGCATGCGCGGGCCCCTATGGATTGAAACGACGGGAGGCACCCGCGAGGGGCCTCCCTGTAGCGCCAGGCCGAGCCTGGTTCAGGCCGCCGCCGGTATTGGCGGTGGGCCTGGCTGGCACGTCCGGGTGCCGGGGCAGCAATGCGCAATGCGCGCGATCAACGTTCGTGGACATAGGTCCCTGGCGAAGCCTCGCCGGCCGGGTAGGCCTTGTTGCCGAGGGTGAAGCTGGCTTTCTTGGTCTTGCCCGAGCGCTCGGCCAGCCAGGCCTGCCAGTAGAGCCACCAGGAATCGGCGTGCTTGGTGGCGTTCTCCTGCCAGGCCTTCGGGTCGGCAGGCATCTCGCTGTTGGTGGAGAAGCGCGCCTTGGGGTTGCCCGGGGGGTTGAGGATGCTCTGGATATGCCCGCTGTTGGAGAGCACGAACTCGCACTTGCCGCCCAGCAGCAGCGCCGAGCGGTAGCAGGCTTCCCAGGGGGTGATGTGGTCGGTGGTGCCGGCCACGCAGAAGAAGTCGCACTTCACCTGCTTGAGGTCGATGGGCGTGCCGCAGACCTCCAGCGCATCGGCGCGGGTCAGCGGGTTGGTCTTGAACATCTCCACCAGCTCGCCGTGGAAGGCGGCGGGCAGGCGCGTGGTGTCGTTGTTCCAGTAGAGGATGTCGAATACCGGCGGCTCGTTGCCGAGCAGGTAGTTGTTCACCCAGTAGTTCCAGATCAGGTCGTTGGGGCGCATCCAGGCGAAGACCTTGGCCATGTCCTTGCCTTCCAGCACGCCGGATTGGTACGAGCGGCGCTTGGCGGCCTCCAGGGTGGTCTCGTCGGCGAACAGCGCGACCTGGGTATCCAGGTTGAAGTCGAGCACGCTGACCAGCTGGGTGAAGGCGTGCACCTTGTGCTCGCCGATCGCCTGGTAGTGGCCCAGCAGGGCGACTGTGGTGATGCCGCCGGAGCAGGCGCCGAGCATGTTGAGGTCCTTGGCGCCGGTGATCTTAAGCACCACCTCGATGGTTTCCTTGAGCGCCTCGATGTAGGTCGACAGGCCCCATTCGCGCTGGGCCTTGGTCGGGTTGCGCCAGCTGACGATGAAGGTCTGGATGCCGTTGCGCAGGTTGAAGCGCGCCAGGCTCTTCTCCTGGGACAGGTCGAAGACGTAGAACTTGTTGATCTGCGGCGGCACCACCAGCAGCGGGCGCTCGTGCACCTGCTCGGTGATGGGCTTGTACTGGATCAGCTCCAGCACGTCATTACGGAAGACCACGGCGCCTTCGGTGGTGGCGAGGTTCTTGCCGACCTCGAAGGCGTCCATGTTGACCTGGCTGGGCATGCCGCCGTTGTTGACCAGGTCCTTGGCGAGATGCGAGAGGCCGTCGAGCAGGCTCTTGCCGCCGGTTTCGAAGAAGCGCTTCACCGCTGCCGGGTTGGCCATGGTGTTGGTGGGGGCCATGGCTTCGGTCATCAGGTTGATCACGAAGTGGCCGCGGCTGGTATCGGACGACGACAGGTCGCTGTGCTCGATCCACTGGTGCAGTTCCTTGCGCCAGGCGAGGTAGGTCTGCAGGTAGCGCTTGTAGAGGGGGTTCTGGCTCCAGGCCGGGTCCGCGAAGCGGCGGTCGTCGGCTTCCGGCTGCAGGGCCGAGGAGCCGAGCAGGACGTTTTTAAGCTCGACCCCGAAATGGGCGACGTGCTTGGCACTGTGGAAGGGCTGCTTGATGGCCTGCAGCATGACCATGCGCGCGGAGGTCAGCAGATCCTTGCCGCGGATGCCGATCACCGGGTTCAGCCCGAGGGTATTCTCAGAGGCTTGGCGCTGCAGGTCTTCATTGTTCTTGTTGCTCATCTACGACGCTCCATTGTCCAGAGGCGGATACCGGGTTACTGCTGTACGGGACAGTTAAGCGTGCCTGGTACTGCTCGGGTTACCGGGGGTGCGAAGAGAACTTCGCCGATTTCTATGAACCTGTGGTTGCCAAATGCATGGAACCTGCCAGTTCTTGGTTACCCGAGTTTGTGGATTTGCGCAAGCTGGCCCTGGGTCGGGCGCGCGCCGGGGAGTATGTCGCGAGCTTCTAGAAAATGCGCTCTAACCTAGTGCGGCCTGGCCAGAAAGGGGCTGGCCGGCGCACCGGGTCAGAGCATCAGGCGGACGACGCTTTCGTCGGGATCGCGGGAGCGCCCGGCGGCGGAAAGCTGCTGCAGGTAATCCTCCCAGAGGGCGTCCTGGCGGACGGCGAGCTCATGGAGGTAGTCCCAGGTGAACAGGCCGCTGTCGTGGCCGTCGTCGAAGGTCAGTTTCAGGGCATAGTTGCCCGCCGGTTCGACGCCGACGAGCGCGACCCGCGCCTTGCCGTACTGCAGGATCGGCTTGCCGTGGCCCTGCACCTCGGCCGAGGGCGAATGCACCCGCAGGAACTCCGCCGGCAGGCTGTAGCTCACATCGCCATAGCCCAGCACCAGGGTGCGGGAGGCTTTATGCAACTGGATCGAAGTGGGGATGCGCATGGCGATAGCTCCAAGCGGCAAGCTTCAAGCTGCAAGAGGCGGGGTGCTTGCCGCTTGCAGCTTGGGGCTTGAGGCTGCGGTTAGAGAATATACCGCGACAGATCTTCGTCCTTGGCCAGCTCGCCGAGGTGGCTGTTGACGTAGGCGGCGTCGATCAGGATCGGCTTCTCGTCGTGCTGGGCAGCCAGGTCGCCGGCGCTGAAGGAGACTTCCTCCAGCAGGCGCTCCAGCAGCGTGTGCAGGCGACGGGCACCAATGTTCTCGGTCTTCTCGTTGACCTGCCAGGCGATCTCGGCGAGGCGCTTGATGCCTTCCGGCGCGAACTCGATGTTCAGGCCTTCGGTCTTCAGCAGGGCGCTGTATTGCTCGGTGAGCGAGGCGTGCGGCTCGGTGAGGATGCGCTCGAAGTCTTCGGGCGACAGGGCCTTGAGCTCCACACGGATCGGCAGGCGGCCTTGCAGCTCCGGCACCAGGTCGCTGGGCTTGGACAGGTGGAAGGCGCCCGAGGCGATGAACAGGATGTGGTCGGTCTTGACCATGCCCAGCTTGGTGTTGACGGTGCAGCCCTCGATCAGCGGCAGCAGGTCGCGCTGTACGCCCTCGCGGGAGACATCGGCGCCGCCGACGTTGCCGCGCTTGGCGACCTTGTCGATCTCGTCGATGAAGACGATGCCGTTCTGCTCCACCGCCTCCAGGGCGCGGGCCTTGAGTTCCTCTTCGTTGACCAGGCGCGCGGCTTCCTCGTCGCGCACCAGCTTCAGCGCTTCCTTGACCTTGAGCTTGCGGCTCTTGCGCTTGCCCTTGCCCATGTTGGAGAACAGGTTCTGCAACTGGCTGGTCATTTCCTCCATGCCGGGCGGGGCCATGATCTCGACGCCGGCCGGGCTTTCGGCCACTTCGATGTCGATCTCCTTGTCGTCCAGCTGGCCTTCACGCAGGCGCTTGCGGAACAGCTGGCGGGTGTTGGAATCCTCGCGGGCGGGCTCGTCACCGAAGCCGCTGCGGGCCGGCGGCAGCAGGGCGTCGAGGATGCGCTCCTCGGCGGCGTCCTCGGCGCGGAAGCGCACCTTGTGCATCTCCTGCTCGCGCATCATCTTCACGGCGGCGTCGGCCAGGTCGCGGATGATCGATTCGACGTCACGGCCCACGTAGCCCACCTCGGTGAACTTGGTGGCTTCGACCTTGAGGAAGGGCGCGTTGGCCAACTTGGCCAGGCGACGGGCGATCTCGGTCTTGCCTACGCCGGTCGGGCCGATCATCAGGATGTTCTTCGGCGTTACCTCGGCGCGCAGCTCGACCGGCAGCTGCATGCGCCGCCAGCGGTTGCGCAGGGCGATGGCCACGGCGCGCTTGGCGTCGTCCTGGCCGATGATGTGACGGTTGAGTTCGTGGACGATCTCGCGGGGTGTCATGGACATGTACGGAAGCTCCGGTCTGGACGGCCTCACTCGGCGGCGTCCAGCTCCTCGATGGTGAGGTTCTGGTTGGTGAACACGCAGATGGAGCCGGCGATGTTCAGGGCGGTCTCGGTGATCTCGCGGGCGGACAGCTCGGTGCGCTGCAGCAGCGCGGTGGCTGCGGCCTGGGCGAAGCCGCCGCCGGAGCCCATGGCGATCAGGCCGTGCTCGGGTTCGACCACGTCGCCGTTGCCGGTGATGATCAGCGAGGCGTCCTTGTTGGCCACAGCGAGCATGGCTTCCAGGCGGCTGAGGGAGCGATCGGTGCGCCAGTCCTTGGCCAGCTCGACGGCGGCACGGACCAGGTGGCCCTGGTGTTTCTCCAGCTGGCCTTCGAAGCGTTCGAACAGGGTGAAGGCGTCGGCGGTGGCACCGGCGAAGCCGGCCAGCACCTGGCCGTGGTAGAGACGGCGGACCTTCTTGGCGTTGCCCTTCATCACGGTGTTGCCGAGGGAAACCTGGCCGTCGCCGCCCATGACGACTTTGCCGTTGCGGCGGACTGAAACGATGGTGGTCAAGGGGAGAGTCTCCACGCAGCGGGGCGAATTGCCCGAATGGAAACCCAGATGGGGGAGGCGGCGCGGCTTTTCAACCGCGCGCCTGCGAATAGCCGATCAGCGTGCCTGTCGTTGTTGCAACAGGAGATTACCGAAGCCGCTGCCAGCCAGCTGTTTCTGTGCGCCCGCCAGTTGCTCACGGGTGGCGAAGGGGCCGACCAGAACGCGGTACCAGGTCTCCTCGCGCACGGTGCCGGATTCCACCTGGACGTTCTGCCCCAGGAGGATGATCTGCGCGCGTACGCGGTCGGCGTCGTCCTTCTTGCGGAAGGAACCGGCCTGGAGGAAGAACTGGGTGACCGGCGCCTTGGCCACGGTGGGCGGGGGCGGCGGCACCTGCCCGGCGAGGGCGGCTTCGGCGCGTGCGGCGTCGATCTTCGCGGCTTCCTCGGGCGTCACCGGCTGGGTGGGCGTGGTCGGCGGCGTGTCCTTGGGCATGGCGTCCGGCGGCACTATGACTTCGGATTCCGGCAGCAGCGTGTAGAAGTCGTATTTCGGCTTGGTCGGCTCCGGCGTCGCCTGGGGCTGTTGCTGGCCGCCCGCTTGCGGTCGCGGCGTCGGCTTGCCGTTCGCCGCCTGCTGCTGCTCGGGCTTGGTGCGACGGATGTCGTCGCGACCGGGCTCGAGCTTCATCAGCATGACCACGAAGCCGCCGATGACCAGGCCCATCGCCAGCCAGACCCAGCCCGGTACCGGCTTCTTCGGCGGTGCCTGATAGCGGCTGGCCCCGCGCTTGGGTGCTGCTTTTTTCTTCGCCATAGTCCGTTACATGCGTTCCAGGGGTTGCAGGCCGAGCAGCTCCAAGCCCTGCTTGAGGGTGCGGCCGGTCAGCGCGGCGAGGCGCAGGCGGCTTTGCTGGGTGGCGTCGTCTTCGGCGGCGAGGATCGGGCAGTTCTCGTAGAAGCTGGAGAACAGGCCGGCCACGTCGTAGAGGTAGGTGCAGAGGATGTGCGGCACACCCTTGGCGGCGACGTTGTTGAGGGTGTCGGCGAACTGCGCCAGCTTGCCGGCCAGGGCCTGCTCCTGTTCGGCGGCGAGGATGATCTGCCCGCCGATCTCGTCAATGCCCTTGCCCAGCTTGCGGAACACGCTGGCGGTACGGGTGTAGGCGTAGAGCAGATAGGGCGCGGTGTTGCCCTCGAAGCTCAGCATCTGCTCGAAGTTGAAGCTGTAGTCGCTGGTGCGGTGCTTGGAGAGGTCGGCGTACTTCACGGCGCCGATGCCGACGGCGCGGCCGATCTGGCGCAGTTCGGCGTCACCCAGCTCCGGGTTCTTTTCCTTGACCAGGGCGTAGGCGCGCTCTTCGGCTTCGTTGAGCAGGTCGATCAGCTTCACCGTGCCGCCGTCGCGGGTCTTGAAGGGCTTGCCGTCGGCGCCGTTCATGGTGCCGAAGCCCATGTGTTCCATTTCGAAGTCGGGGCGCACGAAGCCGGCCAGGCGCGCGGCGGCGAAGACCATCTGGAAGTGCAGGGCCTGGCGCTGGTCGACGAAATACAGGGCGCGGTCGGCCTTGAGCACGCCGCTGCGGTAGCGGGTGGCGGCCAGGTCGGTGGTGGCGTAGAGGTAACCGCCGCCTGCTTTCTGCACGATCAGCGGCAGTGGGTCGCCTTCGGCGTTCTTGAACTCGTCCATGAACACGCAGAGTGCGCCGTCGCTCTCGGTGAGCAGGCCTTTGGCGCGCAGGTCGGCGACCACATTGGCCAGGTCGTCGTTGTAGGCGCTCTCGCCCTTGACGTCGGCCATGGTGAGCTTCACGCCCAGGCGGTCGTAGACGGCCTGGCAGTGGCTCAGGGAGATGTCGTTGAAGCGGTTCCACAGTCGCAGGCACTCGTCGTCGCCGGCTTGCAGCTTGACCACCAGCTCGCGGGCGCGATCGGCGAATTCGCTGGATTCATCGAAACGCTTCTTGGCGGCGCGATAGAAGCCTTCCAGGTCGGCCAGTTCGGCGTCGCTGCCCACCGGCTGTTCCTGCATGAAGGCCAGCAGCATGCCGAACTGGGTGCCCCAGTCGCCCACGTGGTTCTGACGGATCACCTCGTCGCCGAGGAACTCCAGTACCCGCGCCACGCCGTCACCGATGATGGTGGAGCGCAGGTGGCCGACGTGCATCTCCTTGGCCAGGTTCGGCGCGGAGAGGTCGACGACCACGCGCTGGGCCGGGCCGGCCTTGCGCACATTCAGGTGGGCGTCGGCCAGGGCGGCGTCCAGGCGCTGGGCCAGGGCCTGGGTGTTCTGGAAGAAGTTGAGGAAGCCGGGGCCGGCGATCTCCACTTTGCTCACCTGGTCGTCCTGGGGCAGGGCGGCGATGAGTTTTTCGGCCAGGTCGCGCGGCTTCAGGCCGGCCGGCTTGGCCAGCATCATGGCGATGTTGCTGGCGAAGTCGCCGTGGGTCCTGTCCTTGGTGTTTTCCACCTGGATGGCCGGGCTGAGGCCCTCGGGCAGCACGCCTTCGCTGGCGAGACGGGTCAGGGCTTGCTGGATCAGCTGGCGAATGGTGTCTTTCATGTTCTGCTCTCGGCCGGTGTGCGGCGGCGCCTGGGCGCTGGTTGAAAACTGGGCATTATCGGTGCGCGGAGCCCGCAGCTTCAAGCGGCAAGCGCCAAGCCGCATGTGGGAAGCCCTTGGCGGCGGCCCTGGAACGTGACCTGCCGCTAGAAAAGATCGATCGGGTCGATATCCAGTGACCAGCGCACGCTGCGCCCGCCGGGCAACTGCTCCAGGGCCAGGCTCCAGGGCGTCAGCAGGCGGTGCAGGGTGGCGCGGGCGTTGGCCTGGACCAGCAGCTGCGCACGGTGCTTGCCGGCACGGCGCTCCATGGGGGCGGGCACCGGGCCGAGCAACTCGATGCCGGACAGACCCTGTTCGGCGAGCAAATGTTCCGCTTCGGCGCAGGCGGCATCGAGAAATTCCTCGGCCTGCCCGGGTTTGTGCGCTTCGGCACGCAGCAGTGCCAGGTGGGCGAAGGGCGGCAGGCCGGCGGCACGACGCTCGGACAGGGCCTGCTCGGCGAAGGCGAAGTAGCCCTCCTCGGTGAGTTGCACCAGCAGCGGGTGGTCGGCGAGGTGGGTCTGGATGATCACCCGGCCCGGTTCTTCCGCCCGCCCGGCACGGCCTGCCACCTGGACGATGAGCTGGGCCATGCGCTCGCTGGCGCGGAAGTCGGCGGAGAACAGCCCACCGTCGGCATCGAGGATCGCCACCAGAGTGACGCGGGGGAAGTGGTGCCCCTTGGCGAGCATCTGGGTGCCCACGAGGATGCAGGGCTCGCCCTTGTTGATGGTGGCGAAGAGCTTGTTCATGGCGTCCTTGCGCGCGGTGCTGTCGCGGTCGATGCGCAGCACGGGGACGCCCGGGAAGAGGATGTTCAGGCGCTCTTCCGCGCGCTCGGTGCCGGCGCCGACGGGACGCAGGTCGACCTTGGCGCAGTCCGGGCAGGCGCGGGGCTGGCGCTGGGTATGGCCGCAGTGGTGGCAGCGCAGTTCGCCGGAGCGCTGGTGCAGGGTCATCCGGGCGTCGCAGCGCGGGCATTGGCTGATCCAGCCGCAGTCATGGCACAGCAGGGTCGGGGCGAAGCCGCGGCGGTTGAGGAACACCAGCACCTGCTGGCCGGCCTTGAGGGTCTGCTCGATGGCTTGTTGCAGCGGCCCGGAGAGGCCCGAGTCCAGCGGCCGGCTCTTGATGTCCAGGCGCAGGAAGCGTGGCTGGCGGGCGCCGCCGGCGCGCTGGGTCAGGCGCAGCAGGCCGTAGCGGCCGGCATGGGCGTTCTGCAGGCTTTCCAGGGAGGGCGTGGCGGAGCCGAGAAGGATGGGGATGTTGTCCTGGCGTGCGCGTACCAGGGCCAGGTCGCGGGCGTGGTAGCGCAGGCCTTCCTGCTGCTTGTAGGAGGCGTCGTGCTCCTCGTCGATGATGATCAGGCCGGGGTTCTTCATCGGCGTGAACAGCGCCGAGCGGGTGCCGATGATGATGTCGGCCTCGCCGTCGCGGGCTGCCAGCCAGGCATCGAGACGCTCGCGGTCGTTCACCGCCGAGTGCAGCAGGGCGATGCGTGCGTTGAAGCGGCGGGAGAAGCGCTCCAGCGTTTGCGGACCGAGGTTGATCTCGGGGATCAGCACCAGGGCCTGCTTGCCGGCAGCGAGGGTCTCGCGGATCAGTTGCAGGTAGACCTCGGTCTTGCCGCTGCCGGTGACGCCGGCGAGGAGAAAGGCGTTGAACTGGCCGAAGGTGGAATACACGGCGTCATAGGCGGCGCGCTGTTCGGCGTTGAGCGGCAGCTCGGCCTGGGCCAGCCAGTGCTCATGGCGCGGCGTGGCGGTGCTGCGGCGGGTCTCGATATAGACCAGGCCCTTTTCCAGCAACAGGTCGAGGCTGTCCTTGTTCAACTGCAGCTGGCTGAGCAACTGGTGGGCGACGCCGTGGGGGTGCTGGGCGAGGGTGGTCAACGCCTGGCGCTGGCGCGGTGCGCGGGCCAGGCGCGGGTCTTCGGCGCGGGCGCCTTCGCTGACGTGCCAGAAGCGCTCCTGGCGCACTTCCGCGGGTTCGCCCTGGCGCAAGAGTACGGGCAGCGCCCAACTGAGGGTGTCGCCGAGGCTGTGCTGGTAGTACTGGGCGGTCCACAGGCAGAGCTTGAACAGCTCGGCGGGCAGCGGCGGCTTCTGGTCGAGCAGTTCCAGGGCGGGGCGCAGTTTGTCTTCGGGAACATCACTGTGCTCGGCCACCTCCACCAGGACGCCGATCACCTCGCGACGGCCGAAGGGCACGCGCAGGCGCACGCCGGGCTGCAACTGCCGACCGGATACGCCTGCGGGTGCGCGGTAGTCGAACAGGCGGCGCAGGGGCGAGGGCAGGGCAAGGCGCAGGATGGCGTTGGGCACGGGGGTCTCCGAATGGGCGCGGCGATCCTAGCACGGCCGCACGTCGCCAGGCGTGGCGGCCGACTTGCGTGATGGCGAAGCTCTGGTATCATCTCGCGCCTGTTTCCGTGCGGTGCTCGACATAGGGTCGGGTGGCGGCACGCCAGACCTGAGGATCAAGCCATGAAACCGGAAATCCATCCCGAATACGTAGCGATCGAAGCTACCTGCAGCTGCGGTAACGTCATCAAGACCCGCTCTACCCTGGGCAAGAACATCAGCCTCGACGTTTGCTCCGAGTGCCACCCGTTCTACACCGGTAAGCAGAAAGTCCTGGACACCGGCGGCCGTATCGATCGCTTCAAGCAGCGTTTCGGTGTATTCGGCGCCAAATAAGCGACCGAATAGCCGGGAAGGCTTCGATGAAGCCTTCCAGCTGTACAGAGAAAGGCGCCCGATGGGCGCCTTTTTCGTTTCCGGTGTTCGCCCGCCCCTGCGCAAGGGTAGTGATTGACCGGCCCCCGGCTGCAGCGTAAAAACCGCATAGCCCCGCAGGACGCAGTGGTTGCGCGAGCGGTCGCCGAGGTGATCCATGCCCGCTTTACCTATTCTGCTGCTCTGCCTGCTGCTCTCCCTCCTCACCGGCTGCGCCGTCAACCCGGCCACGGGCGAGCGCAATTTCGTGATGATGAGCGAAAGCCAGGAACTCGACCTCGGCAGCCGCTACAACCAGCAGATCCAGAAGGAATACCCCCGCTACGCCGATGATCGGCTGCAGGCCTATGTGCAGCGGGTGGGCGAGCGCTTGGCAAAGCACAGCCACCGCGCCAACCTCAATTACATCTTCACCGTGGTCGACTCGCCGGACATCAACGCCTTCGCCCTGCCGGGCGGCTACATCTATATACATCGCGGCCTGATAGCCTACCTGAGCTCCGAGGCGGAGCTGGCGGCGGTGCTGGCCCACGAGGTGGGCCACGTCACGGCGCGCCACAGCGTGCAGCAGCAGAGCCAGTCCCAGGCCTGGAACATCCTTGGCCAGGCGGTGGCCATCGGCACCGGCGTCAGTGCCGCAGGCGACCTGACCAATGTGCTGGGCGGGGCGATGGTCCGGGGGTACGGCCGTGACATGGAGCTGCAGGCCGATGGTCTCGGCGCCCAGTACCTGGCCCGCAGCGGCTACGACCCCCAGGCGATGATCGAGGTGGTCAAGGTGCTGAAGAACCAGGAGGAGTTCGCCCGCGACGAGGCCAAGCGCAAGGGCCAGGAAGTACCCGAGTCGGGCAGCTACCACGGCGTTTTCGATACCCACCCGGACAACGACACGCGCCTGCAGCAAGTGGTCGGGCCGGCTCGGGCCCTGGCCGGTGGGCAGCAGGAGGTGAACCGTGATGCCTACCTGAAGGCCATCGAGGGCTTGCCCTTCGGTGACTCCGCCGAGTCGGGCATCCAGCGCGGGCAGCAGTTCTATCACGTCGGCCTGGACTTCGCGCTGCGCTACCCGGATGGCTGGGAGCTGATCAACAGGTCCGATGCGCTGATCGGTCACACCGCCGACCAGCAGGCATTCATCGCCATGCAGTTGGCGGAGCGCACCCCGGGGCTGACGCCTGCGGAGCTGCTGCACAAGCGAGCGGGCCGCCAGCGCCTGGTGATGGAGGAGACCTTCAGCAAGGATGGCGTGATAGGCGTGACTGCGGTGATTCCCGGCGATTCCGCCCGACGTGTGGCTGTCGTCTTCAAAGGGGATCAGGCGTATCTCTTTATCGCTGGGATGAGAGAAAGGGCCTCCCTGGAAACGGAGGATGCGAACTTCCTTTCCGTCATTCACAGCTTCCGCTCGCTCAAGCCCGAAGAGAAGAACCTGGCCCAGCCCCTGCGGTTGCATCTGGTGCAAGTGAAGGCCGGCGAAACCATCAGGAGCATGGCTCGCGGCGCTGGTTTGCCGGGGGATCCCGTCGAGCTGGAAAATCGTATCCGATTGATGAATAATTTGTATCCAATCGGCGAGCCGAAAGCGGGGGATTGGCTTAAAGTCGTACGTTAGAGGGCTTGACGCAGCGTGACTGAACAGTCTTGTCGCCCCCCGGTATCTTGCGTATCCTCGCCCGTCCGTCTGTCACCACAGTAAAAGCGGAATGCCAAAATGTCTGATCTGAAAACTGCCGCTCTCGAGTACCACGCCCAGCCCCGTCCCGGGAAACTCAGCGTCGAGCTGACCAAGCCGACCGCCACCGCCCGCGACCTGTCGCTGGCCTATAGCCCGGGTGTGGCCGAGCCCGTCCGCGAGATCGCCCGCGATCCGGAGCTGGCCTTCAAGTACACCGGCAAGGGCAACCTGGTGGCAGTTATCTCCGACGGCACCGCGATCCTGGGCCTGGGCAACCTCGGCCCGCTGGCCTCCAAGCCGGTCATGGAAGGTAAAGGCGTGCTGTTCAAGCGCTTCGCCGGTGTCGATGTGTTCGACATCGAAGTCGACGCCGAGAGCCCCCAGGCCTTCATCGACACCGTCAAGCGCATCTCCATCACCTTCGGTGGCATCAACCTCGAAGACATCAAGGCGCCCGAGTGCTTCGAGATCGAGCGCACCCTGATCGAGCAGTGCGACATTCCGGTCTTCCACGATGACCAGCACGGCACTGCGATCGTGACCGCTGCCGGCATGCTCAACGCCCTGGAAATTGCCGGCAAGAGCCTGCCGGAAGCCAAGATCGTCTGCCTCGGTGCGGGCGCTGCAGCCATCTCCTGCATGAAACTGCTGGTGAGCATGGGTGCCAAGGTCGAAAACATCTTCATGATCGACCGCAAGGGCGTGATCCATGCCAGCCGCGACGATCTGAACCAGTACAAGGCGGTCTTCGCCCATGAAACGCCCAAGCGCACCCTCTCGGACGCGCTGGATGGTGCGGATGTGTTCGTCGGCCTGTCGGGTGCCAACCTGCTGAGCGCCGAAGACCTCAAGCGCATGGCGCCGAATCCGATCGTCTTCGCCTGCTCCAACCCGGATCCGGAGATCCAGCCGGAGCTGGCTCACGCCACTCGTAACGATGTGATCATGGCGACCGGTCGTTCCGACTACCCGAACCAGGTCAACAACGTGTTGGGCTTCCCCTTCATCTTCCGTGGTGCCCTGGACGTTCGCGCCACTCGCATCAACGAAGAGATGAAGATCGCCGCCGCACTGGCCCTGCGTGACCTGGCCAAGCTGCCGGTGCCCAAGGACGTGTGCGATGCCTACGGCGTGGACTCCCTGGAGTTCGGCCGCGAGTACATCATTCCGAAGCCCATGGACAAGCGCCTGATCACCATCGTTTCCGATGCCGTGGCCAAGGCTGCCATCGAGTCCGGCGTGGCGACCCTACCCTACCCGAAACACTATCCGCTGAAGTCGGTGGATGACGTGTTCAACGGCTGATCCGTCAGTCGATGAAAAACCCGCCTCACGGCGGGTTTTTTATTGGCTGTTATTTCGTTCTGGGGTGAAGCAAAAAGCCCGTCATGGAGACGGGCTTCTGGTTGGCACGCGTGATCAGAACAGATCGATGGGTGCGGCTTCGTCTGCGGGCAGCGGGCTGCCCGGGGCACTCATGCCTGGGTCGAACTCGCTCATCGGCGGCGGTGAGTCCTCGCTCTTGAACAGTTCGAAGAAGGCGTTGGGCGCACCTGGCGCTGCGGCGCGGCCGCTCAGGGGGTCGATGCGCAGAGTGAGTATGCCTTCGGGCTCGGGCAGCACGTGCTCCGGTTTGTCCTTCAGGGCCGCGCTCATGTAGGTCATCCAGATGGGCAGGGCGACGGTGCCGCCGTACTCGTGGCGACCGAGGCTTTCCGGCTGGTCGAAGCCGACCCAGACGGTGGTGACGTAATCGGCGTTGTAGCCGGAGAACCAGCTGTCCTTGGATTCGTTGGTGGTGCCGGTCTTGCCGGCGATATCGCCACGACCCATGGATAGTGCGCGTCTGCCGGTGCCGCGCTTGATCACATCCTGCAGCATGCTGTTGAGGATGTAGGTGGTGCGCGCGTCGACGATGCGCTCGGCTACCGCCGGCTCCTGATGCTCGACGCTGGGTAGGCGGCTGTCCGGTGCGGCGACCGTCTGGGCGACCTCGGTATCCGGCGCGTCGTCTTTCGGCACGGAAGGCGGGTTGGCGGTGAAGATCACCTTGCCGTCGCGGCTTTCGATGCGATCGATCAGGTAGGGCTGGATCTTGTAACCGCCGTTGGCGAAGGTGCTCCAGCCGCTGGCGATCTCCATGGGCGTCAGCGTGGCGGTGCCCAGGGCCAGGGACAGGTTGCGGGGCAGTTCCTGTTTGTTGAAGCCGAAGCGGCTGATGTAATTCAGCGCGTATTCGATGCCCACGGCCTGCAACAGGCGGATCGATACCAGGTTGCGTGACTTGTAGAGCGCCTCGCGCAGGCGGATCGGGCCGAGGAAGGTGTTGTTGTCGTTCTTCGGGCGCCAGACCTTGTCCAGATACTCGTCGACGAAGACGATGGGGGCGTCGTTGACCAGGCTGGCTGCGGTAAAGCCGTTATCCAGGGCGGCGCTGTAGAGGAACGGCTTGAAGCTTGAGCCTGGCTGGCGCTTGGCCTGGACGGCGCGGTTGTAGTTGCTTTGCTCGAACGAGAAGCCACCGACCAGGGAGCGGATTGCGCCGTTCTCCGGATCCAGGGATACCAGTGCGCTTTGAGCGGCCGGCTGCTGGACGAAGAGCAGGTTGCCATCGGCCTGGCGCTGAACGCGGATCAGGTCACCGACCTGGGCGACGTCGGCAGGCTGCTGGGGGCGTGGGCCGAGGCTGTTGGTGTTGAGGAAGGGGCGGGCCCATTTCATGCTGTCCCAGCCGACGGTTTCTTCCTTGCCGCCACGGGTGAGCACGAGGAGGCCGCTTTTCTCCACCTGGGTGACGATCGCTGGCTCCAGGCCGCCAATGGTTCGCTGCTTGGCCAGTTCCTGCGTCCAGCTTTCGCGGGTCATGCCGGGGAAGCGTGATTCCGGGCCGCGATAGCCGTGGCGCTGGTCGTACTCCATCAGCCCACCGCGCAGTGCATTGTTGGCCGCTTCCTGCAGATCGCTCGGTACGGTGGTAGTGACGCGGAAACCTTCGGTGTAGGCCTCGCTGCCGAAGCGGCCGACCATCTCGGCGCGGGCCATTTCGGCAACATAGGGTGCGTTCACTTCCGGCGTCGGTACGTGGTAGCTGGCGTCGATCGGCTCTGCTAGCGCTTGGTCATAGCGTGCCTGGTCGATGCGGCCGAGCTTGAGCATGCGGCCGAGGATCCAGTCGCGGCGCTCCTTGCTGCGTACGGGGTTGACCAGCGGGTTGAAGCGCGAGGGCGCCTTGGGCAGGCCGGCGATCATCGCCATCTGTGCCAGGCTGACATCACGGATCGATTTGCCGTAGTACACCTGGGCAGCAGCTTCGATACCGTAGGCGCGGTTGCCGAGGTAGATCTTGTTTACGTAAAGCTCGAGGATTTCATCCTTGCTGAGCTCCCGTTCTATCTGCAGGGCGAGAAGTATTTCATTGATCTTTCTGGAGAAACTTCTCTCGCTGGTGAGGAAATAGTTCTTCGCCACCTGCATGGTGATGGTGCTGCCGCCGCTCTGGATATGACCGCTTTTCAATAATTGCGTGGCAGCGCGCACCAGGCTGGTGAGGTCGACGCCATAATGGTTGGCGAAGTTGTCATCCTCGGCAGCCAATAGTGCCTGGATGAATTCTGGTGGTATGTCCGCGAAACGGATGGGCGCACGGCGCATTTCGCCGAATTCGGCGATCAGCTTGCCGTCGCTGCTGTACACGCGCAGCGGGATCTGCAGCTGGATGCTGCGTAGGGAATCGACAGAAGGAAGAGTCGGGCTAAGGTAGAGGTAAGCGCCGCTGAAACTGAGCAACAGCCCACAAAAAACGGCGACGCAGGACCACCAGAAAAACTTCAGCAGGCGTATCAAGGCTCTTGGATTTCCAGATAAAAGAATGAGTTAAGCGGAAGCAGATCTTAAAAGGGAAAAACTGTTCACATTATAAGCGTTTTTTTTCCTGGGTCGCCATTTGCGCTTCTGTCAAGACTGTTATTTAATGTGGAAAAACATAAATCGTCCGTAAGTCTCGGATGCTGATAGGAAATCGGTCGTGCTAGGGCTCTTCAACAAGAAAGCGAATACGCTGCTGGGGATCGACATAAGCTCGACCTCAGTCAAGCTCCTTGAATTGAGTCGCTCGGGAAGCCGCTACAAGGTAGAGGCTTACGCCGTCGAGCCGCTCCCACCGAATGCTGTGGTCGAAAAGAACATCGCCGAACTGGAGGGGGTCGGCCAGGCGTTGTCCCGTGTTCTGAGCAAGGCGAAAGCCAGCTCCAAGTCCGTGGCTGTTGCCGTGGCGGGCTCCGCTGTAATCACCAAGACCATCGAGATGGATGCCGGTCTTTCCGACGACGAGTTGGAAAACCAGCTGAAGATCGAGGCGGACCAGTACATCCCATACCCGCTGGAAGAAGTCGCCATCGACTTCGAAGTGCAGGGTGTGTCTTCGCGCAACTCCGAAAGGGTCGATGTGCTGCTTGCGGCATGCCGCAAGGAGAACGTCGAAGTCCGTGAGGCGGCGCTGGCGCTTGCAGGTCTGACCGCCAAGGTCGTCGATGTCGAAGCCTATGCGTTGGAGCGTGCCTATGGGCTGCTCGCTGCGCAGTTGGGTAGCGGCCATGACGAGTTGACTGTCGCGGTGGTGGATATCGGCGCGACCATGACGACGCTGAGCGTTCTGCACAACGGGCGCACCATCTACAGCCGCGAGCAGCTTTTTGGTGGGCGTCAGCTCACCGAGGAGATTCAGCGTCGCTATGGCCTGTCCGTGGAAGAAGCCGGTCTTGCCAAGAAGCAGGGCGGTCTTCCGGATGACTACGACAGCGAAGTGTTGCAGCCGTTCAAGGATGCAGTGGTTCAGCAAGTGTCTCGCTCGCTGCAGTTCTTCTTCGCTGCGGGTCAGTTCAACGATGTCGACTACATCCTCCTGGCGGGCGGTACTGCGTCCATTCCTGATCTGGATCGGCTGATCCAGCAGAAGATCGGCACTCCTACCCAGGTTGCCAACCCCTTCGCGGAGATGGCGCTGAGCGGCAAGGTCAATGCGGGTGCATTGGCCAGTGATGCCCCGGCGCTGATGATTGCCTGCGGACTGGCGATGAGGAGTTTCGACTGATGGCACGCATCAACCTACTTCCCTGGCGGGAGCAGCTGCGCGAGGAGCGCAAGCAGCGCTTCCTCGTCGCCCTGGCGGGTGTGCTGGTGGTATCGGCCGGCCTGGTATTCCTTGGTGACCAGTACCTGAACGGTGAAATCGAGAACCAGCAGGCACGTAACGAATTCGTGCGCAAGGAAATCGCCGTCCTGGATACGCGGATCAAGGAGATCAGCGAACTCAAGACCCGTCGCCAGCAGTTGCTCGAGCGGATGAAGATCATTCAGGACCTTCAAGGCAACCGGCCGATCATCGGCCGTGTATTCGATCAGTTGGTTCGCACGCTGCCGGATGGTGTCTATTTCACCGGAGTGAAAATGATCGGGCAAAACATTGCCATTGTCGGTGCTGCTGAATCAAACAACAGGGTTTCGAACCTGATGCGTAACCTCGATGCCTCTGAATGGCTGACCGCACCTAATCTGACCGAAGTTAGGGCGATTACAGCAGGTGCAGTTGACCAGGCGAACGTATTCCAGCTGACGGTTCAGCAGACTCAGCCCGCCGTTGATGCAGAAGGAGTCAAAAAATGAGTTTGGCTGACTCCCTCGAAAGCTTGCGCAAGGTTGATCTAAATGACCTTGATTTCAACAATGTTGGTTCATGGCCGGTTGCTGTAAAGATCATAGCCTGTGTGTTGTTGATGGCTGCCATTCTGGCGCTGGGCTACAACTTCCACCTCAAGGACCTTGAACTGCAACTTGATCAGCAGCGCGCTGAAGAAGAAACACTGAAGCAGCAGTTCACCACCAAGGCTTTCCAAGCGGCCAACCTTGAAGCGTACAAGGATCAGATGAAGGAGATGGAAACCTCCTTCGGTGCGCTTCTTCGCCAGTTGCCAAGCGATACCGAAGTGCCAGGGCTATTGGAAGACATCACTCGAACCGGGTTGGGAAGTGGGCTCGAGTTCGAAGAAATCAAACTGCTGCCTGAGACCACTCAGCAGTTCTATATCGAACTGCCGATTCAGATCTCCGTGGTCGGTAGCTATCACGATCTTGCAACCTTCGTCAGTGGTGTTGCCAGCCTGCCACGTATCGTTACTTTGCATGACTTCTCCATCACTCCGCTGGATGTAGACAGTACGTCAAAGCTGCGTATGAGTATCCTGGCCAAGACCTATCGCTATAACGACAAGGGGCTGCAAAAATGATTACCAGCGCCCGTCTGATTATTTCTGGTCTGCTGCTGGCTAGTCTTTCCGGTTGCGGGAATAGCGGCGACTTTGCTGATCTTCAAGCGTACATGGATGATGTTCGTGCTCGCCCGAAGGGGTCGATTGAGCCGCTCCCGAAGTTTCAGCCCTATGAAGCTTTTACATACAGCGCCGCTGCCTTGCGTAGCCCGTTCCAGCCACCGGTCAAGATTGATCTGGCGAACAAGATAAAGGGCAGCAAGGACGTGCACCCGGATGAAACCCGGGTCAAGCAGTTCCTTGAAGGCTTCAATATCGAAGCGTTCGAGATGGTAGGCACGCTTTCCAACGAGGGGGGCATGTTTGCTCTGGTTCGGGGCGCGGGAGGGGTGCACCGAATAAGGGTTGGCGATTTCCTGGGCCGAAATGACGGCAAAGTCATCGCTATCAATGAATCCAAGATTGACGTCGTCGAGATAGTCCCGGACGGAGAGGGCGGCTGGCTGGAGCGTCCGCGCAGTCTCACGCTCAAGGAGCGCTCTTAAGGGCGGGGTGACTTATGAACAACAAACACCGGTCTGCACAACGGAACCAGATAATGAACAGCTCGCTTTCGCGCCTCGGTATTTCTCTATTGGCCGCCATGTTGTCGCCAGTACTGCTGGCTGCTGACCTGCAGGGCCTCGATGTAGCGGCTTTGCCTGGCGGCAAGGTCGAACTGAAACTCGCTTTTGACGAGCCCATTGCGGCACCGCGCGGCTATACCATCGAGCAGCCGGCGCGTATCGCCCTGGACCTTCCCGGGGTGGCCAACAAGCTGGGTAGCAAGAACCGTGAGCTTGGCGTTGGTAATGCGCGCAGCGTCACTATCGTCGAAGCGAAAGATCGTACCCGGTTGATCGTCAATCTAGCGACACTCGTGCCTTACAGTACGCGCGTCGAGGGTAACAATCTTTTCGTCGTAGTCGGTGAAGCAGCTGTTGCTGGTCAGCAAGCTGCCAGTGCCGCTCCTGTAGCCGCTCCTGTGGTAGCTGCGCCCGTCAAAGCTTATGCTGCGGCTGGCAAGGCGATCAGCAATATCGACTTCCAGCGCGGCGACCAGGGTGAGGGCAATGTCGTCATCACGCTGTCCGACCCGACCGTTAGCCCTGATATTCAGGAGCAGGGTGGCAAGATCCGCCTCGACTTCTCCAAGACCCAGCTTCCTGAGTCCCTGCGTGTCCGTCTTGATGTGAAGGACTTCGCGACCCCCGTTCAATTCGTCAGTGCCTCTGGCTCTTCGGGGAACGCCAGCATCACCATCGAGCCCACGGGCTTTTACGACTATCTGGCGTATCAGACCGAGAATAAGCTCACTGTCAGCATCAAGCCGTTGACGCAGGATGATGTCGAGAAGCGCAAGAACGAACGCTTCGCCTACTCCGGTGAGAAGCTCTCGCTGAACTTCCAGGATATCGATGTGCGTTCGGTGTTGCAGTTGATCGCCGACTTCACCGACCTCAACCTCGTGGCCTCGGATACCGTTCAAGGCAATATCACGCTGCGCCTGCAGAATGTGCCCTGGGACCAGGCGTTGGATCTCGTGCTGAAGACCAAGGGTCTCGACAAACGCAAGATCGGTAACGTGCTGCTGGTAGCGCCGGCAGACGAGATCGCTGCGCGTGAACGCCAGGAACTCGAGTCTCAGAAACAGATTGCCGAATTGGCACCGCTGCGTCGTGAGCTGATCCAGGTTAACTACGCCAAGGCGGCGGACATTGCCCAGCTGTTTCAGTCAGTGACTAGCGGCGATGAAACTACCGGTAGCGACGAGCGTGGCTCCGTCACCGTTGATGATCGTACCAACAGCATCATTGCCTATCAGACTCAAGACAAGCTAGACGAGTTGCGACGTATAGTGGCTCAGCTGGATATCCCGGTTCGTCAGGTGATGATTGAGGCTCGCATCGTTGAAGCGAACGTGGACTACGATAAGTCGCTCGGTGTGAATTGGCGCGGTGCCCGTGTTGGTGACAATAACTTTGTTGTTGGCGGCGCGGGCGGTAACCGGGTCGGAGGTGGGGGCACCAGCCCCAATACTGCCCTCGGAACCTTCGTTGACATGGGGGTCGACAACGCTAGTTCCTCCATTGGTATTGGTTTCGTAACGGACAATACGATTCTGGATCTCGAACTCTCTGCGATGGAGAAAACCGGTAATGGCGAGATCGTATCTCAGCCCAAGGTAGTCACCTCCGATAAAGAGACTGCGAAGATATTGAAAGGGGCCGAGATTCCCTACCAGGAAGCCAGTTCAAGTGGCGCGACTACCGTGTCGTTTAAAGAGGCTGCGCTGTCCCTTGAAGTGACACCTCAAATCACGCCAGACAACCGCATCATCATGGAAGTCAAGGTGACGAAGGATGCCCCGGACTTCTCCCGGCAAGTCAATGGCGTTCCCCCTATCAACAAGAACGAGGTCAATGCAAAGGTTCTGGTAAGCGACGGCGAGACGATCGTGATCGGCGGTGTCTTTTCCAATACGCAAACCAAAACGACTGACAAGGTTCCCTTCCTTGGCGATCTTCCCTACCTGGGACGTATGTTCAAGCGTGACGTGGTGGAAGATAGTAAATCCGAGCTGTTGGTCTTCCTCACCCCGCGTATCATGAACAACCAGGCTATTGCGGTGAGTCGCTGACATCAGTGCGTAATTTGATCCTCGTTGGCCCGATGGGAGCTGGAAAGAGCACCATCGGGCGTCTGCTTGCCAAAGAACTGCGCCTGCCCTTCAAGGATTCCGATAAGGAAATCGAGCAGCGGACGGGCGCGGATATCCCCTGGATATTCGATGTCGAAGGCGAGCAGGGCTTTCGCGATCGCGAGCAGTCGATGCTGGAAGAGCTCTGCCTCGCTGATGGTGTGGTAGTTGCGACCGGTGGCGGTGCTGTCTTACGCCCAGCCAACCGGGAAGCGCTTAGGGGCGGCGGCCGCGTGGTCTATCTGCACACCTCGGTGGAGCAGCAGATCGACCGCACTTCCCGCGATCGCAACCGGCCTTTGCTGCGCACTGCCGATCCAGGTCGGGTGCTGCGCGACCTGATGGCTATCCGTGATCCCCTCTACCGCGAAATCGCTGACATCATCATCGAGACCGACGAGCGGCCGCCACGCATGGTGGTGCAGGAGATACTCGAACGATTGCAGGCACTGCCACCCCGTTAAAGCAGGGGCGGAACTGCGCTATCCTAGTGCCCTTTTCATAGCGGGGGCCCCATGCGGACACTTCAGGTCGATCTTGGCGAGCGTAGTTATCCCATCCATATCGGCGCTGGCCTGCTGTCGCAGGTCGAGCTTTTCGCGCCCCACATCGCCGGCAAGCAGGTGGCAATCGTCACCAACGAGACCGTCGCCCCGCTCTACCTCGAACAGCTGACCCGCACGCTTTCCGCCTACAAGGTGCAGCCGATCGTGCTGCCCGACGGTGAAGCCTTCAAGAACTGGGAAACCCTGCAGCTGATTTTCGATGGCCTGCTCACGGCGCGTCATGATCGTCGTACCACCGTCATTGCCCTGGGCGGTGGGGTGATCGGCGATATGGCTGGCTTTGCAGCGGCCTGCTATCAGCGCGGCGTCGACTTCATCCAGGTGCCCACCACGCTGTTGTCCCAGGTGGATTCCTCCGTGGGTGGCAAGACTGGCATCAACCACCCGCTGGGCAAGAACATGGTCGGTGCCTTCTACCAGCCCCAGGCGGTGATCATCGATACTGCGACGCTGCGCACGCTTGCGCCGCGCGAGCTCTCCGCCGGCCTCGCCGAAGTGATCAAATACGGGCTGATCTGCGATGAGCCCTTCCTGCCTTGGCTGGAGGAGCATATGCCAGCCCTGCGCAGCCTGGAGCAGGAACCCCTGACCGAAGCCATCGAGCGCTCCTGCGCCGCCAAGGCGCGTGTAGTGGGTGCCGATGAGCGCGAGTCCGGCGTGCGTGCCACCCTCAACCTCGGCCACACCTTCGGCCACGCCATCGAGACCCACATGGGCTATGGCGTCTGGCTGCACGGCGAGGCGGTTTCGGCCGGTACGGTAATGGCCCTGGAGATGTCCCGGCGCCTGGGCTGGATCAGCGAAGAGGAGCGTGATCGTTCGATCCGCCTGCTGCGCGATGCCGGCCTGCCCATCGTGCCGCCGGAGGAGATGACGCCTGCGCAGTTCCTCGAACACATGGCAGTTGATAAGAAGGTCCTCGACGGTCAGCTGCGCCTGGTGCTGTTGCGCGCGATCGGCGAGGCCGATGTGACGGCGGATTACCCGCGAAATATTCTGGACGACACCCTGAGCGCGGACTACCGCGCCCTGGCTGACCAGCTTGGAGAGTAAAAAGAGTCCCATGACCAGCCTGCACGCCGATGAGGCCTTCCTGGCCCACTACCAGTTCACCCACGACCCCTTCGCCGCGCGGGTACCCGGCTTCAAGTTCTATCCCGCCCAGCGCAAGCCGGTGCTGGGGCAGCTGCATCACCTGGCCCGCTACAGCCAGCTGCTGCTGGTGGTGACCGGTCCCCAGGGCAGCGGCAAGACCTTGCTGCGCCAGGCGCTGGTCGCCAGCACCAACAAGCAGGCGGTGCAAAGCGTGGTGATATCCGCACGTGGCGCAGCCGAGGCCGGTGGCCTGATGCGCCTGGTCGCCCAGGGGCTGGGTGTGGCGCAGACCGACTCGCGCTCCATCCTTGCTCAGGTCGGGCAACTGGCGCTGACCGGCCAGGAGGTCTACCTGCTGGTAGACGATGCCGAAGAACTCGACGATGCAGGCCTCGACAACCTGCTGGCACTGGCTGCGGGCAACAGTGAAGCGCGCCCGCACGTGTTTCTCTTCGCTGATTCCAGCCTGCTGCCACGCCTGGAACTGCTGGCCGATGGCGAAGAACGTTTCCATGCCATTGAACTTCTGCCCTACAGCGAGGACGAAACCCGCGAATATCTGGCGCAGCGGCTCGAGGGCGCCGGACAGGGGATTGAGCTGCTGACCGAAGAGCAGATCGAGGACGTTCATCTGCAATCCGGTGGCTGGCCCGGCGGCATCAATCAGTCCGCTCGTGAACTGTTGGTCGAGGCCATGCTCGCCGAGCGGGGGGCCTCGCGCAAAGGAGGGTTCAGCTTGAATCTACCGAAGAAGCACCTGCTGGCACTGGGGGTCGTCGCGATTGGCGTGGTTGCGGCCTTGGCGATGCAGAATCGCTCGGATAGCCCGGCGTCCACCCAGCCCACCACTGCGCAACTGCCCATGGGGCAGCAGCCGGCACCCGCTGCTGAGGCGCCCGCTGGCCAGGCCCCGGCACCGGGTGGTGCACCTGCCGTCGAGTTCGCCGGCTCCTCGCAACCGCTCCCCTTGCCCCTGGTGGGGGAAGCGCAGCCGGTGATCCGTGAACCGCTGGCCCAGGCCGCCGGTCAGGATGATCTCGATGATGGCGGCGCCCAGCCCGGTTCCCAGGCGACCATCCCGCCGACCGTCACCACTGTCGCGCCGCCCGTTGGCGCCGTTGCGGGTGCCACTCCGGCCGTGCCGCCGGCTCCGGTGATCACCCAGCAGCCAGCGGCGGTCAAACCTATCCAGCCGATCGCCACCGCGCCGACCACGGCTTCGTCCGCACCTGCTGCGGTTCCGGCAGCACCTGCGAAGCCCGTCGTTGCGGCCACCCCGCCAGCCAAGCCGGCCGAGAAGCCTGCCGCAGCCAAGCCCGCTGCCGCGCCGACCGTGGCCAGCGCCGGCACCGCATCCGCCGGTGCAGGTGATGGTTGGTACCGCTCCCAGGCTGGCGGCCACTATGCCGTGCAGATTCTCGGCACCAGCTCCGAAGGCAGCGCCAAGGCGTTCGTCCAGCAGAATGGCGGCGAGTACCGCTACTTCAAGAAGGTCCACCAGGGCAAGCCGCTGTACGTCGTCACCTACGGCAACTTCGCCAGTCGCAATGCCGCCCAGGCCGCGATCAAGGGTCTTCCCGCCAAGGTCCAGGCCGGCAAGCCCTGGCCCAAGAGCTTCGCCAGCATCCAGCAGGAAATCGCCCGCTGACAGCGGGCCTCCTCTCCCTCCCGCCTCCGTGACCGGAGGGTCGATAGCACGACCTTCCGGTCTAATCCTTCGGTTTGGCGACATAAACTTTCATTGGATCGTCGTGAAGATTTGTGACGAGCCAGGTGGATATGTACAATGACCTCCCTTTTGCCTGCGCAAAGCTGGCGCCTAGTCCTGCGCGTGTGGTAACTGGTTGAACTACAAAGCAATTTTGCCTTTTTAACAAGGCAGTTCCTGGTGAGAGTTCCCTATGAAAGCAGGTCTGTACCATCCTGATGAGTTCAAGGATAACTGCGGTTTCGGCTTGATCGCCCATATGCAAGGCGAGGCAAGCCACCATCTTTTGCAAACCGCTATCGAAGCACTGACCTGCATGACCCACCGCGGCGGTATCAACGCCGACGGCAAGACCGGTGACGGTTGCGGCCTGCTGATCCAGAAACCCGATCTGTTCCTGCGTGCCACGGCCAAGGCCGAGTTCGCGGTCGAGCTGCCGGCCCAATACGCCGTCGGCATGGTCTTCCTGAACCAGGACCAGACCCGCGCCGAAGCCGCCCGTGCCAACATGAACCGCGAGATCGAAGCCGCCGGCCTCACGCTGATCGGCTGGCGCAAGGTGCCTACCGACACCAGCGTCCTCGGTCGCCTGGCCCTGGAGCGCCTGCCGCAGATCGAGCAGGTGTTCATCGGCGGTGAAGGCCTCTCCGACCAGGAAATGGCCATCAAGCTGTTCAGCGCCCGCCGTCGTTCCTCGGTGGCCAACGCCGACGACAGCGAGCACTACATCTGCAGCTTTTCGCACAAGACCATCATCTACAAAGGCCTGATGATGCCGGCCGACCTGCAGCAGTTCTACCCGGACCTGGGTGACGAACGCCTGCAGACCGCCATCTGCGTCTTCCACCAGCGCTTCTCCACCAACACCCTGCCGAAGTGGCCGCTGGCGCAGCCCTTCCGCTTCCTCGCCCACAACGGCGAGATCAACACCATCACCGGCAACCGCAACTGGGCCCTGGCCCGTCGCACCAAGTTCGCCAACGACCAACTGCCCGATATCGACGAGCTCGGCCCGCTGGTCAACCGCGTCGGTTCCGACTCCTCCAGCATGGACAACATGCTCGAGCTGATGGTCACCGGCGGCATCGACCTGTTCCGCGGCCTGCGCATGATCATTCCGCCGGCCTGGCAGAACGTCGAGACCATGGACGCCGACCTGCGCGCCTTCTACGAATACAACTCCATGCACATGGAGCCCTGGGACGGCCCCGCCGGCGTCGTGCTGACCGACGGCCGCCACGCCGTCTGCCTGCTCGACCGCAACGGCCTGCGCCCGGCCCGCTGGGTCACCACCAGCAACGGCTACATCACCCTGGCGTCCGAGATCGGCGTCTGGGACTACAAGCCCGAAGACGTGATCGCCAAGGGCCGTGTCGGCCCGGGCCAGATCCTCGCCGTGGACACCGAGACCGGCCAGGTCCTGACCACCGACGACATCGATAACCGCCTCAAGTCGCGCCACCCCTACAAGCAGTGGCTGCGCCAGAGCGCCGTGCGCATCCAGGCCAAGCTCGACGACGACCATGGCGTGGCCAGCTACGACAGTGACCAGCTGAAGCAGTACATGAAGATGTACCAGGTCACCTTCGAGGAGCGTGATCAGGTCCTGCGTCCGCTCGGTGAGCAGGGCCAGGAAGCCGTCGGCTCCATGGGCGACGACACCCCCATGGCCGTGCTCTCGCGTCGTGTGCGCTCCACCTACGACTACTTCCGCCAGCAGTTCGCGCAGGTCACCAACCCGCCGATCGACCCGCTGCGCGAAGCCATCGTGATGTCCCTGGAAATCTGCCTGGGCGCCGAGCGCAACATCTTCTCCGAGTCCCGCGAGCACGCCACCCGCGTGATCCTCAGCAGCCCGGTGATCTCTCCCGCCAAGTGGCGTGCGCTGATGAGCCTCGACCGTGAAGGCTTCGAGCGCCAGGTCATCGACCTCAACTACGACGAGTCCGTCGGCCTCGAGGCCGCTGTGCGCAACATCGCCGACCAGGCCGAAGAGGCCGTGCGCTCCGGCAAGGTGCTGCTGGTCCTCACCGACCGCCACATCGCCCCCGGCAAGCTCCCGGCCCACGCCTCCCTGGCCGTTGGCGCGGTGCACCACCGCCTGACCGAAAAAGGCCTGCGTTGCGACTGCAACATCCTGGTCGAGACCGCCACCGCGCGTGACCCGCACCACTTCGCCGTCCTGGTGGGCTTCGGCGCTTCCGCCGTCTACCCCTACCTGGCCTACGAAGTGCTGGCCGACCTGATCCGCACCGGCGAAGTCCTGGGCGATCTCTACGAAGTCTTCAAGCACTACCGCAAGGGCATCTCCAAGGGCCTGCTGAAAATCCTCTCGAAGATGGGCATCTCCACCATCGCCTCCTACCGCGGTGCGCAGCTGTTCGAAGCCGTCGGCCTGTCCGAGGAAGTGGTCGAGCTCAGCTACCGTGGCGTCGCCAGTCGAATCAAGGGTGCACGCTTCGTCGACATCGAGGCCGAGCAGAAACTGCTCGCCAATGAGGCCTGGAACAACCGCAAGCCGATCCAGCAGGGCGGCCTGCTGAAGTTCGTCTACGGCGGCGAGTACCACGCCTACAACCCCGACGTGGTGAACACCCTGCAGGCTGCCGTGCAGCAGGGCAACTACGAGAAGTACAAGGAATACGCCGCCCTGGTGGACAACCGCCCGGTGTCGATGCTGCGCGACCTGCTCAAGGTGAAACTCGCCGAGCAGCCGCTGTCCCTTGACCAGGTCGAACCGCTGGACGCCATCTTCAAGCGCTTCGACGCGGCCGGCATCTCCCTCGGCGCCTTGTCTCCGGAAGCCCACGAGGCCCTGGCCGAGGCCATGAACCGCCTGGGCGGCCGCTCCAACTCCGGTGAGGGCGGTGAAGACCCGGCGCGCTACGGCACCGTACGCAGCTCCAAGATCAAACAGGTCGCCACCGGCCGCTTCGGCGTCACCCCCGAGTACCTGGTCAACGCCGAAGTGCTGCAGATCAAGGTCGCCCAGGGCGCCAAGCCCGGTGAAGGCGGCCAGCTGCCCGGCGGCAAGGTCAACGGCCTGATCGCCAAGCTGCGCTATGCGGTGCCCGGCGTGACCCTGATCTCGCCGCCGCCGCACCACGACATCTACTCCATCGAAGACCTTTCGCAGCTGATCTTCGACCTCAAGCAGGTCAACCCCAAGGCGCTGGTCTCGGTGAAGCTGGTGGCGGAAGCCGGTGTCGGCACCATCGCCGCCGGCGTGGCCAAGGCCTACGCCGACCTGATCACCATCTCCGGCTACGACGGTGGCACCGGCGCATCGCCGCTGAGCTCCATCAAGTACGCCGGCAGCCCCTGGGAGCTCGGCCTTGCCGAAACCCACCAGACCCTGCGCGGCAACGACCTGCGCGGCAAGGTCCGGGTACAGACCGACGGTGGCCTGAAGACCGGCCTCGACGTGATCAAGGCCGCCATCCTCGGCGCCGAGAGCTTCGGCTTCGGCACCGGCCCGATGGTCGCCCTGGGCTGCAAGTACCTGCGCATCTGCCACCTGAACAACTGCGCCACCGGCGTCGCCACCCAGAACGACAAGCTGCGCAAGGACCACTTCATCGGCACCGTCGAGATGGTCACCAACTACTTCACCTACGTCGCCGAAGACACCCGCGAGTGGCTGGCCAAGCTCGGTGTACCGAGCCTGGGCGCGCTGATCGGCCGTACCGACCTGCTGGAAATGCTCCCCGGTGAGACCGAGAAGCAAGGCCACCTGGACCTGTCCCCGCTGCTGGGCAGCGACAAGGTTCCGGCCGACAAGCCGCAGTTCTGTGAAGTCGAGAAGAACCCGCCGTTCGACCAGGGCCTGCTGGCCGAGAAGATGGTCGAGATGGCCAAGGCTGCCATCGATGCCAAGAGCGGCGCCGAGTTCGCCCTGGATATCTGCAACTGCGACCGTTCCATCGGTGCCCGTGTCTCCGGCGAAATCGCCCGTGTGCACGGCAACCAGGGCATGGCCAAGGCGCCGATCACCTTCCGCTTCAAGGGCACGGCGGGCCAGAGCTTCGGCGTGTGGAACGCCGGTGGCCTGAACCTGTACCTCGAAGGCGACGCCAACGACTACGTCGGCAAGGGCATGACCGGCGGCAAGCTGGTCATCACCCCGCCCAAGGGCAGCCCGTTCAAGACCCAGGAGTCGGCCATCATCGGCAATACCTGCCTGTACGGCGCCACCGGCGGCAAGCTGTTCGCCGCGGGCACCGCAGGTGAGCGTTTCGCCGTGCGCAACTCCGGCGCCCACACCGTCGTGGAAGGCACCGGCGACCACTGCTGCGAATACATGACCGGCGGCTTCGTCTGCGTCCTCGGCAAGACCGGCTACAACTTCGGCTCGGGCATGACCGGCGGCTTCGCCTACGTGCTCGACCTGGACAACAGCTTCGTCGACCGGGTCAACCACGAACTGGTGGAAATCCAGCGCATCAGCAACGAGGCGATGGAGGCTTACCGCAGCCACCTGCAAAGCGTGCTGGCCGAGTACGTCAAGGAAACCGAAAGCGAGTGGGGCGCCCACCTGCTGGAGAACCTGGACGACTACCTGCGCAAGTTCTGGCTGGTCAAGCCCAAGGCCGCGAACCTGGCGTCGCTGCTCTCCAGCACCCGAGCCAACCCGCAATAACAAGCAGCCCAAGCCGCGAGCCCGAGCGTGATGCACGCCGGGCCCGCCGGCTAACCGTGATGAGTCTTGCAGCTTGCAACTTGTAGCTTGCCGCTGCTGTTAAGAGGTTTTTCAAATGACTGAACGTCTGAACAACGACTTCCAGTTCATCGAGGTCGGGCGCAAGGATCCGAAGAAGAAGCTGCTGCGTCAGCGCAAGCGCGAATTCGTCGAGATCCATGACCTGTTCAAGCCGCAGCAAGCGGCTGACCAGGCGCACCGTTGCCTCGGTTGCGGCAACCCCTATTGCGAGTGGAAGTGCCCGGTGCACAACTTCATTCCGAACTGGCTGAAGCTGGTTTCCGAAGGCAATATCCTGGCCGCCGCCGAACTGTCCCACCAGACCAACACCCTGCCGGAAGTCTGCGGCCGCGTGTGCCCGCAGGACCGCCTCTGCGAAGGTGCCTGCACCCTCAACGACGGTTTCGGCGCGGTCACCATCGGCTCGGTGGAGAAGTACATCACCGACACCGCCTTCGCCATGGGCTGGCGGCCGGACATGTCCAAGGTCAAGCCCACCGGCAAGCGCGTCGCCGTCATCGGTGCGGGCCCGGCCGGGCTCGGCTGTGCCGACATCCTGGTGCGCAACGGCGTGACCCCGGTGGTGTTCGACAAGAACCCCGAGATCGGTGGCCTGCTGACCTTCGGCATCCCCGAGTTCAAGCTGGAGAAGACCGTCCTCAGCCGCCGCCGTGAAGTCTTCACCGGCATGGGCGTCGAGTTCCGCCTGAACACCGAGATCGGCAAGGACGTCACCATGCAGCAGCTGCTGGATGAGTACGACGCCGTGTTCATGGGCATGGGCACCTACACCTACATGAAGGGCGGCTTCCCGGGCGAAGACCTGCCGGGCGTGCACGACGCGCTCGACTTCCTCATCGCCAACGTCAATCGCAACCTCGGTTTCGAAAAGGCGCCGGAAGACTTCATCGACATGAAGGGCAAGCGCGTCGTGGTCCTCGGCGGCGGCGACACCGCGATGGACTGCAACCGCACCTCCATCCGCCAGGGCGCCAAATCCGTGACCTGCGCCTACCGTCGCGACGAAGAAAACATGCCCGGCTCGCGCAAAGAGGTGAAGAACGCCAAGGAAGAGGGCGTGAAATTCCTCTTCAACCGCCAGCCCATCGCCATCGTCGGCGAAGACAAGGTGGAAGGCGTCAAGGTGGTCGAGACCCGTCTCGGCGAGCCGGACGCCCGTGGCCGTCGCAGCCCCGAGCCGATCCCGGGCTCCGAGGAAATCATCCCGGCGGAAGCCGTGCTGATCGCCTTCGGCTTCCGCCCGAGCCCGGCTTCCTGGTTCGAGCAGTTCGACATCAGCATCGACAGCCAGGGCCGTGTGGTCGCACCCGAGCAGAACCAGTTCAAGCACCAGACCAGCAACCCGAAGATCTTCGCCGGTGGCGACATGGTCCGGGGTTCCGACCTGGTGGTGACGGCGATCTTCGAAGGCCGCAACGCTGCCGAAGGCATCCTCGATTATCTCGGTGTTTAAGAGGTAAGCCACAAGCTGCAAGCTGCAAGTGCGTAGGGTGGATGCCGCTCTTTGCATCCACCGGCGGCGTAGGCTTCGAGCGCGTCAAATGGTCGCGATAGACAAAAGGCACGGCACCCGCCGTGCCTTTTGCGTTGGGCTTTGCGAAAATGCCCGCACTTTTTCGTTGGACACTGCCATGACCGTCTTGAAGAACGACCGTTTCCTCCGCGCCCTGCTCAAGCAGCCCGTTGATGTCACCCCCGTCTGGATGATGCGCCAGGCCGGTCGTTACCTGCCGGAATACCGGGCCACCCGCGCCAAGGCCGGTGACTTCGTCAGCCTGATGAAGAACCCCGAGCTGGCCTGCGAGGTCACCATCCAGCCGCTGGACCGCTACCCGCAGCTGGACGCGGCGATCCTCTTCTCCGACATCCTCACCATCCCCGATGCCATGGGCCAGGGCCTGTACTTCGAGACCGGTGAAGGTCCGCGCTTCAAGAAGGTGGTCAGTAGCCTGGCCGACGTCGAGGCCCTGCCGATCCCCGATCCCGAGCAGGACCTGGGCTACGTGATGGACGCCGTGCGCAACATCCGCCGCGAGCTGAACGGCCGCGTGCCGCTGATCGGCTTCACCGGCAGCCCCTGGACCCTGGCCACCTACATGGTCGAAGGCGGCTCCAGCAAGGACTTCCGCAAGTCCAAGGCGATGCTCTACAACGATCCCCAGGCCATGCACGCCCTGCTCGACAAGCTGGCGAAATCGATCATCGCCTACCTCAACGGGCAGATCCTCGCCGGCGCCCAGGCGGTGCAGATCTTCGATTCCTGGGGCGGCAGCCTCTCGGCGGCGGCCTACCAGGAGTTCTCCCTGGCCTACATGAAGCAGATCATCGATGGGCTGATCCGCGAGCATGACGGGCGTCGCGTCCCGGTGATCCTGTTCACCAAGGGCGGCGGCCTGTGGCTGGAATCCATGGCCGACAGCGGCGCCGAGGCCCTGGGCCTGGACTGGACCTGCGACATCGGCAGCGCCCGCGCCCGCGTCGGTTCCAAGGTCGCCCTGCAGGGCAACATGGACCCGGCCGTGCTCTACGCCAACCCCGCCGCCATCCGCGCCGAGGTGGGGCGCATCCTCGCCGCCTACGGCCAGGGCAGCGGCCAGGTGTTCAACCTCGGCCACGGCGTCACCCCGGAAGTCGACCCGGCCAACGCCGGCGCCTTCTTCGAGGCCGTCCACGAGCTGTCGGCGCAGTACCACCGCTGAGTGGCACCCGCCCATGAAAAAGGCCGCTGATGCGGCCTTTTTCTTTATGCGCGTCCCGCCAGGGCTCATGCCCCTCTGCCGGTTATTCCACGCGGACATCGCTGATCCCCAGCAGCTCGGCCTGCTGGATCACCTCTTCCTCGGTGGCGTCCGCCGGCGGCATCAGCAGGCTGTTCTCGGCATCGGCGAAGTGCAGCACCAGCAGGTGCATGGCGGCTTCTCCGGGGGCGGGCCGGCGGTCCAGTTCCAGCGCGTGGTGTCGCGGTTCGTTGTGGAAGCGGTAGTGGAGGGTGAATGTCTGCTGGGGCATGCCGGGTCTCCTCGAGGGCTGGGTCGGTATCGATTGAGTTGACTTTCCGGTCAGCTAATTCGTTCAGGGCATTTCCCGCGCCCATGAAAAAGGCCGCTCGCGCGGCCTTTTCCAACAACTGCAGCGGCTTACTTGATGCTGGCAAGCTTACCCTTGAGAGCAACGCCGGCCATGATGGCGCCCGCGTGGCATTCGTACTTGGTGGTGTCCTTGTATTCCTTGTTCTTGTAGTTGCTGGCGATGTCCACCACCGCGTTGGCGCCGGCCGCCTTGGCCGCGTCCTGCAGGCGGATCAGGGCGGACTGCAGCACCCAGCGGCAGGCTTCCTCGTCGCTCTTGTTGAAGGCGTTGGTCTTCTGGCTGGTGGTGACGTTGGGGTTGATCACCGTCACCTTGCCGGCGGGGGTGTTGCCGGCCAGGAAGAACTTCACGCTGCCATCCAGGCGGCCCGCCTGCACGGCCTCGGTGACCACGGTGTTGAAGTCGAGGAAGTGTGCGGTGTCACGGGCCTGGCTGATGCCGGGCAGAACAGCGGCGGACAGTACAGCAACAGCGGTCCAGGTCTTGAGGCTCATGGTGTCTCCTTGACGGTCTTGTTGGGTGTATCGGATGTCTTCTGCTCAGCGCCAGCGACGGAAGATCAACGAGGTGTTGACCCCACCGAAGGCGAAGTTGTTGTTCATCACGTACTCGTTGCTCATCTGCCGGGGCTCGCCGCGCAGGTAGTCGAGTTCGCCGCAGGCCGGGTCCACGGTATCCAGGTTGAGGGTGTGGATGTACAGGTCGCTGTTCATCATCTCGATGCTGAACCAGGACTCCAGCGCACCGCAGGCACCCAGGGTGTGGCCGAGGAAGCTCTTCTGCGAGCTGATGGGCATGCGCGCGCCGAACAGGCTGCTGGTGGCCAGGGATTCCGCCACGTCGCCCTGCTCGGTGGCGGTGCCGTGGCCGTTGACGTAGCCGATGGCCTCGGGCGCCAGGCCGGCGTCCTGCAGGGCCAGTTCCATGGCGCCGCGCATGGTCGCCTGCTCCGGCTTGGTGGTGTGCTGGCCGTCGGAGTTGCAGCCGAAGCCGACGATCTCGGCGTGGATCTTCGCGCCACGGGCCAGGGCGTGCTCCAGTTCTTCAAGCACCAGGATGCCGGCACCTTCGCCGATCACCAGGCCGTCGCGGCCGCTGTCGTAGGGGCGTGGCGAGGTGTGCGGGGCGTCGTTCTTCAGGCTGGTGGCGTAGAGCGCGTCGAACACCATCGCCTCGGTGGGGCAGAGTTCTTCGGCACCACCGGCGAGCATCATCGGCAGGCGGCCGAACTTGATCGCCTCATAGGCGTAGCCGATGCCCTGGCTGCCGCTGGTGCAGGCGCTGGAGGTGGGGATCAGGCGGCCCTTGAGGCCGAAGAAGATGCTGATATTGGCCGCCGCCGTGTGCGGCATCATGCGCACGTAGGAGTTGGCGTTGAGGCCGTCCGCCACCGAGTTCAGCAGCATGTTGCCGAAGGCCTTGATCTCGTCGGTGCTGCCGGTGGACGAGCCACAGGCCACGCCCATGCGCCCATCCTGGATCATCGCATCGCCGGCCAGCCCGGCATCGGCCAGGGCCCGCTCCGCCGCGTAGACCGCCAGCTTGGAAACACGGCCCATGCTGCGCATCTGCTTGCGGGTCCAGTGCGAGGGGGTGGCGAAATCGTCGATGGGCCCAGCCAGGCGGGTGTTCAGCTCGGTGAAGCGGTCCCACTCGTCCATGCGGCGGATGCCGCTGCGGTTGCCCAGGAAGTTGGCCGAGATGCCGGCCCAGTCGTTGCCCAGGGAGGTGACGCCGGCCATGCCGGTAATGACGACGCGTTTCATCAGCACAACCCACCATTAACAGCGAGGACCTGGCGGGTGATGTACCCCGCCTCCTCGGACATCAGGAAATTCACGGCGCCGGCCACTTCCTCCGGCGTGCCCATGCGCTGGGCCGGGATCATCTTGAGGATCTCCTCCACCGGCACCTGCTCGTCGAGGATTTCGGTGTCGATCAGCCCCGGGGCCACGCAGTTGACGGTGATGCGGCGCTTGCCCAGCTCGATGGCCAGGGCCTTGGCGGCGCCGATCACGCCGGCCTTGGAGGCGCTGTAGTTGACCTGGCCACGGTTGCCGATCAGCCCCGAGACCGAGGTGATGCACACGATGCGGCCCGGCTTGCGGCGGCGGATCATCGGCATGCACAGCGGGTGCAGCACATTGTAGAAACCGTCCAGGTTGGTGCGCAGCACGCTGTCCCAGTCCTCCTCGGTCAGCGCCGGGAAGGCACCGTCGCGGGTCAGGCCGGCATTGCACACCACACCGTAGTAGGCACCGTGGACTTCCACATCGCCCTCCAGTTGCTCGCGGCAGGCGGCGCGGTCGGACACGTCGAACTGCAGCACCCGGGCATGGCGGCCCAGGGCCTCGATCTCGGCTTTCACCGCCTCGGCCTCATCGCGGCGCGAGCGGCAGTGCAGCACCAGGTCGAAGCCGGCGCGCGCCAGGCGCAGGGCGATGGCGCGGCCGATGCCGCGGCTGGAGCCGGTGACCAGGATGGTCTCGCTCATGGTTGGGGTTCCTCCAGGTAACTGGCCACCTGCGGCGGGCGGAAGACGTTGAGGCGGGCGAAGGCAGCGATGCCGGGCCCGTCCAGCTGGCATTCGAAGACGCCCATGCCGTTGTCGTCCTGCAGCGTCCGGGTGGCGCGGATATGCAGCTCGACGCCGGCCGGGAAGCGGTCGACGTCGCATTGAAAGTTGCGGGTGCCGAGCAGGAAGCCCAGCTCCACGGGTTGCCCCGCCTGGCGCGCCTGGCAGCCGGCGTAGGCGGCGATGCTCTGGGCCATCAGCTCGACGCCGACCCAGGCCGGCAGGCTGCCGTCGTCCTGGCTGAACAGCCCCGGGCGCACGGTGGCGGTGGTTTCCACGTCCTCGTCGCCGAAGCGCAGCACGCGGTCGATGAGGATCATGTCCCCGGCGTGGGGGACCAGCTCGGCAATCGGCCAGTCGTTCATGGCGCATCTCCGATGATCAGGCTGATGTTGCTGCCGCCGAAGGCGAAGGAGTTGCTCATCAGCCGACGGCCGCTGGTTTTCTCCAGCGCGCCGCCATGGCGCACCAGGTGCAGCGCGGGCAGCTCCGGGTCGGCGTCGCCGTCCCACAGGTGTGGCGGCAACAGGCGGTCGCGGTTGTGTTCGCTCAGGGCCAGCCAGCAGAAGGCTGCCTCCAGCGCGCCGGCGGCGCCCAGGGTATGGCCGGTCAGCGGCTTGGTGGACGACACCGGCACCCCCGCCGGGAACAGCGCGGCGGTGGCCTGGCTCTCCATGGCGTCGTTGTGCGCAGTGGCGGTGCCGTGCAGGTTCAGGTAGTCGATGCCCTCGGCACAGGTGCCGGCGTCGGCCAGGGCCTGGCGCATGGCGCGCTGGGCGCCGATGCCGCTGGGCTCGGGGGCCGAGATGTGGTGCGCGTCGGAGCAGGCGCCGGCGCCCAGCAGGGCGATGGGGCCCGGCTCGCGGTCCAGCAGGAACAGCGCCGCGCCCTCGCCGATATTGATGCCGCTGCGGTTGCGCGACAGCGGGTTGCAGGGCTCGGCGGAAACCGCCTCCAGGGCGCTGAAACCATTCAGGGTCAGGCCGCAGAGGGAATCCACGCCGCCGCAGATCACCGCGTCGCACACGCCCAGGGCCAGCAGCCGGCGTGCGCTCATCAGGGCGCGGGCGCTGGAGGTGCAGGCGGTGGAGATGCAATAGGCCGGGCCGCGGGTGCCCAGCCAGGCGGCGAGGAAGGCTGCCGGTGCGGCCAGTTCCTGCTGCGGGTAGCGGTAGTCGTCCGGCAGGGTGCCGCTGCGCAGGTGCTCGCCGATGCCTTCGCTGGCTTCCTGGATGCCCGAGGTGCTGGTGCCGAGGACGATGCCCACCCGGTCCAGTCCATGACGCTCGATGGCGGCGCGCAGTTGCGGCTCGATCTCCAGGGCGGCGGCCAGCAGCAACTGGTTGTTGCGGCTCTGGCAGTCCTCCAGCCCGGCTGGCATGGCCGGCAATTCGCCGGGTACGGCGCCGATGCTCAGTTCGCGCTCGGCGACCCAGCCACCCAGGCGGCGCATGCCCGAGGCGTCGCCGGCGAACAGCGCGTCGGCCACTGCCTGCTTGCCCTGGCCCAGGGCGCAGACCAGGCCCAGGGCATTGAGATTGGCGGTCATCGGGGTTCCTCGTCGAGGGCGGTGATTCGGTAATGCGGGCCATCGCGGCGCTGCAGGTCGAAGTCCTGCGGCGCGCGGTAGGCGATGCTCCAGCGGCCGGCCAGCTCGCGGCGGCCATCTTCGGCGATGCGTTGCTCGATGCTCGCGTAGGCCGGTTGCAGCGCCTCGGCCGGGGCCAGGGCGTAGAGCAGCGCGGCGAAGAGTTCGCGGGCCTCGTCGTTGGGCGGCAGCAGGCCGTCGTTGCGCCAGCTGCCGTCCTGCAGCAGCTGGCGCGACAGGGGCACGCCCAGGGGGTCGAACAGCGACCAGCGCAGCGCCGGCCCTTCGGCCTGCACCACCAGTAGCCAGTCACGCACCTCGCCGTCGGCCTGGCGCTGCACCTGCAATGACTGCGGCAGCTCCAGCCTCGGGGGCCGCTCGGGCACCGGCGTACGCGCCGCGCAGGCGGCGAGCAGCAGGCTCAGGCCGGCGAGCAGCAGGCGTCTCATCGGCCGTCATTCTCCAGGGGCTTGCGTGCCACGGCGTTGACCAGGGTCTCGTTGCGCTGGCCGGGTGGTGGCGGATTGCGCAGGCCCCAGCGTTCCAGCAGGCCGAAGTCGGCGGAGCGGCTCCACCACAGGTAGGGGTAGGAGACGTTGCGCGGCTCGAAGGCGAAGCCCCGGCCGCGCAGCATCTCCAGGTATTCCTCGGCGGTGCGCTGCACGTGCATCGGGTGGCGGAACAGCCAGCGGATCACCCAGGTGTCGATGTAATAGCGGGTGGACTCGGCGAACAGCAGGTAGCCGCCCGGCTTCAGCACCCGCCAGAACTCGGCCAGAGCACGCTCCTGCTCCACCAGGTGATGGAAGGTCTGGTGGCAGAAGAGGAGGTCGACGCTGGCGTCCGGCAGGGCGATCTCGGCGCAGTCGCTGCTCACCAGCTGCACCTCCAGGCCCAGGCGCTCGGCCTCGGCGCGGGAGCAGTCGAGGCTGTGCGGGTCGGCGTCGAGGCCGATCATCCGCGCGGGGGCGAACGCGGCATTCAGCAGGCCGAAGGACTTGCCCTGGCCACAGCCGGCGTCCAGCAGCACCGGTGCTTCCGGCAGGGGCTCGGCGAACAGGCCCTTGAGGTCGTTGATCGCCACGCGCAGCACGTGGTGCTGCCAGGTGTGGCTCTGCAGGAACCAGAAGCCGAAGCGGGTTTCCTCGACGTAGGTGGCGGCGGCGCGTTCCATGGTCGGCTCCCTCATTCGCTGGCGCAGAATTCGCTGATCATCCGCAGCCGGCGCTTGGGCTCGGCGACGAAGGGGTTGCGCTCGTCCCAGGCGTAGCCCGCGAGGATTGAGCAGATCATCCCGCGGATTTCCGGCGAGCCGCCGGCGTGGAAGATCACGTCCTGGAAGCTGCCTTCGTACCAGCCTTCGACATAGGCGCGGAAGGTGTCCACGCCCTTCTTCAGCGGGATGGAGAACTCGCTTTCCCAGTCCGGCGTCTCGCCGTTGAGCTGCCGGTCGAGCACGGCCGCGGCCATGCTCGCCGAACGCATGGCGATGGTCACGCCGGAGGAGAACACCGGGTCGAGGAACTCGGCGGCGTTACCCAGCAGGGCGAAGCCCTGGCCGTGCAGCGATTTGACGTTGGCCGAGTAGCCACCCAGGACGCGGGCCGGGGTGTCCCACACGGCGTTGCCCAGCAGGCGGCGCAGGTTCGGCGTCTCGGCGATGAAGCCCTTGAGGCAGGCGTCCAGGTCCTCGGGGCGGCCCGCATAGTGGCTGGGCTCGCCCACCACGCCCAGGGAGCAGCGACCGTTGCTGAAGGGGATCAGCCAGAACCAGATGTCGCGGTGCTCGGGGTGGATGCTGATGAGGATCTTCTCGCGATCGAAGCCGGCATCGTCGATGCGGTCCTCGATGTGGGTGAACACCGCCTGGCGCACCGGGAAGCTGGAGGGCGCTTCCAGGTCCAGCAGGCGCGGCAGCACCCGGCCGTAGCCGCTGGCGTCGAGGACGAAGGCGGTCTCCACCTGGTACTCGCTGCCGTCGAGGCGGCGCACGGTGAGCAGCGGGCAATCACCCCCGAACTCGGCGGCGACTATCTCTTCCTCGTAGCGGATTTCCACGCCCTGCAGCGCGGCCTGGTCGGCCAGCAGCTTGTCGAAGTTGGCCCGCTGCACCTGGAAGACGGTGCCCTTGCCCGGGGTGAATTTGTCGCGGAAGTCGAAATCGGTGTAGCGCTCGCCCCAGGCGAAGGCCGCGCCATGCTTGATCTGGAAGCCGGCGGCCATGACCGCTTCGAGCATCCCCGCTTCCTCGATGAAGTCCAGGCAATGGGACAGCAGGCTCTCGCCGATGGAGAAGCGCGGGAAGCGCTGGCGCTCGAGGATCAGCACGTCGTGGCCCTTGCGCTTGAGCAGGGCGGCGGCGATGGCGCCGGAAGGGCCGGCACCGATGACCACGACCTGGCGCTGCTGGATTTCAATGGGCTTCATGGGGACTCCTTTCCGGGGCGGTGGCTGCGGGCGCGTGCGCTCTGCGCGTCAGGGCCGGCAACAGGGTGGCGATCAATCCCATCAGCATCAGGGCGAAATACAGCTGCGCGCTGATGATGTGCTGCTGGAACAGAAGGTTGAGAAAAACGATTTCGGTGAGGCCGCGGGTGTTCAGCAGCACGGTTTCGCGCCACTTCACCGGGCTGGCCGCCAGGCGGCCTTCGGCCCAGGACAGGCCCAGCCAGTTGCCCGCCAGCTTGCTGACGATGGGCAGCACCAGCAGGGCGCCGAACTGCAGCCAGGAGTAGTTCTGCCAGGCCGTGTGCCAGTCGATCTGCAGCAGGCCGAAGGCGAGGATCAGCGGCACCGCCAGCCACACCTGCACGGCGTGGAACACGCCGGCCGGCAGCGGCAGGCGGAAGGGCAGGCGCAGGGCCGCCATCACCAGCAGGTAGGCGATGCCGAACACCAGGGCGTTGAGCTTGAGCTGCTGCAGCGTCAGCAGCAGGGCGAAGAACGCCAGGCTGTAGACCAGCGGCGCCCGCACCCGCGCCAGGTACAGCGCCAGCGGCAGCAGCGCCGCCAGCAGGGGCCAGAGCAGGGTGGTGGGTGCGGCGCTGCCCTGGGCCAGGCCGAAGATGCTCCAGCACATCAGGTCCATCAGGATCGCCGCCTGCAGCAGGCGACGGATGCTCGCCTCGTCGTAGCCCAGGTGGCGCAGGTAGAGGAACAGCACCGGGATCGCCGTCAGGGCGAACAGCAGCCCCACGGCGATTGCCGAGAGCAGGCCGTCGGCCGGCAGCAGCCAGAGGGCACAGCCCAGGCCGCAGAAGAACGGCAGGAAGAAGCTCGGCAGGGCGATCTTCACGCTGGAGGCCTGCAGGCGCAGGTCGATCACATCGCTGAGGATGTGCCCCAGCAGCAGGGTGAAGGCCACCCCGTAAAGCGACTGCAGCCAGGGAGCGGCGAGCACCTGGGCGTTGTCCAGGCCCACGGGCGCGCCCAGCCAGAGCATCACCAGCGGCAGGCCGAAACTGGCCAGCAGCAGCTGGCTGACGATGGGGATCAGGCCCAGCGTGCGGCCCACCCAGGTGACCAGGGCGAACAGCGCCAGCAGACCGATCCAGAACAGCACGACGCTCACGCCGGCACCTCCTTGCCATGGGCTTGTGCGGCCTGTGCCCAAGGGGCGAGCAGGAAGCAGAAGAACAGGCCGAGGCTGATGGCCAGGCCGAAGTTGGCGATGGCCGGGGTCTGGCTGAGCAGCAGCAGGCCGAAGGACAGCCAGCTGGTCATGCCCGACAGCAGGGTGCCCAGCAGGCTCACCGCCGCACCGCCCACCGCTTCGCGCATGAGGATGGCGTAATCGACGCCGATGGCGGTGATCAGCAGCAGGCCGAACAGGCTGAACAGGGTCAGCGGCTGGCCCAGCCAGCCGAGGCAGGCCAGGGACGCCAGCGCCGCCAGCAGCGGCAGGGCGACGATGCGCAGTGAGCCGCCGAGGCCGAAGGGGATGCACAGCAGCACGAGAATGGCCGCGCAGGAGGCCAGCTTGAGCTCGGCGGCGCTGAACTGGGTGGCGGCGAACAGCTGGTTGAGCTCGCCGATGCGGTCGATCAGTTGCACACCGTCCAGGCCTCGCGCGGCATCGGCCATCAGCGCCGGGGAGGCCAGCCCTTGCAGGCTGACGATGCCGGCGGCGCGGCCCTGGTCGTCGCTGCCGAGCCAGAGCGGGCGCCAGGCCTCGCCCAGGGGGCCGGCCAGGGCTGCATCCAGCGTTTGCGGGGGTTGGCTGCGCAGCCGGTTGAGTTCGTTTTCCAGCACCTCGGTGGGGATGCCCAGGTCGAGCAGCGCTTGCCAGTGCTGCGGCAGCCGCGCGAGCGCATCGCGCAGTGCCTGCAGTTCCGCTTCGGGCGCGACCAGCTGGCTGAGGGCGCGGTAGCCCTGCAGGTTGCCATCGGCCACCGCCGCGTCGAGGCGCTCGGCCAGCTCGGCCTGGCGCTGGAGCATCTGCTCCTGGCTGTCGCCACGCACCAGGAAGAACTGGCTGGTGGGTTGCAGGCCGGTGAGGCGGGCAATCTCGCGGGCTTCATCGAGCAGGCGGGGTTCGGCGCCGAGCCACTGGCGCAGGTCATTCTGCGGCTGCACCTGCCACAGGCCGGCGGCGCAGAAGGCCAATAGGGCCAGCAGCCAGGGCAGGCTGCCGGTGCGCGCCAGCAGGCGCTCGCGGCAGGCCAGCAGGCGCTCGGCCAGGCGCAGGGGCGCGTTCGGCGGCGCCAGGCGCAGGTTGCCCAGCAGCGCCGGCAGCAGGCACACCGAGCAGAGGTAGGCGGTGACCAGGCCGGCGGCGGAGAACACCGCGATCTGGGTCAGCGCCGGGAAGGGGGTGAAGGCCAGGGCCAGGTAGCCGATCAGGTTGGTGCCCAGGCTCAGGCTGAGCCCCGGCAGGGTGTCGCGTACCGCCTGCCAGGCGCGCCAGGGCTGGCCGGTCCAGCTCTTGCTCAGGTAGTGCAGCGGGTAGTCGGCGGCGACGCCGGTGAGGCTGGCGCCGAGCACCAGGGTCAGCGCGTTGATCTCGCCGAACACCAGCACGCAGGCGGTACAGCCCGCGCCCAGGGCCAGGCCCACCGGCAGCAGGCTGAGCAGGGTGCGCGGGCGGCGGAATACCACCAGCATCAGCAGCAGGGTGCCGAGGCTGGCGCCCCCGCCGATCAGGCTGATTTCGCGGGCCGCCTTGGCCTGGCCGGCGGCCGCGTGGAGCAGGCCGCTGGCCGCCAGCAGGTGGCCGCCTGCGGCTTCGATCTGCTGGCGGGCGCCGGCCACTTCGCCGGCCAACCAGGGCGGTGCCTGCATATCGAAGGCGCCGTCTTTGGTGCGGGCACGCAGCAGCACCCAGGTGGTGTCGCCGTCCTGCACCTGCAGCGCGCCACTGGCCAGGTCCGTCTGCACCCGGCTGGTGGGCACCAGGGCCTTCTGCGCGAGGCCGGCGATGCCCAGCCAGTCGTCCTCGGCCGGCACCAGGGCGACGGCGGAGAAGGGGTCGAAAAGACGTTCGGCGCGCTGGGCGATGAAGCGTTCGGGCGCCTGCTCCAGCAACTGGCGGTCGGCACGGGGCAGCAGCGCCAGGCGGCTGTCCTGCAGTTGCTGGCGCAGGGCGGGCAGGTCGGCCTGCAAGCTCCACTGCACGCGCTCGAAGCGCGGTTCGCCTTGCCAGCGTTCGGCAATCTGCCGGGCCAGGGCCTGGGCGCGCCCGGCGTCGGTGTGGCCCACCAGCAGCAATACCTCGCGGTTCAGCGGTTCCTGCATGCGCTGTTCGGCGCGCTGCACCCAGGCGTCACCGGCGCCCTGGGGCAGCAGGGCGAGCATGTCGGCGGCCACCGGCGGGCCGTTGCGCCATTGCCAGGCGGCCAGCGCCAGCAGGGCCACCAGGCCCAGCAGGAACAGGCGCGGCAACAGGCGTTCAGGGCGCAAGGTCACGTGCCTCCGCGGCATCGAGGGCGTCGCCTGGCTGGCTTGCCGGCAGGCGCAGCACGGTGCTGTCGCCTTGGGTTTCCAGCAGCTCGATGCGTTCCACCAGGGCGCCGCCCTGGATCTGGATGGCGCTGAAGATCTGCTTGAGCAGCAGGGAATTCGGGGTCAGTTGCAGCTGCCAGTGGTCGGCGTCGCCGCGGAGCTGCAGCTGGAAGTCGCGGGCCAGGCCCTGGTGGTCGCCCTTGAGCACGGCGAGGAACAGGCGGCTCTGCTGGGCGGCGACGTCCTGGCCGGGCTGCGCCTGCCACTGGCCGTCGACGCGGCGGGCGATGCCGGCGGCGCCGATGCGGTAGTCCTGCTGCAGCGGCTTCTCCAGCAGCCAGAGCAGTCCCTGCTCGCGGGAGAGCACGAAATGCCCTTCGCTGGTCAGCGGTCTGGGCAGGGCGCGCAGGTGTTTCTCCTGCACGAAGGGGCCGCGCACCACGGCGGGCTTGCCCAGTTGCGCGGCGAGCTGGTCGAGGTCGAAGGCCTGGGCGAGCGAGCCCGCCAGCAGGGCCGGCACCAGCAGCAAGACGCGCAGCAGGCGGGCGGTCATGGCAGCGCCCGCTCCACGGCTTCGACGAACACCTTGGGTGAGGCCAACAGCATCTCGCGGGTGGCGATCTCCACCGCCACCTGCACGCTGCTGCCCCGGGTCAGGCGCTCGCCGGTGGCGGCGTCGGTGATCAGGTAGTTGATCTTCAGGCGGTTCTCCCACTCCACCAGGTCGGCGCGCACGACGATGGTCTGGCCGAAGCGGGCGCCACGGATGTAGCGCAGCTGCAGATCGATGATCGGCCAGGCATAACCGGCGTCACGCATCTGCGAATAGTTGTGGCCGAGCTTGTCGAGCAGGGCGCAGCGGGCGATTTCCAGGTACTTGACGTAGTGGCCGTGCCAGACCACTTCCATCATGTCGACGTCGAAGAAGGGCACGAGGACTTCCACCTCGGCCTGGATCACCCCGGCGCTACGCATAGAGCCTCCAGTGGCGGGCGCGGATGCGCTCCAGGCACAGGCGCAGCTCGCCCTCCAGGGCGCGGTCCTCGATCACCGGCGGGAAGTCGCCGGCCAGTTGCTGGTGCATGGCGGTCAGCGGCTCGGGCAGCGCGCGCGGGTTCTCGCGCTGGCGCAGCCAGACGCCCTGGTTGGCGGCCAGCAGGGTGGCGGCGGCCACCTGTTCGGTGAGCTCCAGGCTGCGCAGGGCATCGCGGGCAGCGATGGTGCCCATGCTGACCTTGTCCTGGTTGTGGCACTCGGTGGAGCGCGAGAAGACGCTGGCCGGCAGGGTGTTCTTCAGCGCCTCGGCGGTCCAGGCGCTGGCGCCGATCTGCACCGCCTTGAAGCCGTGGTTGATCATGGCCGTGGCCTGGGGCGCGCCGGAGAGGTTGCTCGGCAGGCCGTGGTTGTAGCGCACGTCCACCAGCAGGGCGAGCTGGCGATCGAGCAGGTCGGCGACGTTGCCCACCAGGTTCTTCAGGCTGTCCATGGCGAAGGCGATGTGGCCGCCGTAGAAGTGGCCGCCGTGGAGCACGCGCTCGGCCTCGGCATCGATCAGCGGGTTATCGTTGGCGCTGTTCAGCTCGGTCTCGATGAACTGCCGCAGCAGGCCCAGGCTGTCGGCCAGCACGCCCAGCACATGGGGCGCGCAGCGCAGCGAGTAGCGGTCCTGCAGGCGGTGCAGCGGCGGCGTCGGCGCGTCGATGGCCAGATCCTGGCGCAGCCAGGCAGCCACCTGCATCTGTCCCGGGTGCGGCTTGGCGGCGAACAGGCGCTCGTCGAAGTGCTCCGGGTTGCCTTCCAGCGCCACCACGTTGAGCGCGGTGATGCGCGTGGCCAGTTGCAGCAGGTAGTCGGCGCGGGCGTAGGCGAGGCAGGCCAGGGCGGTCATCACGGCGGTGCCGTTCATCAGCGCCAGGGCTTCCTTGGGGCGCAGCACCAGCGGCTGCCAGCCCAGTTCGGCGTGGACCTCGGCGGCGCTGCGGCGCTGGCCCTTGTGGAACATGTCGCGCTGGCCGGAAAGGGTCGCGGCGACATAGGAAAGAGGGGTGAGGTCGCCGCTGGCGCCCACCGAGCCCTCTTCCGGGATCACCGGCAGCACGTCCTCGTCGATGAAGGCCTGGAGGCGCTCCAGCAGTTCGACGCGCACGCCGGAAACGCCATGGCACAGCGACTGCAGGCGTGCCGCCAGCACTGCGCGGGTGGCGGCCTCGTCCAGCACCTTGCCCAGGCCGCAGCCGTGGAAGGTGAACAGGTGGCGCGGCAGGGCTTCGACCTGCTCCAGCGGCACGGCCACCACGCAGGAGTCGCCATAGCCGGTGGTGACGCCGTAGATCACGCCTTCCTTGTCCAGCAGGGTGTCGAGGAAACGCGCGCCCTTGGCGATGCGCTCGCGCCAGGCGGCGTCGCCCTGCAACAGGGAGGGGGCGCGGCGCTGGGACAGGGCCACGACCTGCTCGATGGTCAGCGGCAGCTCGCCGAAGACCACGGGTTCAGGCTGATGTGTCGTCATGTTCGTTCCAGAACGGGTAGAAGTTGAACCATTGCTCGGGCGCCTTCAGGCACAGCTCGCCGAGGCGCTGGGCATAGCGTTGGACCCAGCCTTCGATCACCGCGTCACGTTCGCCACGGCGCCACTGCACGGCGTCGGCGAAGGGTTCGAGGAACACCTTGTAGCGGCCGTCGATCTTCAGGCAGGTCATCAGGTTGAGCGGACACTTGAGCAGCCCGGCCAGCAGCCAGGGGCCCTGGGGGAAGGCGGCGGGGTGGCCGAGGAAGTCGACCTTGACGTTGCGCCCGCCGTGCAGCGGCACGCGGTCGCCGGCGATGGCCAGCCATTCGCCGCGCTCCAGGCGATCGCTCAATTGCAGCATGATCGCCGGGTCCAGTTCGCTGACCTGGATCAGCCGCAGGTGACTGGCGCCGGCCTCGCCCAGCAGGCGGTTGAAGCGCTCGGCGTGGCGGGTGTGCACCAGCACGTTCATCTGCACCTTCTCGCCCAGCTCGGCCAGGGCGCGGCACACCTCCAGGTTGCCCAGGTGGGCGCCCACCAGCAGCTGGCCGCGCTCGCCGCGCAGTTGCTGGCGCAGGCCGCTCGGGTCCACCAGTTCGATGCGTTCCAGGGGCAGCTTGCCGCGCCAGATGTCGAGCTTGTCCAGCAGGGCGTCGGCGAAGGCCATGAACTGGGCGAACACCGAGCGGAGGGTCGGCGCCAGCTCCGGCCGGCCGCTCCAGGCGGCCAGGTTGGCCTGGTAGCGGCGGGCGCTGCGGCGGGCCTTGGCACCGAAGAGAAAGAAGTAGAACACGATGATGTAGAGCAGCGGGCTGAGCACGCGCCGGCCCAGGTGGCGCACGGCCAGGGCGGTGAACTTCATCAGCAGGAAGCTGCCGCGTTCGTCCTGGCGTGCCCAGTGCCCCTCGCTCATGGCCGGCACCTGCGCCAGAGGATCAGCGGGGCGCGCAGGAGCATGCCGAAGAACAGCTTGGCGTGCATCTTGGAGATCAGCGCGTTGTCGTGGAACAGGCGGAAGTGCGAGAGCCCGTCCAGCGGGTAGTGCACCCGGGTCGGCAGCCAGTGCATGGGCTGGTTGCGCCAGGCCAGGCGCACGAGGATCTCCGGGTCGAAGTCCATGCGCTTGCCCAGGCTCGCGGAGTCGATCAGCGCCAGGGTCGGTGCCAGGGGGTAGACGCGGAAGCCGCACATGCCGTCGCGGATCGACAGCGACAGGCTGTTGATCCACACCCAGACGTGGGTCAGGTAGCGGGCATAGAGGCGGCTCTTGGGCACGCTCTCGTCGTATTGCGGGTAGCCGCACACCAGTTCCGCGGGGCGGGCTTCGGCGGCGGCGAGGAAGCGCTGTACGTCTTCGAGGTCGTGCTGGCCGTCGGCATCCACCTGCAGCGCGTGGGAGAAGCCCAGGCGCCCGGCCTCGCGCAGCCCGGCCATCACCGCGCCGCCCTTGCCCTGGTTCACCGCCAGGCGCACCAGGTGGACATCGGGCTGGGTGGCCAGATCATCCATCACCCGTGCGCAGTCGGTGCTGGAGGCGTCGTCCACCAGCACGCAGGGCAGGCCGTGCTGGCGCAGGGCGTCCACCACCAGGGGCAGGGCGTGTTCGTGGTTGTAGACGGGAATCACCGCGCAGCTCTTAAACATGCGCGGCCACCAGCAGGATGCGCCCGGAGGAGCAGGCGGCCTCGCCATTGCGGAAGGCGAAGTAGAGCTTGCCCTTGTCGGCGTCGAAGCGCAGGGACAGCTGCAGGCGATCGCCGGGGCGTACCAGTTGCTGGAATTTCAGCACTTCCATGCCGGCGAAGCGTGGCGGCAGGTCCATGAGCTGGCGGGCCAGCTGCTGGGCCCAGTCGATCTGCACCACGCCAGGCAACACCGGGGTGCGCGGGAAGTGGCCGGAGAAGTGCGCCAGGTCCAGCGGCACTTCCAGTTCGAGCTGCCATTCGCCGTAGGCTTCGCGGCTGGCCAGCGGCTCCACGGTTTTCGGGCGCGGGGCCTTGACCAGGGTTTCCACCAGCGCCTGGGGCAGCTTGCCCTGGCTGCTCCAGGGCAACTGGCGCAGCAGGCGCCAGCGGCGCGGCAGGGCGATGGCTTCGCAATGGCCGGCCAGGTGGCGGCGCAGGGTTTCGGTGACGGCGCGGCGGCCCTGGTTGCGCAGGGCGTGGATGCCGTCGGCACTCAGGGCCACCAGGGCGCCGAGGAAGGCGCGGCCTTCCTGCACCACGCCCAGGCGGGCTTCGGCCACCCAGGGATGTTCGCCCAGGGCCTGTTCCAGCATGGGCAGGGAGATGCGTTTCTCTTCCAGCTTGACGATGCGGTCGAGCCGGCCGAGCAGTTCGAAGCGGCCGTCGGCGTCGATGCGCACGGCATCGGCGGTCTGTTCGCGGTGGCCGGCGGGCAGGTAGGGCGAGGCGAGGTTCAGTGCGCCTTCCTCGTCCCGGCCCAGCTCGACGCCGGCGAAGGGCTGCCACAGGGCGCCGCCCTGGCGCCAGGCGATGCCGCCGGTCTCGGAGCTGCCGTAGATTTCCGTGGGCCACTGGCCGAGGCGCTGCTGCAGCTCGGCAGCGGCGTCGGCGGGCAGGGCGCCCCCGGAGGAAAACACCCGGCGTACGCCCCCCAGGGCGGGCCAGTCGAGGTTGTCGCCCATGCGCTTGAGCAGGGCGGGGCTGGCGACCCAGGCGAAGTCGCCGGCCTCCAGGCTGGCCTGCTGCATGTCTTCGGCGAAGGGCTGGGCCCGGCGCACGAAGGGGCGGCCGGCGCACAGGGGCCAGAGCACGCGGAACAGCAGGCCGTAGATGTGCTGGGCGGAGACGCTGGCCACCAGGGTGGCGCCAGCCAGGTCGCCGCCCCAGAGCGCTTCCAGGGCTTCGACCTCGTTGGCCAGCTGGCGCAGGGTCTTGTCGATCAGCTTGGCTTCGCCGCTGGAGCCTGAGGTGCACAGCACCAGGCGGCAGGCGTCCAGGTCCAGCGCGGCGGGGGCCAGGGGCTCGCCGTCGAGGCCGTCGAGGGTGTCGAGCCAGAGGTCGCAGCGTTCGCCGAGGCGCTTGCGGGTCTGTGCCTGGGCGTCGGCCGGCAGCAGCACCTCGATGCCGGCGCGCCAGGCGGCCAGCAGGGCGGTGGCCAGCTCGGCGCCGTCTTCAAGGTACAGGGCGACGCGCTGGATGCCGCGGGCCTGGAGGGCACCGGCCAGGCGCAGGGCGCGCTGAGCGAGGGTGGCCTGGTCCAGCGCCGGGGCGAAGGTGACCGGGCGTTGCGCGGCGGTGTGGAGCAGCAGGTCCTGCGGGGCGATCCAGTTCACGCGAACCTCCGCACACGCTGGCGCACCAGCCACTCGCCGGCGAACAGCAGGCCCATCAGCAGGTAGGCGATGAAGCCGGTGTAGAGGGTCCACCAGCTGAGCGGCGCCCAGAGGGTGAGAGCCGCAGCCATCAGGCCGTTGGCCAGGAAGAACAGCGCCCAGACGGCGGTGACGCGGCGGGTGTAGCGCACCGCCACCTCGGGCAGCTCGGGCTCGCGCAGGCGCGCCAGGCGTTCCACCAGCGGCATGCCATGGACCAGGCTGGCGCCGAACAGGCCCAGCAGCACGGCGCTCATCAGCACCGGGTACCAGCGCAGCAGGTCGGCCTGGTTGACCAGCCCCAGCAGCAGGCAGAAGCCCAGGGCGGCGATGGCCGTCCAGCGGTTGCCGGGGCGTTGCGCGGCGCTCAGGCTGCGGGCCAGCCAGAGGCCGCCCAGCAGCAGGGCGAACAGGCGCGGCGACAGGTGCTCCATGCCGTAGTACACGGCGAAGGGGTAGCCCAGCCCGGCCAGCACCAGCAGCAGCCCGATCAGGCGGCTCATGCGGGCTCGTTCACCAGGCGGTGCACGGCCTCGACCACGTCGCTGACGGTGCGCACGGCCTTGAAGTCCTCGGCGGCGATCTTGCGGCCGGTGTGGCGCTTGATGTGGTCGATCAGGTCGACGGCGTCGATGCTGTCGATCTCCAGGTCCTCGTAGAGGTTGGATTCCAGGCTGATCTGCGCCGGGTCCAGCTCGAAGAGTTCGACCAGGGCGTCGCGCAGGGTGGTGAAGATCTCGTCACGGGTTTGCATCGCGGTCTTTCCTCAGGCGGCTTTCTGTGCCGAGACGAAGGCCGCGAGGCTGGCCACGTTGGCAAAGTGTTTGCGGGTGTCCTTGGCATCGGCGTCGATCTTGATGCCGAAGCGCTTCTGGATGGCCAGGCCCAGTTCCAGGGCGTCCACCGAATCCAGGCCCAGGCCTTCGCCGAACAGGGTCTGCTCGGCGTCGATGTCGTCGGGGCCGATGTCTTCGAGGCCCAGGGCCTCGATGATCAGGTTCTTGATTTCAAGCTGCAGAGCGCTCATCCAGGCCGAGCTCCTTCATGAAGTGTTGATGCAGATGGTCGTTGAGGCGGCGCGAGGCGATCGGCGCCGGCCCCTGTGCGGCGAAGCTCTGCGGGTCGATGTCGTGGCCGACGCGCAGGTGGAAGTGGAAGCGCCGCGCCGGGATGCTGTACCAGGGCTCGGCCTTGGTCAGGGTGGTGGGGGTCACGGTGATGGTCACCGGGGTGACGATGCGGGCGCCGCGCAGGGCGATGGCGGCGGCGCCGCGATGGAACTGCGGGGCCTGGCCCGGCGTGGTGCGGGTGCCTTCGGGAAAGACGATCAGGGTCTGGCCTTCCTGCAGGGCGGCGGCGGCCTCGTCGAGCATGTCCATGCTGCCGCTGTTGCTGATGTACTGGGCGGCGCGGATCGGGCCACGCATGCAGGGGTTGTCCCACAGGCTCTGCTTGACCACGCAGTTGGCATCGCGGATCAGGGCGATCAGCACCACCACGTCGATCAGCGAGGGGTGGTTGGCGATGATCATCTGCCCGGGGCGGCCGAGGCGCTCGGCGCCTTCCACTTCATAGGTGAGCACGCCGCTGCGGTACATGAACTGCACGAACAGCCAGAACAGCCGGCTGGTGGTGGCGCGGGCGCGGCGACGGCGGTCGAGGGCGCTGCCCGGCAGCAGCGACAGCAGCGGGAATACGACGATGCGCAACAGCACGCCACCGACCCCGAACAGGGTGAAGGACAGCGCGGTGGCGATCAGGCGCCACCAGTAGGGGGCGTTGGGGCGGGCGTTCAGGGCCGGTTGCGTTGCCAGGTCCATTTACGGCTCTTCCATTGATGCTGACGGTGGGGCAGATCGTTAAGCAGTGCTCGCAGCAGGCCCAGTGCATGGGGCCAGGGTTCCGGCGCCTGTTCCGGCGCTTCGGGGGACAGCTTCAGCTGCCACTGGTCCCCGGGCGCGAGCCGCAGGGCCACGGCGTAGGGGAAGGGCACATCCTCCACCCACGGGCGGTAGATGTCCGGCGGGCACTCCTCGGTCACTACCAGCAGCACGGCCGGGGCGCCTTCGGCGAGCATGCCGGCGGCTTCCAGGGCCGCGTGCTCCAGGCCGTCGCCTTCGGCGGCCAGGGCGGTCATCTCGCTGGTGTCACCCCGCAGGATCGACCACTGGCCGATGATCGCGTTGTGCACGGAAAGACTGAACTGGGTGGGCGACAGCGGCTCGCCGCGCGCCAGGTCCTGCAGCAGGGCCAGGGTGCGGGGCGTTTCGCCGTGGCGCGAGGCGAACACCATGGGCAGTTGCTCACCCTCGGCGGCCAGGGGCCAGGCGACGCTCATCGCCATGCGTGCGAGGCGCGACAGGCGCCGCCGCTGCATGGCGGGAAGGAAGGAGACATCGGGTTGCGCAGTGAGGTCGGCAGGCGCGAACGGCTGCCTGCACCAGGCGCGCCAGTCGTCCTCGCTTTCCAGACCCGGGGCCCAGGCACGCCATTGTTCGATGCTGAAGTGAGTCACGCTAAGAGCTCTTCCCGGCCCCTGTGGGCGTCCTTGTCGACTGGCAATCCCTGAACGACAAAGGCCTTGTCGATGACGCCATAGCAAAGTGCCGCATTATCCCCGACCGTCGGGTAACTTCGCAAACTTCAGACACAATCTTCAGATGTAAGGCACATAAATCCCCGCTGGTAAGAAAGGCCCGTCAGTGCTCGCCCTTGTCACGGGCTTTGCATAGAATCCGGGACTATCCAAGGGACCCGGGAGGTGTGTGATGCGGCGAGTGGTGTTCAATCAGAAGGGCGGCGTGGGCAAGTCGAGCATCGCCTGCAACCTGGCGGCGGTGAGTGCATCGGAGGGTTATCGCACGCTGCTGATCGACCTCGACACCCAGGCCAACTCCACCCACTACCTGACGGGCCTGACCGGCGAGGACATCCCCATGGGGATCGCCGACTTCTTCAAGCAGACCCTGTCGTCCGGGCCCTTCGGCAAGAAGGGCAAGGTGGATATCTACGAAACCCCCTTCGACAACCTGCACGTGATCACCGCCACGGCGGAGCTGGCCGACCTGCAGCCGAAGCTGGAGGCCAAGCACAAGATCAACAAGCTGGCGAAGCTGCTGGACGAGCTGGCCGAGGATTACGACCGTATCTACCTGGATACGCCGCCGGCCTTGAACTTCTATACGGTTTCGGCGCTGATCGCGGCGGATCGCGTATTGATTCCCTTCGATTGCGACAGCTTCTCGCGCAATGCCCTCTACGGCCTGCTGGCCGAGATCGAGGAGCTGAAGGAAGACCACAACGACGGCCTGGAGGTGGAAGGCATCGTGGTCAACCAGTTCCAGCCCCGCGCCAGCCTGCCCCAGCAGCTGCTGGACGAACTCATCGCCGAGGGCCTGCCGGTGCTGCCGGTGAACCTGATGAGCTCGGTGAAAATGCGCGAGTCCCACCAGGCCTGCACCCCGCTCATCCACCTGGACCGCAGCCACAAGCTCACCCAGCAATTCGTCGAGCTGCACAATCTTCTTGAAGCCTGAAGCCTGAAGCCTGAAGCCTGAAGCCTGAAGCCTGAAGCCTGAAGCCTGAAGC
>NZ_JAOTQU010000059.1:0-819 GCF_025685765.1 Pseudomonas sp. PDM13 | reverse complement strand
CGTTGCCGATTCCTCCATCGAGGGTGTCGTTACCCGCCTCACCATAGAGCGAGTCATTACCATCTCCACCGCTGATGAGGTCATTTCCGGCACGACCATACAGCGTGTCGTTGCCAGCTCCGCCGTAAAAACGGTCGTTTAAGGCGGTGCCAGTAAGTTGGTTGTCTAGACGGTCGCCCACTACAAGCTGATAGCCGGCTTGCTCTGATTGTTGGAGGATTTTCCGAATGTCACCCTCGGAGAGATTCCCAAAAAAATTGCTAATAAGCCTTTCAGTTATGGAGGTAATTAGTACTTTTCCTCTCAATGAATCTTCTAGCTCAAGGGTATCGCTAATTGCTTTAAAAGGAGAAATTGCAGCCGTTTGCTCAAGCAGCTTTGTCACCTCGCTGCAGTCGAGCGCGACGCCGGTCTCGGTGATGTTCAGTCCGATCTTTTCGACATAGGGCTTCAAGCGAGTTTGTAAAAGCAAGCCATCGTAGATGGATTTCTTGAGAGCCTCATAGGCGTGGTTCAGCAAGCCTGCCTGCCCCGCATTCAGCCCTAGGCGATCTTCATTGATGACGACCGAGCCATCTTTTATGGCGTAGGTGGTTGTGCCGTTGGTGGTGCCCATGCCGAACGAAAGGGTCACGCTGCTGGCTGTAGCCCCAACTTTACCGAAGCGCAAGAAGTTCTGGCCGTTGAACACTTCCAGGGCCTTGATGCGTTCGAGGAGTTGCTGGGTGCTTTTCTGGGCGTCGGTTGGTGCGGCACCGCTTGCTTCCCAGGAATACTGGAAGCGCACATCCGTGCTGCCGTCATCCAGCGCGTCGATGC
>NZ_JAOTQU010000058.1:0-1035 GCF_025685765.1 Pseudomonas sp. PDM13 | reverse complement strand
GCCGAGCAGGACGTTGTTGTAGTTGTCGACGCCGACCAGGGTGTCATCTGCGGCAGTGCCTTCCAGGCGGAGTGCACGTGTACTGATGTCACCACCTTGCCAGACGCTGCCGTCAGCGAACTCGATGCGGTCGAGTTGGTAAGAGGTTTCGTAGCCGCCGTTGTAGAACCAATATTCGACGGTGACCTTGTCGGCGCCATTGACGTGTTCGAGTACCAGGCTGGTGCCATCACGACGGACGATGATGTCCTCCGGACGGATACCCTCACCAAAGCGCAGGACGTCGTTCCAGGAGCCATGGCCAGCGTATTCCTGGATGGTGTCTTGACCGTCGCCCAGGTTGAAGAGATAGGTGTCGTCGCCAGTCCCGCCGAGAAGTGAATCGTTACCCGTTCCGCCGTGCAGGACGTCGTTGTGCTCATTGCCGAGGAGCTGGTCGTCGCCGCTGCCACCGATCAGGGTGTCGTTGCCGTAGCCGCCTTTGAGGGTGTCGTTTCCTTCTCCACCATCCAGTAGATCGTGACCACCGCCTGCTGAAAGATTGTCGTTCCCTTGCAGGCCGAGCAGGACGTTGTTGTAGTTGTCGACGCCGACCAGGGTGTCATCTGCGGCAGTGCCTTCCAGGCGGAGTGCACGTGTACTGATGTCACCACCTTGCCAGACGCTGCCGTCAGCGAACTCGATGCGGTCGAGTTGGTAAGAGGTTTCGTAGCCGCCGTTGTAGAACCAATATTCGACGGTGACCTTGTCGGCGCCATTGACGTGTTCGAGTACCAGGCTGGTGCCATCACGACGGACGATGATGTCCTCCGGACGGATACCCTCACCAAAGCGCAGGACGTCGTTCCAGGAGCCATGGCCAGCGTATTCCTGGATGGTGTCTTGACCGTCGCCCAGGTTGAAGAGATAGGTGTCGTCGCCAGTCCCGCCGAGAAGTGAATCGTTACCCGTTCCGCCGTGCAGGACGTCGTTGTGCTCATTGCCGAGGAGCTGGTCGTCGCCGCTGCCACCGATCAGGGTGTCGTTGCCGTAGCC
>NZ_JAOTQU010000057.1:0-1612 GCF_025685765.1 Pseudomonas sp. PDM13 | reverse complement strand
GTCAGGCGATCGAGGGCGTCGTACTGGTAGTCGAGGCTGCCGAACAGGCTGTGGGCATGGGCGGTGATGTTGCCGTTGGCGTCGTGGCTGTAGCTGCTCTGCCAGTTGCCGACCTGCTGGGCGGTGAGCTGGTAGTCCTGGTCGTAGGTGCGGCTGAGGACGATGCCGTTGTTCCAGGTGAGGCTCTTGAGCGGCCCGAAGGGGGCGTAGCCGATGTTGCTGGCGAGGCTGGTGGGCGTGGCGCTGCCCACCGCGAAACCAACCTGACTGACCTGGCCGGCGGCATTGCGGCTGTAGTAGATGCTGAAGCCGGCCGGGTAGTCGATGCGGATGAGGTTGTTGGCGGCGTCGTAGGCGTAGCCGAGGGTGTCGTATTGATCAGTCCCCAATACCGCAACGGAGCGCAGCTGCTCGATGAGGTTGCCGCGCTCGTCGTACTTGTAGCCGAGCACGCCGCTGGCGTCCTGCACCGCCGTGAGGCGGCCGATGCCCTTGTTGCCGTTGGCGGTCATGTCGTAGTGGTACTGGACGTTGAGCGCGGGGGTGGCGGGGTACTGGCGGCCGGTGAGGCGGTCGAGGGCGTCGTAGCTGTAAGTGGTGACGATGCCGCGGGCGTCGGTCTTCTGGGTGACGTTGCCGGCGGCATCGTGCCCGTAGGTGGTGGTGCCGGTATCGGGGCTGATGAGCTTGGTGAGGTTGCCGAGGCCATCGTATTCGTAGCGGGTGGTGACACCACGCGGGTCGACGACCTGGGTGAGGTTGTCCTGGGCGTCGTAACCGAGGCTGGTGACCTTGTTCAGCGGGTCGGTGCTGGAGACCAGGCGATCGAGGGCGTCATAGGCCTGGGTGTGGCTGAACTGGCGTGGGTTGGTGTCGGTGGTGGGGTTGTCGTTGAGGTCGTACTGCTGGCTGTGGGTCTGGCCACCAGCGCCGACCGAGCGCAGCAGGCGGCCGAGCTCGTCGTACACCCACTGTTGCTGCTGGGTGAGGTTGTTGGAGGCGTCCTTGATGCGCTGGGCCGTGCGGTTGCCCATGGCGTCGAGGTCGAACTCGACTTGCTCACCGAGATTGTTGGTGATCTTGGTCAGGCGCCGGGCATCGTCCCAGGTGTAGGCGAGCCAGCTGCCGTCACCGCGGGTGACCTTGGTGATCTGGCCGATGGCATCGTGCTCGAAGGCGGTGCTGCCGCCGGCAACGCTGACCGAGGCGAGCCAGCCCTGCGGGGTGTAGGTGAGGGCGGTGGTGACGCCGTTGGGGTCGATGACGGTTTGCGGATTGCCGAAGCTGTCGAAGCTGGACAGCTGGGTGATATGGCCCAGGGCGTTGGTGACGCTGATGAGGTGGCCCTGGGCGTCGTAGGCGTAGTGGGTGATGTCCTGGACATCGGTACGCGGGCCATCGGCGGTTTCGATCTGGCCGGTGGCGGTGTAGGTGTAGCTCCAGTTGCGCGGGGCGGCCTGGAGGCTGGCGGCGGCAAGGGTGCCGGACAGGGCGAGCGTAAGGACGCTCAAGCGGTGGTGCAGGGGGTTCATGGGCAAGTCCTTGTGCGAATCAGCGCTGGCTTACGCTCTGGCTGAGTGGTCGTCCTTGGTCGTCGTAGCTGTAGGTGGTG
>NZ_JAOTQU010000056.1:0-1832 GCF_025685765.1 Pseudomonas sp. PDM13 | reverse complement strand
TACCCCGCTTGCGGTTTGTTGTTGAAGACCAGCCGCTGGTTGGGCGCGGGTTTGCTGATCAGTAGCCCCTTGCTCGGCGTCCAGTGGGCGGACAGGTGGATGTAGCGTGCCCACAGGTGGCGCAGGTCGTCCGGGCTCAGCTGGGACGGGGCACCTTGTACATAGGAGAGGATTTTCTCGGCAATGGGGGCAAGGTCATCCGGAATGGCGAATTCAGGTGTCGAGGGCAGAGATTTAAACGGCACGCCATGCTTCACCCCCAGCTCACGCATGGCGCGCAAGGCCACCCGCGACAACTCGCCACGCACCTTCCGCTGTAGCACGACACCGACCAGGGCCTGCAGGCCGGTTCGCTCCTGATCGGGGTGGGTGCCCTGGACCGGCCAGGCATTGATCCGGATTTCGCCATCGCCGGGCAGGCCGAGGGACTGGAGGCGGCTGACTTCGTGCTGGGCCTCCAGCCACGCCGGGGTGGCGTCCAGCGGTTGGCCGGGGCGTTCCGTTGCCGTCAGGGGCTGGGAGGCCAGCAGGCGCTCTTCCATCAGCGGCGGGTAGCCGCCACCGATATCCGAATGAACGCCTGGCAGGCTGATTTCCTGGTGGTGCGGGGCCACGCTGTTGAGCGCGAAGTTCCAGCGCCGCTCGGAGCCTGCCACCAGCTGGACCACCTTGCATGCGCAGCCGGGCGGCAAGTAGAGGTTGATGCCGGGGTTGTCGGCGTTGGCCGGGCTCCAGTCGCCCCGCAGCGGGTCGACCGTTGCCGCCACGGTATCGAACAGGCCGATGAAGTTGAGGCGGGTATCGCGGTGCCAGTCGAAGCTCGAGGCCAGGCCGAACCGTCCGGCCTGGAGCACCTTGGCCAGCAGGCCTCCATCGGGTTTGAGTACTTCGTTGGCGAAGTGCCGAGCTGCCGCCGCGCCACGACTGAAACCGAAGAGATCGAACTCCAGCGCACGGATCTGGATGCCTGGGCTGGTTTCTAGGAAGCGGCGTATCTGTGATCTGATCTGATCCGGGCTTTGTGCCACCCGATGCAGGATGCCGGTATCGCCCCGCCCGCTGGCCTGGGCCGGCAGCACGGAGTCCGACCCGCCGCTGGTGGTGCCGATGCCTTCCAGGTACACCGGAACGTAGCCGATATCGGTTTCTGGCCCCAAGCGTATGGTCGTGTTGTCCTGATATAGCCTGCTCAGATGCGCCACATTGCTCGGTGCATTGCCGTAGCTGTCGTCAGGCACTTTGCGGAAGAAACCGCCCTCGTCCGGGTCGCGGTAACCGTAGCGGGCGCAGTGGCTGATGATGGCGCTCAGTGCCCCTTCGTCGAACTGCTGGCGATCCTCGCGCCTGCACTGTTCGGTGAGTGCCGAGTTGGCCTGGTTGTTACCGGTGCCATCGAAGAACAGACCCAGGCGCAGCGTGATGCCGACATCCTCCTGTTCTTCCTCTGCCGTCTTTTCCGCCAGTTGGTTGCTCCTGGGCGGAAGGCCTGCAGGGCGCACGGCGGCAAGCGGTGCTGCAGCCAGAGCGGGAGCGGCGCGTGCTGCGTTCGGGCTGGCAGTGGTCTCTTTGCGGTAGACCGCGTCGTACAGCGTGGGGATAAAGGTGGCGCGGCAGGGGCAACTGCTGATGCTGTCCAGGTTGCCCGCCACCAACCGACCGCTGCTTTGGATGAACGAGACCCCTCCCATGATCGTGTAGATGCCCGGGTGTTTGCCGCAGGTGACGCGGTCCCCCATTCGAGCGTGGGCAATTCCGAACATGTTGACGAGGTTGTCCGCCTCGATCACCACACCGCCACAACTGGTCTTGTCGCCTCGGCGGATGAAATAGCC
>NZ_JAOTQU010000055.1:0-2493 GCF_025685765.1 Pseudomonas sp. PDM13 | reverse complement strand
GCAACTGGGGATGAATGCGTTCGCCTGGGGATTTCTTCGCGAATGAATTCGCTCCCACGGGTGCTCGCCTGCCTGTGGGAGCGGTTTCAACCGCGAATGGGCGGCAGTGATCAAAGTCTGAGCACAGTCTTCAAAGCACTGCTATCGCTGGCTTCAAGCAATCTATCCACAGCTAACCAACAGTTGGCTCCACAGTAATTGTGGGCAATGTAGGGGCGAATTCATTCGCCCGGAAAAGTCATTGTGGATAGCTCGGTTGGGGCGGCGGCGCTGCACACCGCTTGGCGAACGAATTGGCTCTGTCGGCATTAGCTGTTGAGGTTTTAATGCAAGCGCTCAAGCACGGTGCTTTCCGGGCATTTATGGATTTCTTCCACCTCCACAGCATGGGTTTCGCTTCGCTCTACACCATCCTACGAAAGCCTGTGCGCACCACGCGGCGATGCGCTGGACGAAGAAAGTTGGAGCAGCCGCCACCGCCCCTCCAGGAGGCCGAACGCAGTCGTTGCGCCGGGGGACGAGCGGCATGGATGCCGCGAGAGGCGCGCCAGGCCATGGATGGCCCATCGCGCCGGCCCCCAGAGCAACGATGGAGTGAGGGAACCCGACGCAGTCGGGCCGGATGATGGGGCAAGCGTTTTTGGTTCCTTTTTTGGCGATTGAAAAAAGGGACTCGCCCGGGTGGGCGAAACCAGAAGCATCACCAGAGCTCGGCAGTCAGCTGGGCTCAAATCCTCTAGCAACACTTAACGCAGACAGAGCCAATGAACTCGCCCCTACCTGGCCATCAACGGATAGGCGGAATCCCGCTTATGCCCCCCTCGCGATAAGCGCGAATCCGCGCACAAATGCCCTGTGAAATCCCTCCGAGCCTTCTATTCCGGCGCTTTGCGGCGCTGGCACAGCTCCTGCTATGTGCCCGCACCCCAAGCGCGGCGAGAGCCGTGCCTACAACAACAACTATGACTCGAGGAAACACGATGGAAAGCACCAGCACCCTGACTGCCTCAGCAGCACCCCGCACCACTTCGCAACGCATCAAATCCATTTTCAGCGGCTCGGTGGGCAACCTGGTCGAGTGGTACGACTGGTACGTCTACGCCGCCTTCTCGCTGTACTTCGCCAAGGCCTTCTTCCCCCAGGGCGACCTGACCGCCCAGCTCCTGAACACCGCCGCGATCTTCGCCGTGGGCTTCCTGATGCGCCCGATCGGCGGCTGGCTGATGGGCATCTACGCCGACCGCAAGGGCCGCAAAGCCGCCCTGCTGGCCTCGGTCCTGCTGATGTGCTTCGGCTCGCTGATCATCGCGCTGACCCCCAGCTATGAAACCATCGGCATCGCCGCACCCATCCTGCTGGTGGTCGCCCGCCTGCTGCAGGGCCTGTCGGTCGGTGGCGAGTACGGCACCTCGGCCACCTACCTGTCGGAGATGGCGACCAAGGAGCGTCGCGGCTTCTTCTCCAGCTTCCAGTACGTGACCCTGATCTCCGGCCAACTCATCGCCCTGGCGGTGCTGATCATTCTCCAGCAGACCCTCTCCACCGAGCAGCTGGAAAGCTGGGGCTGGCGCGTGCCCTTCTTCATCGGCGCCCTGTGCGCGGTCGTGGCGATGTTCCTGCGTCGCGGCATGGAAGAGACCGAGTCCTTCACCAAGAAGAAGGACAAGCCGAAGGAAAGCCTGCTGCGCACCCTGATGCGCCACCCCAAGGAAGTGTTCACCGTGATCGGCCTGACCATGGGCGGCACCCTGGCCTTCTACACCTACACCACCTACATGCAGAAATACCTGGTCAACACGGTCGGCATGAGCAAGAACGACTCGACCATGATCTCGGCCGCCACCCTGTTCCTGTTCATGCTGCTGCAGCCCCTGGTGGGCGCGCTCTCGGACAAGGTCGGCCGCCGTCCGATCCTGATCGCCTTCGGCGTGCTGGGCACCCTGTTCACCTACCCGATCCTCAGCACCCTGCACACCATCGAGACCTGGTGGGGCGCGTTCTTCCTGATCATGGCGGCGCTGATCATCGTCAGCGGCTACACCTCGATCAACGCCGTGGTGAAGGCCGAGCTGTTCCCCACCGAGATCCGTGCCCTGGGCGTGGGCCTGCCCTATGCGCTGACCGTGTCCATCTTCGGCGGCACCGCCGAGTACGTGGCGCTGTGGTTCAAGAGCATCGGCATGGAGAGCGGCTTCTACTGGTACGTGACCGCCTGTATCGCCTGCTCGCTGCTGGTGTACGTGTTCATGAAGGACACCCGCACCCACTCGCGGATGAACGACGATTGATCCCTTGAGCCCAAGTGGCTCTGGCTACGCTAACCCGTAGCCGTTTTATTCCCGAGGACGGGCCCGCAAGGGCCCGTTTTCGTTTGTGCGGTCTGGGTTAAGTGTTCCCAGCTGATTACCGAGCTTTGCTGATGCTTTTGGTTTCGCCATCCCGGGCGAGTCCCTTTTAACAATCGCCTTAAAAGGAACCAAAAGGGCTTGCCCC
>NZ_JAOTQU010000054.1:0-3659 GCF_025685765.1 Pseudomonas sp. PDM13 | reverse complement strand
CAAAGCGCTCGAAATGGAGCTGGGCGTGCAGGGCACAGACGGTGATGACGCCTTCGGCCCTCTTGGCAACGACCCTGTTCACTTCAAGGGTGGCCTGGGTAACGACACTCTTCGTGGCGGTGCCAGCAGCGACATTCTCAATGGCGAAGATGGCAACGACTCCATCGTTGGTAACGGAGGCAACGACACTCTGATCGGTGGCGCTGGTGACGATGTCCTCACCGCCTACAAGGAAGACGACCTTCTCATTGGCGGCAAGGGCAACGACACGCTCGATGGCCAGGAAGGCAGCGACACCTATGTCTTCGACCTCGGCGATGGCCAGGATGTCATCGTCGACACCTCGGTGGGCTGGGGCCTGCCCAGCGTCGATGTCATCCGCTTTGGCGAGGGCATCAATCGCTCCGACCTGAGCCTGAGCCGATCCGGTGGAAACCTCACCGTTCACTACAGTGCCAACGATCAGGTAACGATAACCAACCAATACACTGGATACGGAAATCGCATCGAATTCATCGAGTTCGCTAATGGCGCCCGCATGGACATCAAGGCGCTCGAAATGGAGTTGGGCGTGCAAGGCACAGACGGTGATGACGCCTTCGGCCCTCTTGGCAACGACCCTGTTCATTTCAACGGCGGGCTGGGTAACGACACCCTCCGGGGTGGTGCCAACAGCGACATCCTCAATGGCGAAGATGGCAACGACTCCATCGTTGGCAACGGAGGCAACGACACTCTGATTGGTGGTGCTGGCGACGATGTCCTCACCGCCTACAAGGAAGACGACCTTCTTATCGGCGGCAAGGGCAACGACACGCTCGATGGCCAGGAAGGCAGCGACACCTATGTCTTCGACCTCGGCGATGGCCAGGATGTCATCGTCGACACCTCGGTGGGCTGGGGCCTGCCCAGCGTCGATGTCATCCGCTTTGGCGAGGGCATCAATCGCTCCGACCTGAGCCTGAGCCGATCCGGTGGAAATCTCATTGTCCACTACAGCGCTAACGACCAGATAACGATCATCAACCAATACTCCAACTACGTGAACCGCATCGAGTTCATTGATTTCGCCGACGGTACTCGCACAGAGATCAAAGCGCTCGAAATGGAGCTGGGCGTGCAGGGCACAGACGGTGATGACGCCTTCAGCTCTCTTGGTAACGACCCGGTTCACTTCAAAGGCGGGTTGGGTAACGACACCCTGCGTGGCGGTGCCAACAGCGACATCCTCAATGGCGAGGATGGCAACGACTCCATCCTTGGCGGCTACGGCGATGACGTCCTCATCGGCGGCAAGGGCAACGACACCCTCGATGGCTATGAAGGCAGTGACACCTACCTCTTCAGCCTCGGTGATGGTCAGGACATCCTGGCCGAGACCTTTGCAAACGGCAGCGACAGCTATCTCTATACCGACATCATTCGCTTCGCCGAAGGTATCGATGTCACCGGCATGCGCATGAGCCGCGAAGGCAGAAACCTCACCCTGCACTACAGCGCCACCGACAGCATCACGCTCGCCAACTGGTACAGCAATCCGTACCTCCGGGTTGAAAAGGTCGAGTTCGCCGATGGCAGCAACCGCACCATCAACAGCCTGGAAATGGAGCTCGGAGTCGCAGGCACAGGCGGTGACGACGGCTTCGCGCCCTATGGCAACGATGCCGTGCACTTCAAGGGCCTGGCAGGCAACGACATACTGAATGGTGCTGCCGGTAACGACATCCTCGATGGCGGTAACGACAACGACAGCCTCAATGGGGGCGCCGGTAATGACACCTTGCTCGGTGGCGCGGGCAACGACTCCATCCTTGGCGGCTACGGCGATGACGTCCTCATCGGCGGCAAGGGCAACGACACCCTCGATGGCTATGAAGGCAGTGACACCTACCTCTTCAGCCTCGGTGATGGTCAGGACATCCTGGCCGAGACCTTTGCAAACGGCAGCGACAGCTATCTCTATACCGACATCATTCGCTTCGCCGAAGGTATCGATGTCACCGGCATGCGCATGAGCCGCGAAGGCAGAAACCTCACCCTGCACTACAGCGCCACCGACAGCATCACGCTCGCCAACTGGTACAGCAATCCGTACCTCCGGGTTGAAAAGGTCGAGTTCGCCGATGGCAGCAACCGCACCATCAACAGCCTGGAAATGGAGCTCGGAGTCGCAGGCACAGGCGGTGACGACGGCTTCGCGCCCTATGGCAACGATGCCGTGCACTTCAAGGGCCTGGCAGGCAACGACGTGTTGAACGGCGCCGCCGGTGACGACATCCTTGATGGCGGAGAAGGCAACGACAGCCTCAATGGCGGCTACGGTAATGACACCTACCTGTTTGCCAAAGGAGATGGCCAGGACCTGGTAGCCGATGCAGGCGGCAACGACACCCTCCTCTTCGGCCAGGACATCTCCGCAAACGACATCTGGCTCCAACGCAACGGCAGCAACCTGGAACTGACCCTGCACAACTCTGCCGACAAGGTCACCATCAGCAACTGGTACTCGAGCACTTCGAACCATATCGAAACCATCAAGTCCGGCGACGGCAAGACCCTGCTCGATAGCCAGGTGCAGAACCTGGTCAACGCCATGGCGGCCTTCGCGCCGCCTGCGGGCGGCAGCTCCAACCTGACGCCCGAGCAGAAGGCGCAGCTGGAGGTGGTGATCGCTACGAACTGGGCCTGACCTGCATCAGCGATAACGACAGGAGCGCCCATTGGCGCTCCTGCTCGCTGTGTGGAGCCCTGGATACCACGGGGGTTCCGCTTTGCTCGGTATAGATGGACTACACGGCTTACCGGGTTGCGCGGACAGCTGTCACCTCCTCCCATCAGGATGAGCGTTTAGGGAGCGGTGAAGGACCTCCCCACTCACAATTCTTAGCATATAAATACACACAGAGAATATGGAGCATTCATGAGCGAAGATATTGGACAATACAAGGACGAAGTCTCTGTAGATGAGAAAGGCCTTAATATTCGTGATTCGAAAGGTTATCAAGCACTCATCAAAGATAACGGAGAAGTTACTTTCAAAGATAACAACGGCCACGAACTTAACACTGATTTATCGCTTGAGACAGGGAGCGTCACATACAAAGCCGGCAATTCAAGTATTTCTGTCGATACTGACAAAAAAATTGAAATGTCTACGGAGTATGGCCGTGGCAGTGTTACCACAACATCAAGAGTCAACGAGAACGGCAAAATAATTGTCGAAAAAACAGAAATAACCGGAACAGCTGTGTCGGTTGGAAATTTCTTTGTCTCCGTGGAGGTCGGTGCAAAATTAACATGGACTCCTGAAAAAGGCTGGGAGCTAAAAAATGACAGTCACATAAAAATCTTAGGCATGAGACTGGAGGATATCGCCGAGAACGTCTATACCGCTGTTGTAAAATCTGACACGGCCCAAATACTGGCAAGCAGAGACGACTATTATAATTACGTAGAAGAGTGCGTCACGGAGGGCAAACCCTACATGACGCAGAAAGAATGGTTTGAGGAGCGCCGAAAGAGTGGCGTGGCCCCTGGAATAAATACAAGTTTCAATAGCGCCAACAATTTTGTCGAGCGCAGAGACCCTTTAAGCCTCGATCTCGACGGCGATGGCATCGAAACCGTCGGCGCCAACGCCGGCATCACCTTCGACTTCG
>NZ_JAOTQU010000053.1:0-4346 GCF_025685765.1 Pseudomonas sp. PDM13 | reverse complement strand
TTGCCACCGCTAGGACCTGAACCTAGTGCGTCTACCAATTCCGCCACCTGGGCACTCACAACGTCTCAGCAACGCTGTGGGCGCGAACTATACGGTTCGACTTTTTGCTTGTAAACCCCTGACGGCAAAAAAATTATTCTTGGATGAAAGCTGACCGCTGAACGGATTTCGCGCTTCAATAGACAGATGGCAAACATAACTATGAATGAAAAGGTGAATCCCCTCTGATGGCCGATTGGCAAAACCTCGATCCCGAGGCCGCCCGCGAGGCGGAAAAGTATGAAAACCCCATCCCCAGCCGCGAGCTCATCCTGCAGCGTCTCGATGAACGTGGCGCCCCGGCCAACCGCGAGCAGTTGGTCGAAGAGTTCGGTCTGACCACCGAAGACCAGCTGGAGGCCCTGCGTCGGCGCTTGCGCGCCATGGAGCGTGACGGCCAGCTTATCTATACGCGCCGTGGCACCTATGCGCCGGTGGACAAGCTCGACCTGATCTGCGGTCGCATCAGCGGCCACCGCGACGGTTTCGGCTTCCTTATTCCCGATGACGGCAGTGACGACCTCTTCCTCAGCCCCGCGCAGATGCGCCTGGTGTTCGACGGCGACCGCGCCCTGGCGCGCGTATCCGGCCTCGACCGCCGTGGCCGCCGCGAAGGCGCGCTGGTGGAAGTGATCGAGCGTGCCCATGAAACCCTGGTCGGCCGCTTCTTCGAAGAAAGCGGCATCGCCCGCGTGGTGGCCGACAACCCGAAGATCCAGCAGGAAGTGCTGGTGCCCCAGGGCAAGCAGGGCAGCGCCAAGCACGGCCAGTTCGTGCAGGTGAAGATCGAGCAGTGGCCGAGCAACTTCCGCGTCGCCCAGGGCGAAGTGGTCGAGGTGCTGGGCGACTACATGGCGCCGGGCATGGAGATCGAAGTCGCCCTGCGCAGCTACGACATCCCCCACGAATGGCCCCAGGCCGTGATCAAGGAGGCCGCCAAGCTCAAGCCGGAAGTGGCCGAGAAGGACAAGGAAAAGCGCATCGACCTGCGCCACCTGCCTTTGGTGACCATCGATGGCGAAGACGCCCGTGACTTCGACGACGCCGTCTATGCCGAAGCCCGCAAGGGTGGTGGCTGGCGCCTGTTCGTGGCCATCGCCGACGTTTCCCACTATGTAAAGGTGGGCTCGGCGCTGGACGAAGAGGCTGCCAAGCGCGGCAACTCGGTGTATTTCCCCGAGAAGGTCATCCCGATGCTGCCGGAGGCGCTGTCCAACGGCCTCTGCTCGCTGAACCCGCTGGTCGATCGCCTGGCCATGGTTTGCGAGATGACCTTGTCCCGCGCGGGCAAGATGACCGGCTACGAATTCTACGAAGCGGTGATCCACTCCCACGCGCGCCTGACCTACAACAAGGTCAGCCAGTTGCTGGAAACTCCTGATTCCATCGAAGGCAAGCAGCTTGCCGAGCAGATGCCCCAGGTCGTGCCGCACCTGCAGCAGCTCTACAAGCTCTACAAGGTGCTGCTGGCAGCGCGCCAGGTACGCGGCGCCATCGATTTCGAAACCCAGGAGACGCGCATCGTCTTCGGCGCCGATCGCAAGATCGCCGAGATCCGCCCGACCCAGCGCAACGACGCCCACAAGCTGATCGAGGAATGCATGCTCTGCGCGAACGTGGCCACCGCCCGCTTCATGCAGGACCACGACATCCCCTCCCTCTACCGTGTGCACGACGGCCCGCCGGCCGAGCGCCTGGACAAGCTGCGCCTGTTCCTCGGCGAGCTGGGCCTGACCCTCAATCGCGGCAAGGGCGAACCGACCCCGAGCGATTACCAGGCCCTGCTGGAAACCATTCGCGGGCGCCCGGACTACCACCTGATCCAGACCGTGATGCTGCGCTCCCTGAGCCAGGCGGTGTACAGCGCCGACAACCAGGGCCACTTCGGCCTCAACTACGACGCCTACACCCACTTCACCTCGCCGATCCGTCGTTATCCGGACCTGCTGGTGCACCGTGCCATCCGTAGCGTGATCCGCTCCAAGCGCGAGACGGTGCACGTCAAGCGCGCGGGCGCCACGGCCATGGTCAAGGCGCGCATCTACCCGTACGACGAGGCGGCTCTGGAGAAGCTCGGCGAGCAGTGCTCGATGACCGAGCGCCGCGCCGACGAAGCCACCCGTGACGTCACCAACTGGCTGAAGTGCGAGTACATGCGCGAACGCGTGGGCGAGACCTTCCCCGGGGTGATCTCGGCGGTGACCGGCTTCGGCCTGTTCGTCGAACTGACCGACATCTATGTGGAAGGCCTGGTGCACGTCACCGCATTGCCGGGTGACTACTACCACTTCGACCCGATCCACCATCGCCTGTCCGGTGAGCGCAGCGGTCGCAGCTTCCGCCTGGGCGACACGATCGAAGTGCTGATCGCGCGCGTCGACCTGGATGAGCGCAAGATCGACTTCGAGCTGGCCGAAAACGCCCTCAGCGCGCCCGGTGGCCGCAAGAAGCGCGGTGCCGAGAAGTCCGCGCCCGCTCCCGAGGTCAAGCCGGCCAAAGGCGCCAAGACCCGTAGCCGCGGCAGCAAGCCTGCAGCCCTGGCGAAGAGGGCCGCGCGCAACCCGCAACCCGAGCAACTGGCCCCCGGCGTCGCCGTGGCGCCGCGCCGCAGCAAGGCTGGCAAGGTCCAGGCGCTGCCGCCCGTATCGCCGGAAATCCTCGCCCAGGCCGACGAAATGCTCGGCAACACCGACGTCAACCGCAGCCGTGCGTTGAAACAGGCGTTGCTCAGCGAAGCGCGTCATGGGGGTGAAAAGCCCCGCGGTGGCAAGCCTCAAGGCGGCAAGGCCCAGTCCCGTCCTGCCAAGGGGGCACCTTTCGGTGCCGGTGGCCAGGACCCTGCCGCCAAGGAACGTGACGCCAAGCCCGGCAAGAAGCCCGGCAGCAAACCAAGCGGCGGCAAGCCGAAGAAGGCCAAGCCGGCAAGCAAGCCCACCAAGCACCGCAAGGGACCGCCCAAGACGAAAGCCGCTGGCGGCAGTGACAAGGTCAAACCATGAGTGATTTGGAAAAGGTCTACGGCGTTCATGCCGTGGAAGCGCTGTTGCGTCACCACCCCAAGCGGGTCAAGCAGCTGTGGCTGGCGGAAAGCCGGCATGATCCACGCGTCCAGGCGCTGGTCGAACTGGCCGGCCAGTTCCGTGTGCCTGTTGGGCAGAAGGATCGGCACGAGCTGGATGAATGGGCCGAAGGCGTCCACCAGGGCGTGGTCGCCGAGGTCAGCCCCAGCCAGGTCTGGGGCGAGAACATGCTCGACGAGCTGCTGGAGGGGGCTGAAGGCCCGCCCCTGCTGCTGGTGCTCGACGGCGTGACCGACCCGCACAACCTCGGCGCCTGCCTGCGCACCGCCGATGCCGCCGGTGCGCTGGCGGTGATCGTGCCCAAGGACAAGTCCGCCACCCTCAACGCCACCGTGCGCAAGGTGGCCTGCGGTGCCGCCGAGGTGATCCCCCTGGTCGCCGTGACCAACCTCGCGCGCACCCTGGAGAAGCTGCAGAAGAAAGGCCTGTGGACCGTCGGCACCGCCGGCGAAGCCGAACAGGAGCTCTATCAGCAGGACCTGACCGGCCCGACCGTGCTCATCATGGGCGCGGAAGGCAAGGGCATGCGCCGCCTCACCCGCGAGCACTGCGACTACCTGGTGAAGCTGCCGATGTCCGGCAGCGTCAGCAGCCTCAACGTCTCGGTCGCCACCGGCGTCTGTCTGTTCGAGGCGGTGCGCCAGAGGGGCAGTGCCAAGCGCCAAGCCGCAAGCGACAAGTAAGAACGGTGTTGAGCGGGGAGGGCGCCGCCATCCTCGCTTGCAGCGTGTAAGTAGGGTGGGTAGAGCGGAGCGAAACCCACGCGGAGCGGTGCTCGGCATGACTCCGAAATGGTGGACCGGTGAAGCGTGGTCCACCCTACGTTCGGGCCGGTGTTGGGCTTTCCCGGGCTGAAGCCCGGGCTACGTCCGGAGTGCGGAATAAATAAGCCCGAGGGCTTGACGAACTCTGCCAATCCCCCAGGCTCTTGCAGCTTGCAGCTTGCAGCTTGCAGCTTGCAGCTTGCAGCTTGCAGCTTGCAGCTTGCAGCTTGCAGCTTGCAGCTTGCAGCTTGCAGCTTGCAGCTTGCAGCTTGCAGCTTGCAGCTTGCAGCTTGCAGCTTGCAGCTTGCAGCTTGCAGCTTGCAGCTTGCAGCTTGCAGCTTGCAGCTTGCAGCTTGCAGCTTGCAGCTTGCAGCTTGCAGCTTGCAGCTTGCAGCTTGCAGCTTGCAGCTTGCAGCTTGCAGCTTGCAGCTTGCAGCTTGCAGCTTGCAGCTTGCAGCTTGCA
>NZ_JAOTQU010000052.1:0-4526 GCF_025685765.1 Pseudomonas sp. PDM13 | reverse complement strand
CGAAGTCGAAGGTGATGCCGGCGTTGGCGCCGACGGTTTCGATGCCATCGCCGTCCAGGTCAAGGCTGAGAGGGTCGCGGCGTTCGATGAAAGAGTTGGCAGCGTCGAAGCTCGAGTTCACTACGGGATTAATAGTGCAGCTTGTACCACTGTCCCAAAATGCAATGCGGTCGCTATTTTCTTTTAGGTTCTTCTCAAGCCAATTTTGGAGTGACGAGACATTATTCTCTGGATATAAATTTCCCTCATCATTGCTCAGGTCAATTCCAGCAATACTCATTGATGCGTAGGTAAAATCTACGCAGCTATTGGTGAGGATATTGTATTCTTTATCGTTAAAATTGTATGAGGATGGGGTCTCGCCAAATGATTTTAGTTTGTTGTACTGCTCCTCCGTTATAGAGATGGTTATTGACTGTACGCCTTTGCCATAAGCAACGTTGTCAATGGTGCTTATTTTTCCATTGTTTTCCTGCCAGGGGTACAATCCGTGAGAGTTGTTATTGGATTGGAAGCCATAGCTTAGTGTGTTTCCGTCCTTGTCTTGTATGGTGTACCACATATGCCCCGCTCTAGATGGTACGGTGTCTCCTTTTTTATGGTCTTTGGTGTCTTCTTGATATGTGTATGGCGTATCAGTAGGGGCGATGTTGTAAGTTACTGTATGCATTTGTTATACCTTTGGATCAAGGTAGGATATAAGAATGAAGGTCCTGTATTTTTCAAGAATTTTGTTTGGGGAAAATTTTTCAATTTTAATTGAGTAATTTCCGTTTTTTAGTTGTGGTAGGGCGTCCAGTACCCTTAGTTTTACTCTTAAGTCTTGTTCTCCTAGCTTTGTATAAATTGATCCGGATGAGCCGCTTTTTATGTATGTTTTTTCGATAAAATCTTTTCCGCTGCTTTTAATTGTGATTGTTACATTTGTCTGTATGCTTCCTTCTCCTAGTCCATTTAAGCCGGTAATGTCTCTTGAGAAGTCCTCTGCCTTAGTAGGGTTGCCCTCGCAGTCGCATGAAAATACAAGGGCTAATGTATAGCTGGCTGATTCTTCTATTTTGAAAGTTGATTCTGTACTTTCTGCATTAATGGGGATGAGAATTGAGTCTTTTTCATTGGAGCAGCCATATGTCGTGATGACTATCAGCAGGGTTATAAGCAGTTTTTTCATTGCCCTTCCTTTGCTTGGGGGTGCGCTTTGCTAAGTGTGAATGGCGTGGGTGTCTTTATATGGTTGTTATGCTCAGGTCTGCTTTGGTTGTATTGCGCTATTGCTAGGTTGTTAATCAATAGTTATTGGATTTTCTTATAGTGCGGGTCAGCTAGTTTTTGGCCGGCTCGCTAATAACGCGCGCTCGTCCATCTTTAATGGCATTTAATAGCGCTTTTGCGTGCTGATCGTTCGCGTTGTGTTGCAGGTAGACCTGAAGGTTCTCCTTGGCCTTGTTTGTATCGCCCATGGCAAAGTAGGTCATGGCCAAGGTGAAGTAGGCCGGCGGGTAGTCTTCTCGTGTGGCTTTTTCCAGATAGGGCAGGCTTCGTGAGCTTTGCCCTGTTTCTGCCAAGAAAAGACCATACTGATAGTTTGTGTACAGGTCATCCGGTGTGATGGCCAACAGTTTCAGGTAAAGCGTTTCCGCTTTCTTCCCGCTGTCAGGCATATCTAGGTTGTGACCCATTCGATGCAGCAGGGCGGCTCTTGAAAGGAGCTGTCTGTCCGGGTGCGATTGCAGGCCTTGGTCGAAAAGACGTGCCAGCACAGCGATTTCTTTTCTCGCTTGATCGGCGTCGGCTTTGGACTCAAAACTGGGGGGTAACTCCCTGCGAAGTCGTGTAGGTCGTCGATGATATGATCGATATCGCGAAAATTGAGTGTGTAGCGACCGCCCTCAGTACTGGGAAGCACGATCTGCTGCATATCGTGCTGCGGATAATCGGCCGCTTGCGTTGTCAAGCTAACCAAGATTGAAAGGACACCTGTCCGTATGAGCGTTTTCATCGCCTGTCCTTAGGGTTTTGAGAGCTTGCAGTCTCACTGACGATTACACCCGGGACAATGGATCAACTGATCCAAAAATGGCCTAGAGCAGCCTCAATTCATAAGCCTTTGCCAGTGCTTCCGCTCGTGTCGATGCACCCAGTTTGGTGAGGATCGAATGCACTTGGTTACGAATGGTCGATACGCTTCGGCTAAGCAGGGCTGCGATTTCCGGGTTGCTCTTTCCAGCCGCCAGCCAGCGAAGAACGACGTGTTCCTTGGGGGAGAGGAGTTGGGCGTTGCTAAATACATTGCTGTTTCGGCTTGCTAGCAGGCGTACCAATATCTGGTGAAGGTGGGGAGTGATCAGCTCCATAAGGAACCCGTGATGGGCTGTTAACTGGCCGGGTACCCTCGCCAGGCTGATGTAGCTGCCTTTTCTCCCGTCGAGGTCAACCAGGCCGTGGGCAACGAAATTGTCGAAGTCGAACCGTTCCATTTCAGAACGCTCCAGTTCGGAAAGCTGATGGTCATTGAGGCCGCGGGCAATGAGCTGCGGTTTCCGCTCCATGTACCAGCGAGCGAGCAGGGCCCGGTCAGGGATGCTGACGATCTCATGTACCTTTTCGAAGAGCTCCGTGGGGTAGTCCACCGCTACGGCCATTTCCAGCACCGCCTTCCCGTTCACGAACGCCCCCACGCAGGCCAGCGTCATCCCGTGAGGTAGCAGCGGCCGCAGGCATTCACGAACGAAGCTCTGGAAGCCCTCCACGGAGTCCACCTGCTGTGAGGCCATCACCAGCTTCAAGTAAAGGATCTGTTCCTGTTCTGTCAGTTTGTCCATTTTTGCCTCTTGCTGATGAATGTGCTGCGCACGAGTTGTATGCAATACGTTCACCGCTTCCCAAGCACTCGCCCTGATGGGACGAGTCGCCAGCTGTCCGCGCAACCCGGTAAGCCGTGTAGTCCATCTATACCGAGCAAAGCGGAACCCCCGTGCTATCCAGGGCTCCACACAGCGAGCAGGAGCGCCAATTGGCGCTCCTGTCGTTATCGCTGATGCAGGTCAGGCCCAGTTCGCAGCGATCACCACCTCCAGTTGCGCCTTCTGCTCGGGCGTCAGGTTGGAGTTGCCGCCCGCAGGCGGCGCGAAGGCCGCCATGGCATCGACCAGGTTCTGCACCTGGCTGTCGAACAGGGTCTTGCCGTCGTCGGACTTGATGGTCTCTATGTGGTTCGAAGTGCTCGAGTACCAGTTGCTGATGGTGACCTTGTCGGCGGAGTCGCTCAGGGTGAGCTCCAGGTTACTGCCGTTGCGTTGGAGCCAGATGTCGTTTGCGGAGATGTCCTGGCCGAAGAGGAGGGTGTCGTTGCCGGATATCTCGATGATGGTGTCCCGGCCGTCGCCGACATTGAACAGGTAGGTATCGTCTCCAGCTCCACCACTGAGGACGTCATCACCGGCGCCACCGGCTATCAGGTCTGCCTCTTGTGTGCCGAGCAGTTCATCGTTCCCGGTAGACCCGGTCAGGGCGCGGTTCTTGATTGCACCGATATCCCAGGTTGTGCCATCGGAGAATCTGACTTGCTGGAGAGGGTTGTAGAAGTTGGAGGGCGATTCTTCGCGGAAGAAGTCCTTGGCCGTGATCTGGTCCTGATCGTTCAGTTTGAAGATCAGGTCAGCCCCTGAGCGGGACAGGGTGATGTCCTCGGCCTGAACGCCAGATTTGAATACCAGGGTGTTGGCTTTGCCGGAGCGGTATTCGTAGTTGCTGGCGATGGTGTCCAGGCCATCACCCTTGCCGAATAGGTAGGTATCGTCTCCATTCCCGCCATCGAGGATGTCGTTGCCGATTCCTCCATCGAGGGTGTCGTTGCCGAGCATGCCGTAGAGGATGTCATCACCGGCGCCACCGGCTATCAGGTCTGCCTCTTGTGTGCCGAGCAGTTCATCGTTCCCGGTAGACCCGGTCAGGGCGCGGTTCTTGATTGCACCGATATCCCAGGTTGTGCCATCGGAGAATCTGACTTGCTGGAGAGGGTTGTAGAAGTTGGAGGGCGATTCTTCGCGGAAGAAGTCCTTGGCCGTGATCTGGTCCTGATCGTTCAGTTTGAAGATCAGGTCAGCCCCTGAGCGGGACAGGGTGATGTCCTCGGCCTGAACGCCAGATTTGAATACCAGGGTGTTGGCTTTGCCGGAGCGGTATTCGTAGTTGCTGGCGATGGTGTCCAGGCCATCACCCTTGCCGAATAGGTAGGTATCGTCTCCATTCCCGCCATCGAGGATGTCGTTGCCGATTCCTCCATCGAGGGTGTCGTTACCCGCCTCACCATAGAGCGAGTCGTTACCATCTTCACCGATGATGAGGTCATTTCCGGCACGACCGTACAGCGTGTCGTCGCCGGCTCCGCCCAGGATGGTTTCGACATCAACCGTGCCTATCAACACGTCATCGCTAGCTGACCCGGTATACAACCGTGCCTTGATTGCTTCGATATCCCAGGTTGTGCCATCGGAGAATCTGACTTGCTGGAGAGGGTTGTAGAA
>NZ_JAOTQU010000051.1:0-5502 GCF_025685765.1 Pseudomonas sp. PDM13 | reverse complement strand
AAGTTGTTGAGTAGAAAGAAAAAATTCTTCGAAAAACAGCTTGACAGATAGAAAGGCTGCTGTAGAATGCGCGGCCTCGGTTGAGACGAAAGACTTAATCGAAATTGCTCTTTAACAACTTGAATCAAGCAATTCGTGTGGGTGCTTGTGATGTAAGACTGGTAGTCGACTGATTATCAGCAACACAAGTAACACTCGTGAATTCGAGAGTTTATTTGCGATTGCTGAGCCAAGTTTAGGGTTTTCTCAAAACCCAAGCAGTATTGAACTGAAGAGTTTGATCATGGCTCAGATTGAACGCTGGCGGCAGGCCTAACACATGCAAGTCGAGCGGATGAGTGGAGCTTGCTCCATGATTCAGCGGCGGACGGGTGAGTAATGCCTAGGAATCTGCCTGGTAGTGGGGGACAACGTTTCGAAAGGAACGCTAATACCGCATACGTCCTACGGGAGAAAGCAGGGGACCTTCGGGCCTTGCGCTATCAGATGAGCCTAGGTCGGATTAGCTAGTTGGTGAGGTAAAGGCTCACCAAGGCGACGATCCGTAACTGGTCTGAGAGGATGATCAGTCACACTGGAACTGAGACACGGTCCAGACTCCTACGGGAGGCAGCAGTGGGGAATATTGGACAATGGGCGAAAGCCTGATCCAGCCATGCCGCGTGTGTGAAGAAGGTCTTCGGATTGTAAAGCACTTTAAGTTGGGAGGAAGGGCAGTAAGTTAATACCTTGCTGTTTTGACGTTACCGACAGAATAAGCACCGGCTAACTTCGTGCCAGCAGCCGCGGTAATACGAAGGGTGCAAGCGTTAATCGGAATTACTGGGCGTAAAGCGCGCGTAGGTGGTTCAGCAAGTTGGATGTGAAAGCCCCGGGCTCAACCTGGGAACTGCATCCAAAACTACTGAGCTAGAGTACGGTAGAGGGTGGTGGAATTTCCTGTGTAGCGGTGAAATGCGTAGATATAGGAAGGAACACCAGTGGCGAAGGCGACCACCTGGACTGATACTGACACTGAGGTGCGAAAGCGTGGGGAGCAAACAGGATTAGATACCCTGGTAGTCCACGCCGTAAACGATGTCGACTAGCCGTTGGGATCCTTGAGATCTTAGTGGCGAAGCTAACGCGATAAGTCGACCGCCTGGGGAGTACGGCCGCAAGGTTAAAACTCAAATGAATTGACGGGGGCCCGCACAAGCGGTGGAGCATGTGGTTTAATTCGAAGCAACGCGAAGAACCTTACCTGGCCTTGACATGCTGAGAACTTTCCAGAGATGGATTGGTGCCTTCGGGAACTCAGACACAGGTGCTGCATGGCTGTCGTCAGCTCGTGTCGTGAGATGTTGGGTTAAGTCCCGTAACGAGCGCAACCCTTGTCCTTAGTTACCAGCACGTTATGGTGGGCACTCTAAGGAGACTGCCGGTGACAAACCGGAGGAAGGTGGGGATGACGTCAAGTCATCATGGCCCTTACGGCCAGGGCTACACACGTGCTACAATGGTCGGTACAAAGGGTTGCCAAGCCGCGAGGTGGAGCTAATCCCATAAAACCGATCGTAGTCCGGATCGCAGTCTGCAACTCGACTGCGTGAAGTCGGAATCGCTAGTAATCGTGAATCAGAATGTCACGGTGAATACGTTCCCGGGCCTTGTACACACCGCCCGTCACACCATGGGAGTGGGTTGCTCCAGAAGTAGCTAGTCTAACCGCAAGGGGGACGGTTACCACGGAGTGATTCATGACTGGGGTGAAGTCGTAACAAGGTAGCCGTAGGGGAACCTGCGGCTGGATCACCTCCTTAATCGAAGACATCAGCTTCTTCATAAGCTCCCACACGAATTGCTTGATTCACTTGCGAAAAGCGATTGGGTTGTTAGACCCGAGAGTAAGACGATTGGGTCTGTAGCTCAGTTGGTTAGAGCGCACCCCTGATAAGGGTGAGGTCGGCAGTTCGAATCTGCCCAGACCCACCAATTGTCATGGGCGTGGCAGGTCTTCGAGGGGCCATAGCTCAGCTGGGAGAGCGCCTGCTTTGCACGCAGGAGGTCAGGAGTTCGATCCTCCTTGGCTCCACCATCCACTCTAAATAATCGCTGAAAGCTCAGAAATGAGTGCCTTGAGAATGGCATTGATTTCTGGTCTTTGCGCCAGAACTGTTCTTTAAAAATTTGGGTATGTGATAGAAGTAGACTGAATAATCTCTTTCACTGGTGATTATTCAAGTCAAGGTAAAATTTGCGAGTTCAAGCGCGAATTTTCGGCGAATGTCGTCTTCACGTTAGAGACAATAACCAGATTGCTTGGGGTTATATGGTCAAGTGAAGAAGCGCATACGGTGGATGCCTTGGCAGTCAGAGGCGATGAAAGACGTGGTAGCCTGCGATAAGCTTCGGGGAGTCGGCAAACAGACTTTGATCCGGAGATCTCTGAATGGGGGAACCCAGCCATCATAAGATGGTTATCTTGTACTGAATACATAGGTGCAAGAGGCGAACCAGGGGAACTGAAACATCTAAGTACCCTGAGGAAAAGAAATCAACCGAGATTCCCTTAGTAGTGGCGAGCGAACGGGGACTAGCCCTTAAGTGGCTTTGAGATTAGCGGAACGCTCTGGAAAGTGCGGCCATAGTGGGTGATAGCCCTGTACGCGAAAATCTCTTAGTCATGAAATCGAGTAGGACGGGGCACGAGAAACCTTGTCTGAATATGGGGGGACCATCCTCCAAGGCTAAATACTACTGACTGACCGATAGTGAACCAGTACCGTGAGGGAAAGGCGAAAAGAACCCCGGAGAGGGGAGTGAAATAGAACCTGAAACCGTATGCGTACAAGCAGTGGGAGCCCACTTTGTTGGGTGACTGCGTACCTTTTGTATAATGGGTCAGCGACTTATTTTCAGTGGCGAGCTTAACCGAATAGGGGAGGCGTAGCGAAAGCGAGTCTTAATAGGGCGTCTAGTCGCTGGGAATAGACCCGAAACCGGGCGATCTATCCATGGGCAGGTTGAAGGTTAGGTAACACTGACTGGAGGACCGAACCGACTACCGTTGAAAAGTTAGCGGATGACCTGTGGATCGGAGTGAAAGGCTAATCAAGCTCGGAGATAGCTGGTTCTCCTCGAAAGCTATTTAGGTAGCGCCTCATGTATCACTGTAGGGGGTAGAGCACTGTTTCGGCTAGGGGGTCATCCCGACTTACCAAACCGATGCAAACTCCGAATACCTACAAGTGCCGAGCATGGGAGACACACGGCGGGTGCTAACGTCCGTCGTGAAAAGGGAAACAACCCAGACCGTCAGCTAAGGTCCCAAAGTTATGGTTAAGTGGGAAACGATGTGGGAAGGCTTAGACAGCTAGGAGGTTGGCTTAGAAGCAGCCACCCTTTAAAGAAAGCGTAATAGCTCACTAGTCGAGTCGGCCTGCGCGGAAGATGTAACGGGGCTCAAACCATACACCGAAGCTACGGGTATCACGTAAGTGATGCGGTAGAGGAGCGTTCTGTAAGCCTGTGAAGGTGAGTTGAGAAGCTTGCTGGAGGTATCAGAAGTGCGAATGCTGACATGAGTAACGACAATGCGAGTGAAAAACTCGCACGCCGAAAGACCAAGGGTTCCTGCGCAACGTTAATCGACGCAGGGTTAGTCGGTCCCTAAGGCGAGGCTGAAGAGCGTAGTCGATGGGAAACAGGTTAATATTCCTGTACTTCTAGTTACTGCGATGGAGGGACGGAGAAGGCTAGGCCAGCTTGGCGTTGGTTGTCCAAGTTTAAGGTGGTAGGCAGAGTGCTTAGGTAAATCCGGGCGCTTAATGCCGAGAACTGATGACGAGTCGTCTTTTAGACGATGAAGTGGTTGATGCCATGCTTCCAGGAAAAGCTTCTAAGCTTCAGGTAACTAGGAACCGTACCCCAAACCGACACAGGTGGTTGGGTAGAGAATACCAAGGCGCTTGAGAGAACTCGGGTGAAGGAACTAGGCAAAATGGCACCGTAACTTCGGGAGAAGGTGCGCCGGTGAGGGTGAAGGACTTGCTCCGTAAGCCCATGCCGGTCGAAGATACCAGGCCGCTGCGACTGTTTATTAAAAACACAGCACTCTGCAAACACGAAAGTGGACGTATAGGGTGTGACGCCTGCCCGGTGCCGGAAGGTTAATTGATGGGGTTAGCGCAAGCGAAGCTCTTGATCGAAGCCCCGGTAAACGGCGGCCGTAACTATAACGGTCCTAAGGTAGCGAAATTCCTTGTCGGGTAAGTTCCGACCTGCACGAATGGCGTAACGATGGCGGCGCTGTCTCCACCCGAGACTCAGTGAAATTGAAATCGCTGTGAAGATGCAGTGTATCCGCGGCTAGACGGAAAGACCCCGTGAACCTTTACTGTAGCTTTGCACTGGACTTTGAGCCTGCTTGTGTAGGATAGGTGGGAGGCTTTGAAGCGTGGACGCCAGTCTGCGTGGAGCCATCCTTGAAATACCACCCTGGCATGCTTGAGGTTCTAACTCTGGTCCGTTATCCGGATCGAGGACAGTGTATGGTGGGCAGTTTGACTGGGGCGGTCTCCTCCTAAAGAGTAACGGAGGAGTACGAAGGTGCGCTCAGACCGGTCGGAAATCGGTCGTAGAGTATAAAGGCAAAAGCGCGCTTGACTGCGAGACAGACACGTCGAGCAGGTACGAAAGTAGGTCTTAGTGATCCGGTGGTTCTGTATGGAAGGGCCATCGCTCAACGGATAAAAGGTACTCCGGGGATAACAGGCTGATACCGCCCAAGAGTTCATATCGACGGCGGTGTTTGGCACCTCGATGTCGGCTCATCACATCCTGGGGCTGAAGCCGGTCCCAAGGGTATGGCTGTTCGCCATTTAAAGTGGTACGCGAGCTGGGTTTAGAACGTCGTGAGACAGTTCGGTCCCTATCTGCCGTGGACGTTTGAGATTTGAGAGGGGCTGCTCCTAGTACGAGAGGACCGGAGTGGACGAACCTCTGGTGTTCCGGTTGTCACGCCAGTGGCATTGCCGGGTAGCTACGTTCGGAAGAGATAACCGCTGAAAGCATCTAAGCGGGAAACTCGCCTCAAGATGAGATCTCACTGGAGCCTTGAGCTCCCTGAAGGGCCGTCGAAGACTACGACGTTGATAGGTTGGGTGTGTAAGCGCTGTGAGGCGTTGAGCTAACCAATACTAATTGCCCGTGAGGCTTGACCATATAACACCCAAACAATCTGACGATTGTTGTTATAAGGTGAAGTCGACTTAGCCGAAAATTGGCGAGAACTTGCAAAGCCTTATCACATACCCATTCGGGGTCGCGTCCTAGACGATACCCCAACCGAATTGCTTGACGACCATAGAGCGTTGGAACCACCTGATCCCATCCCGAACTCAGTAGTGAAACGATGCATCGCCGATGGTAGTGTGGAGTTTCTCCATGTGAGAGTAGGTCATCGTCAAGCACCTATACCAAACCCCCGATCTTCGTAAGAAGGTCGGGGGTTTGACTTTG
>NZ_JAOTQU010000050.1:0-15729 GCF_025685765.1 Pseudomonas sp. PDM13 | reverse complement strand
CGACTGCGTTCGGCCTCCTGGAGGGGCGTTGGTGGCTGCTCCAACTTTCTTCGTCAAACGCATCGCCACCTGGTGCGCACGGGCTTTCGTAGGATGGTGTAGAGCGAAGCGAAACCCATGCGGTGGAGGAAAAAAGCAACCTCCACCCTCCATCCGACACAGCCCGCAGGGCGGGTGAAACCCGCTTCGCCGGCACTACACTTTCCCCTGCCCGCTGTGCCTGTACGCAAGCCCCTGGCACGGCGGCACAATGGCTGGCACAGGCAGACAACGGGTTGGCAGACAGAGCAATTTCCCTGGCGCAGCCACGAGGCAGACTGGGACTGCAGAAATCTGCCAATGCACCGCGATCCGCCAGACCAATAATTCAGGGAGCCCCCCTAATGCGAATAAACAGGATCCTCGTCCACTCAGCGCTGAGCCTCGGCTTGTCGCTGGCGGGGCTGAACGCCCATGCGGACCTTCCCGCCGACACCATCGGCCAGGTGACCTTGCCCTTCCCGCCGGAGCCGCACCGCGCCTACATCGTCGACGTCGAGTTCGAGAACTTCGTCGCCGGCCGCGTGACGGTGGTGGACCCGGAGAAGAAGAAGATGCTCGGCATGGTCAGCACCGGCTTCGCCGCGCCCTCGACCCTGAGCCGTGACGGCAAGCGCCTGTACACCGCCGACCTGTTCTATTCGCGCGGCACCCGTGGCACCCGCACCGATGTGCTGACCGCCTGGGACACCTCCACCCTGTCGCCGTCCTGGGAAGTGCTGATCCCCACCAAGCGCGCCGAGATGCTCACCCAGCGCTACTCCCTGGGCACCAGCAGCGACGACCGCTTCGTGTACGTCTACAACTTCACCCCGTCCACTTCGGTCACCGTGGTCGACACCCAGGCCAAGGCGGTGACCGCCGAGATCGCCATCCCCGGTTGCGTGCTCAACTACCCGGTGGGCAAGCGCGCCTTCGCCTCGCTGTGCGGCGACGGCAAGCTGCAGGTGATCAAGCTCGACGACAACGGCAAGGAAGTGGCGCGCACCCAGACCGCCTTCTTCGACCCCAACGCCGAGAAGCTGGTGGAGCGCGGCATCGCCCTGGGCGACACCTACTACTTCACCACCACCACCGGCACCGTGCGCGGCGTGGACGTTTCCGGCGACAAGCCGAAATTCCTCGAGCCCTGGTCGCTGACCACCGAGGCCGAGCGCAAGGCCGGCTGGGCACCGGGTGGCTGGCAGCTGCTGGCGGTGGCGCCCAAGCTCAACCGCCTGTACGTGCTGATGCACGACGCCCACGAGCCGATGAAATGGGAAGACCCGAGCCCCTTCGTCTGGGTCTACGACCTGAAGACCGGCAAGAAGGTCGCCACCCTGGAAGCGCCCAACCCGATCTGGAGCCTGGCCGCCACCAACGACGACAAGCCGTTGCTGCTGGGCACCAACATCACCGGCGGCCTGGAAGTCTTCGACCTGGCCAGCGGCAAGCACACCGGCACCATGGAAAAGATCGCCAAGACGCCGATCCAGATCCTCAGCCACTAGGAGGTCCGCCATGTACAGCGACCCGATCTTCGTCATCGCCAGCGCCCTCGCCGTCGCGGTGATCCTGGCCAGCGCCGCGACCCACAAGTTGCGCGCACCGGCCCGGTTCCGCGACCAGGTGGAGGCTTACCAGTTGCTGCCGAAGGTGCTGCTCAAGCCCTTCGCCCGGCTGCTGCCGCTGCTGGAGGTGGCCCTGGCCTTCGCCCTGCTGGTGCCCGCCAGCCGCAGCCTCGCCGCCCTCGGCGCGGCCCTGCTGCTGGCCGCCTATGCCGGCGCCATCGGCCTGAACCTGTGGCGCGGCCGTCGCGACATCGATTGCGGCTGCTCCGGCCCGGACCAGTCCCAGCCCATCCGCCCGCAGCTGCTGCTGCGCAACGCGGTGCTGGTGGCCCTGGCGCTGGTCGCCACCCTCACCCCCGGCGCCCGTGAACTGGGCGCCTTCGACGGCTTCGTGGTGATCGCCGCGGCCGCCGTCGCCCTGCTCATCTATGCCGCGGCCGATGGCCTGCTGGCCAACAGCCCCCGTCTGCTCAAACTCATTGGAAGGTGAAATATGGAAGGCCTGATCGTTTCCAACATCCTGCTCTGGTGCCTGCTGCTCGCCCTGGCCTTCGCCGTGATGGGCCTGGTGCGCCAGATCGGCGTGCTCCATGCCCGCCTGGCCCCGGCCGGCGCGCTGATGATGGACAAGGGCGTCGCCGTCGGTGACGCCGCACCCAAGGTGACCGCAGCCGACCGCAGCGGCCGCCCCGTGAACTTCGGCTACGCCGGCGAGAAGAGCCAGCTGCTGTTCTTCCTCTCGCCCACCTGCCCCATCTGCAAGTCGCTGCTGCCGGCCATCCGCTCCATCGCCAAGGAACAGGCCGACCGCCTGGAGGTGATCTACGTCAGCGATGGCGACATGGATGCCCAGGCCGCGCTGATCCGCGAGTTCAAGCTGGAAGACGCCACCTACGTGGTCGGCCCGGAAGTGGGCATGACCTACCAGATCGGCAAGCTCCCCTACGCCGCGCTGATCGACAAGGCCGGCACGCTGCGCGCCAAGGGCCTGGTCAATTCCCGCGAGCATCTGGACAGCCTGTTCGAGACCGAGCACCTGGGCAGCGCGACCCTGCAGCAGTACCTGCACGCTGGCCATGCCCATGGCCACTCGCACTCCGCACAACAATAAGGAAGGGAGACTTCCATGAAACTGCTCGATCTCCTGTTCGAACGCTCCGCCCGGCACGTTGCCGACACCACCTCGCGGCGCAAGCTGCTGGCCCGCTTCGGCTCGCTGATGGTGGCCGGCGCCGCGCTGCCAGTGCTGCTGCCCATCGACCGCACCGCCAAGGCCCTGGCTGCCGAGGCGCCCCAGGCCGGCGACCCGGGCGACCCCACCAGCTGCGACTACTGGCGCTACTGCTCCATCGACGGCTTTCTGTGCAGCTGCTGCGGCGGCACCGTCACCTCCTGCCCGCCGGGCACCGAGGTGTCCCAGGTGACCTGGATCGGCACCTGCCGCAACCCGGCGGACGGCAAGGACTACATCATTTCCTACAACGACTGCTGCGGTAAGCACAGCTGCGCCCAGTGCGCCTGTACCCGCAACGACAGCGAGGAGCCGGCCTACCGTCCCTTCAACAACAACGACGTGAACTGGTGCCTGGCCGCCAAGTCGCACATCTACCACTGCACCATCTCGGTGATCCGCGGCGTGGCGATATGAACGGAGGGGTTGTCATGCGAGCACTGTTCATCGTCACGCTGGCCTGCGCCATGGCAGCCCCGCCGGCTTTCGCCCGGGCGATCCCCGACCCGCACCAGCGGGCCGCGCCCGGCAACGAGGCCGAGCAGAAGCCCATCTCCCAGGCGGGCTACAGCACCCCGGTGAACTACCAGCTGCAATGCGCCGGCTGCCACCTGGGCGACGGCACCGGTTCCAAGGCCAACGACACGCCCCGGATGAAGGGTTTCGTCGGCAACTTCCTCAAGGTCAAGGGCGGTCGCGAGTTCCTCGTGCGGGTGCCGGGCATGTCCCAGTCCGCGCTCAACGACGCGCAACTGGCCGACCTGCTCAACTGGCTGATGCGCGAGGACGGCATGGCCGGCAAGAGCATGCCCGCCCGCTACGAGCCCTACAGCACCGAGGAAGTCGCCCGCCTGCGCAAGGTCAGCATGCTCAACCTGCCCGGCACCCGCGCCGAGCTGATCGAGCGGATGCGCCAGCAGGGCATCCCCATCGAGGACGGCATGGACTACTGAGCGCCCTGCCCCCTTCGAGCCTGCCTTCATGGCGGGCTTTTTATTGGGCTGCGGTGGCCCGGTGTGGGAGCCGATGGAGTGCCTGCTCACTCGCAGCAAGGTGCCGGCGGGGAGTCTTTCGCGGCTGAAGCCGCTCCCACAGGGAAATCCGCGGCGAGGCCGATGGGCGAATGAATTCGCCCCTACAGGTGCCGTGTGGGGCATCGTGCCGGCGTACCCGACAATGCGGGGCTAGACCACCAGGCTGAGCCAGGCGGAGGCCAGGAGCAGCAGGGCCATGGCCTGGTTGAAGCGTTTTTGCGCGGCGGCGCTGCGCCACAGGCGGGCGCTGCCGAAGCCGAGCAGTGCCCAGACGCCCATGCAGGGGATGGAGACCAGCAGGAAGGCCAGGGACAGCGTCACCACCCGCGCGGCCTTGTCGGCGCCCTCCCCGGCGAATACGCCAACCACCGCCAGGGCCATCATCCACACCTTGGGGTTGACCAGTTGCAGGCCGATGGCACCGGCCAGGCCGAGGCGCGTGTCGGGGTCGGCCGGGTCGTCCAGCGAACGCGCCTCGCTGCGGAAGATCTGCCAGGCCAGCCAGCTCAGCCAGGCGATGCCGGCCCAGGCCATGGCCCGTTGCAGCACGGGGTGGCTGGCCAGCGCCTCGCCCAGGCCCAGCCCCACCAGCAGCACGATGGCTGCCGCGGCGGAACAGGCGCCGAGGACGATGGGCAGCGCGGCGCCCAGGCCGAAGCGCGAGGCGTTGCTGAGCACCAGGATATTGGTGGGCCCGGGGGTGATGGAGGCGACGAAGGCGAACAGCAGGAAAGGCAGCAACTGTTCCATGGTCAGCCCCCGCAACGAGGGTGAAGAGAAAGGGAAACGGACATCGGCAAGGGCTCCTGTGAAGACGAGCCCCATGGTCACCGCCGCGCCCGGCTCAGTCTGGAAGCTTTGAGCAGCGCTTGCGGTAGTCCGCCGGGGTCAGCCGGTAGGCACGGCGGAACCAGCGCCCGAGGTGGCTCTGGTCGGCGAAGCCGAGGGCGCTGGCGACCTGCGCCGGCGTGTCGCCCCGGGCCAGCAGGGTGCGAGCGCGGGCCAGGCGCAGCTGGATCAGGTAGGCGTGGGGTGCCAGGCCGAAGGCGGCCTTGAAGGCGCGGGTGAGGCGGAAGCGGTCGACGCCGGTGGCGCGGGCCAGGTCGTCCAGGCCGATCTCCTCGTCCAGATGCGAGTGCAGGTAGTCCCGCGCGCGCAGCGCCACCCGGGGCAGGCGCGGGTCCTGTTGCTGGCGCAGGCGCCAGTGCAGGTGCCCGGTCATCTTCGCCAGCAGGTGGTCGATGGCGGCCTGGCGCAGCATGCGCACCTCGTTGCCATGCAGGGCGTGGAAGGCCTGCAGGGTGGCATGGGCCAGCGTCGGGTCGTGGGCCAGGGTGTCGGCGAAGCTCGGCTGGCAGCCGGCCGGCGCGTCCTCGAACAGCGCGTGCATCTCGCGCGCCACCCAGTGCGGGTCGAGGTAGAGCATGGAATAGGTGAAGCCGTCGGCGGTGGGCGCGTGGCCGTCATGGATCTCGCCCGGTTCCAGCAGGAACACCTGCCCCGGTGTGCTGACGTTGCGCCGGCGCCGGCAGTTGAACTGCTGCACGCCCTGCTCGGTGACGCCCACCAGGTAGCTGTCGTGCCAATGGGGGTCGTAGGCGTGGCCCTGGAAATGGGCGCGGATGGTCTCGATGCCCGTGTCACCGTCCTGCGCGAGATCGATCCAGTTGCGGTTTTCCACGGGGCTCTCCAAAGGCCAGGGTGCAAGCCTGCACCGGGCGCGGGTGAAAGGCCATTATCCGTCGTCGGAAAAACGCGTCTGGAAGATTTGTGCAGAAACGGCCCCTTGCGGGGCCGCCCGTGGATCAGGACTTCTGGCTGTAGCTCTGGATCAGGTTGGCGTAGGCCGGCAGGTGGCCGCCGAGGATGCCGCCGAAGCCTTCGATGTCGTTGCGCCAGTCACGGTGCAGCTCGCAGCCGACGCTGAACCAGTTCATCAGCTGGGCACCGGCCTGGCTCATGCGATCCAGCGCGGCGTCGCGCACCACCGGGTTGAAGGTGCCGGAGGCGTCGGTGACGACGAACACATCGAAGCCCTCCTCCAGCGCCGACAGGGTCGGGAACGCCACGCAGACGTCGGTCACCACGCCGGCGATGATCAGCTGCTTGCGGCCGGTGGCCTTCACCGCGTTGACGAAATCGGCGTTGTCCCAGGCGTTGATCTGGCCGGGGCGCGGGATGTAGGGCGCGTCCGGGAACAGGGCCTTGAGCTCCGGCACGATGGGGCCGTTGGGGCCGTTCTCGAAGCTGGTGGTGAGGATGGTCGGCAGGTTGAAGAACTTGGCGATGTCGGCCAGGGCCAGCACGTTGTTCTTGAACTCGTCGGGGGTGAAGTCGCGCACCAGCGACAGCAGGCCGGCCTGGTGGTCGACCAGCAGAACGACGGCGTTGTCCTTGTCGAGGCGGTTATAGCGGTAAGCCATGGCATTGCTCCTTGCTTCGGTTGGGCGCCGGCCTGGTGGGCCGGCGGAAGGGATTCGGGGTGGTCAGAAGGCGAAACAGGAGCAGCCGAAGGCGCCCCAGAAGCCCTGGAAGTCGCTCACCGGCACGCTGGAAAGGCGCGCCCGCTCATGGCTGTGGGCATGCACGCCGCACGGGCCGACGCACTGGTGTACCTGGGCCACCAGCGGCGCGCTGGGGCGCCAGTGCCCGGGCACCTTGGCCACCGGCGACCAGTCCGGCAGCACCGGCACGGTCGGCGGCGCCAGGTCGTCGAACTCGGCGGCGGCGTGCACCACCTTGCCGTCCACCACCGTGAGCACGGACTCGATCCACTTGATGGCTTCTTCCTCGACGCTGAAGAAGTCCGCCGAGAGCGCCACCAGGTCGGCCAGCTGGCCCACCTTGATCTGGCCCTTCTTACCCTGCTCCGAGGAGAACCAGGCGCTGCCGTGGGTGAACAGCTCCAGCGCGGTGGCGCGGCTCAGGCCCTGGGGGTACAGCTCCAGGCCGCCGACGGTGCGGCCGCTGACCAGCCAGTAGAGCGAGGTCCAGGGGTTGTAGCTGGACACGCGGGTGGCGTCGGTGCCGGCGCCCACCGGCACGCCCTCGGCGAGCATGCGCTGGATCGGCGGGGTCTTCTCGGCGGCCTTGGAGCCGTAGCGCTCGACGAAGTATTCGCCCTGGAAGGCCATGCGGTCCTGGATGGCGATGCCGCCGCCCAGGGCCCGCACGCGCTCGATGTTCTTCGGCGTGATGGTCTCGGCGTGGTCGAAGAACCAGGGCAGGCCGTTGAAGGGGATGTCGCGGTTGACCTTCTCGAACACGTCGAGCATGCGCGAGATGGATTCGTCATAGGTGGCGTGCAGGCGGAAGGGCCAGCGCTGCTCCACCAGGTGGCGCACCACCGGCTCCAGCTCCTGCTCCATGGTCTGCGGCAGGTCCGGGCGCGGTTCGAGGAAGTCCTCGAAGTCGGCGGCGGAGAACACCAGCATCTCGCCGGCGCCGTTGTGGCGGAGGAAGTCGTTGCCCTGGCCGTATTTCACCGAGCCAGTCCAGCGCTTGAAGTCTTCCAGCTCTTCCTTGGGCTTCTGGGTGAACAGGTTGTAGGCGATGCGCACGGTGAGCTGGTCGGCCTTGGCCAGCTGCTCGATCACCTGGTAGTCCTCGGGGTAGTTCTGGTAGCCGCCACCGGCGTCGATGGCGCTGGTGATGCCCAGGCGGTTGAGCTCGCGCATGAACTGGCGGGTGGAGTTGACCTGGTAGTCCAGCGGCAGCTTCGGCCCCTTGCTCAGGGTCGAGTAGAGGATCATCGCGTTGGGGCGGGCCACCAGCATGCCGGTGGGCTCGCCACGGCTGTCGCGGACGATTTCGCCGCCCGGCGGGTTGGGCGTGTCCTTGGTGTAGCCGACCACCTTGAGCGCGGCGCGGTTGAGCAGCGCGCGGTCGTAGAGGTGGAGCACGAACACCGGGGTGTCCGGCGCGGCCTTGTTCAGCTCCTCGATGGTCGGCATGCGCTTCTCGGCGAACTGGAATTCGTTCCAGCCGCCGACCACCCGCACCCATTGCGGCGTCGGCGTGCGGTCGGCCTGCTCCTTGAGCATGCGCAGGGCGTCGGCCAGGGACGGCACGCCCTCCCAGCGCAGCTCCAGGTTGTAGTTGAGGCCGCCACGGATGAGGTGCAGGTGCGAGTCGTTGAGGCCGGGGATGACGCTGCGCTTCTTCAGGTCGACGACGCGGGTGGCGTCACCGCGCAGGGCCATGGCCTCGGCGTCGCTGCCGACGGCGATGAAGCGGCCGTCCTTGATGGCCACGGCCGTGGCGCTGGGGTTGTCGCGGTCCACCGTGTGCAGGCGGCCGTTGAAGAGGATGAGGTCGGCTTTCATGTCAGTTCCCGAAGTGGCGGCGAAAGAGGCGCCGGGCATGCCGGCGAAAGGCAGGGCGGACCACAGCGCGCCCGCGGCGCCCAGCAGGGAGCTGTTGGCGAGGAAGCGGCGGCGGCCCTGGTTGGTGTCGTCGTTGTCCATGGGGTTCTCCGGTCAGCGGGCGTTGAGCCAGCCGGCGAACAGCCGGGTGGCGCGGGGCATGAAGAGGTACACCACCAGCAGCACGATGCTGGCGGTGATCACCAGGTTGCTGCCCAGGTAGCTGCCCAGCCAGGGCAGGCGGGCGAAGGCCGGCTGCCAGAGCAGCGGCACCAGCAGGCTCAGCGGCAGGATCACCAGGAAGGTGACGCAGGCCTGCTTCCAGCGCGGCGGCTGGGGCGCATCCGGTGCCTGCGGGGTGAACCAGAATTCGCGCTCATCCTGCACCTCGATGCGGTCGCCGTCGGCCAGCAGCGGCTCGGCTTCGGCGATCAGCGCGCGGCGCTCGGTGGAGTCGAGCCAGTCCTGCAGTTGCCCGGTGCTGGCGAAGCGCAGCACGCAAGTGAACAGCGCCAGGCCGGCCTCGTGGCCGCGCATCACGTCGATGCCCAGGTGGCCCGGGTAGCCCCGTGCAGTGGTGATGGTGCGGCGCAGCCAGGCTTCGTAAGCGGCCTCGCTGCCCGCGCGGATACGGTGGCGTACCAGCAGGGTGACGACTTCCCGCGTGAGTTCATCGGGCATGTCCAGCTCCTGTCGAGAGGTTGAGCGCCGGCGGCCGGCGCCGGGAAATTCAGCGTAGCAGCGCCGTTGCGCTGTACCCGCCGAAACGCGGCACGGGCCAGGCGAGCGAGCCGGGGCCGCTGATCAGCAAGGTGGTGAAGATGACCAGCAGCAACCAGGCGAACTGGCCTTCGGCGACGGACCATTCCGGGTGCACCAGCAGCAGCGAGACCAGCAGCACCGCCAGGATCGGCAGGCAGGCCAGGCGCACCAGGGCGCCACAGAGGATCGCCAGCGGGCAGGCCACCTCGGCGAAGATCGCCAGCAGCAGCGTCGGCATCGCGCCCAGGTGCAGCGGGTCTTCGATCAGTTTCAGCTCCTGGCTGAAACCGAGCAGCTTGGGCAGGCCATGCACCCAGAGCAGCAGGAGCGCGCCGCCGGCACGCAGGAACAGCAGCCCCCAGTCGCTCGCGCCAGCCGGCGGCAGTGTCGTGGCGTTGGCCATGGTGTCGCTCCGGTCGGGTTGTTGACGGCCATGGTGCCGTGCCCGGCCGGGATCGACTTGTATGCATGTGCTGGCTTGGCGCCGATGTGCCCTGGCGATGGCCAAAGCGTCTATTCCGGCACACTCAGGGGGTGGCGAACGGCGCGCGCTGGGCCAGAATGCACAGCCGTGACCGCCCCTCTTGCGCCGGGCGCGTGCCAGCGAGATGCTTGCGCGCCCCCCCATCGCCACCGCCCCGAGGCCCCCGCGAATGCCCGACCTGCTGCAGAACTACCCGCTGATCTTCGGCGTCGCCCTGGTGCTCATCGATCTGGTCCTCTGGCGCCTGCTGCCGGCCAACCCGCCGGCCTGGCGGGTGCTGGCACGCCTGGGGCTGTTCCTCGCCTACAGCGCGCTGATCATCGGTGCCGGGCTCAGCCCGCTGCTGCCGCCGCCCGGTGCCGACACCGCCCAGGCGCTCACCGCCACGGTGCTGGAGATCGTCTGGTGGCTGTACTGCGCGCGCACCCTCACCGTGGTGCTGGGCCTGCTGCTGATCTCGCGCAACGGCCACACCGGGCGCCTGCTGCAGGACGTGATGGGCGCGGTGATCTTCCTCGTGGCCATAGTCGCCGCCGCCGGCTACGTGATGCAGCTGCCGGTCAAGGGCCTGCTGGCCACCTCCGGCGCCATGGCGATCATCGTCGGCCTGGCGTTGCAGAGCACCATGGCGGACGTGTTCTCCGGGATCATCCTCAACACCACCAAGCCCTATCAGCTGGATGACTGGATCTCCATCGACGGCACCGAGGGCAAGGTCATCGAAATCGACTGGCGCGCCACCCACCTGCTCACCGGCCAGGGCAGCACGGCGGTGATCCCCAACTCGGTGGCGGCCAAGGCGAAGATCATCAACAGCAGCCGCCCCAACGACGCCCACGGGGTGGCCATCAGCCTGGAAGTGCCGGCCAGCGTGCGCCCGCGCCGGGTGCTGGATGCCCTGGAGAAGACCCTGCAGGGCTGCAGCGCGCTGCTCAGTTCCCCTGCACCGAAAGTCTCGATCAAGAGCGCCGGCGCCTCGGTCAATGTCTACGAGGCCAGCGGCTTCATCGGCCCGAAGACCAGCAAGGTGGAAGTGCGCAACCTGATGTTCGACCTCGCCCACCGCCACCTGGAGGCCAGCGGCGTGGTGTGGAACGCCGACGCCCTGCCCCAGCCGCGCCAGCGCCTGCTGCTGGACGAGGTGAAGATCTTCCGTGCCCTGGGCAACGAGGAGAAGGACCTGATCGCCCAGGCCATGGAGGCTCGCGACTACCTGGCCGGCCAGGTGGTGCTCAACGTTGGCGAAGTGGCCGAGCACCTGCTGGTGATCGGCACCGGCGTGGTCTCGGCGGCGGTACCCGACGGCGATGCCTGGGTCGAGGCCGGACGCATGGGCCCGGGCGAGATCATGGGCGAGGAAGGCATCATCGACGACACACCCTCCCGGGCCCGTTTCACCGCCCTCACCTCCTGCCGCCTGTACCGCATCGACCGCGACAACATCCGCACCTGCCTGGAGCAGCGCAGCGAAATCCGCACCGCGCTCAACCGCCTGCATGCCTTCCGCGAGCAGGCCAGCCACTCCCTGCTGCTGCAAAAGCCCACCGCCCTGCGCAAGGGTGGCTTCCTGCAGTGGTTGCGCAAGCCGTAGACAGAGGGCTGCACGTAACCCGTAGGATGGGTAGAGCACAGCGAAACCCATCACGCGGAGTTGCAGGACGCCCTGCAAATCGCAACACGAATACCGGCCACGCGGGTTTCACCCGCCCTACGTTCTGCCCCTGTCGGCGTCGCGAATCACCTATGGATTCGCGCCCACCGTGCAAGTTGATGGGTTTCGCGTAGCTCTACCCATCCTACGAATTAGCCAAGCTTTTCTACACTCCAGACAGGAACCCTTCCCGACTGGAGGAGATGGCCATGCGCATTGGCGTGCCCAAGGAGATCAAGAACCACGAATACCGTGTGGGGCTGACCCCGCAATCGGTCGCGGAGCTGCACCGGCTCGGCCACGAGGTGTGGATCGAGACCCACGCCGGCGCCGGCATCGGCTTCAGCGACGCCGATTACCAGGAGGCCGGCGCGCATATCGCCGCCAGCGCCGACGAGCTCTTCTACACCGCGCAGCTGCTGGTGAAGGTCAAGGAGCCCCTGGCCACCGAACGTTCGCGCCTGCGCTCGGACCAGACGCTGTTCACCTACCTGCACCTGGCCCCCGACCGGCCGCAGACCGAGGAACTGATGGCCTCGGGCGCCACCTGTATCGCCTATGAGACGGTCACCGACCACCTCGGCCGCCTGCCCCTGCTGGCGCCGATGTCCGAAGTGGCCGGGCGCATGTCCATCCAGGCCGGCGCCAGCTGCCTGGAGAAGGCCCGTGGCGGGCGCGGCGTGCTGCTTGGTGGGGTGCCCGGGGTGGCCCCGGGCAAGGTGGTGGTGCTGGGCGCCGGGGTGGTCGGCAGCCATGCGGTGGCCATGGCCGTGGGGATGGGCGCCGACGTTACCGTGCTGGACCGCAGCGTCGATGCCCTGCGCCGCCTGGACACCCTCTACGGCAACCGCATCGTCACCCTCTGCTCCACCCACGCGGCCCTGCGCGAGCAGGTGCTGGGCGCCGACCTGGTGATAGGCGGCGTACTGGTGCCCGGTGCCGCCGCGCCGAAACTGATCACCGCCGAGATGGTGGCGCTGATGGCCGAAGGCGCGGTGCTGGTGGATGTCGCCATCGACCAGGGCGGCTGCGCGGAAACCTCCCACGCCACCACCCACGCGGCGCCCACCTACAAGGTCGACGGCGTGGTGCATTACTGCGTGGCCAACATGCCTGGCGCCGTGGCGCGCACCGCGACCCTGGCGCTGAACAACGCCACCCTGCCCTTCGTCATCGCCCTGGCCAACAAGGGTGCGTACAAGGCCCTGGCGGACGACGCGCACCTGCGCAACGGCCTCAACGTCGCCCGTGGCCGCCTGGCCATTGCCGGCGTCGCCGAAGCCCAAAGCCTGCCCTGGACGGCACCGGCGGAGCTGCTGAAAGACCTGGCGAAGTACGCCTAGGCCCGGACGGGTAGCACCCGGTTGCACCCGTCCGTCCGCCTTGCGCTGTAAATATGACTGCGGGGGATTCACCAGTCACAACCAAAATGACATCATGCGCACCGCCCGGCGCCATGCGTCCCCGTGCCGGGCTGATCGGCGATGGAATGCCCGCAGATACAACGCCCGCAACCCGGGCTCATGTCCTTTAGCGCCACGGCGCCCGGACCCTTCTCCGCGTCCTGCGGAACCCTCACAGCGTCCAGCCAAGGCCCGCTTCGTGCGTCGGCCCGGCCCTGGCTGTGTTCGCGGCCAGACGGCGACCCCGTACTCCGCGCTGTAACGACTATCCCGCAGCCTGGCAAAACCCGGCTGTCGATAACAGGCACACCCGCTGCCAGAACACGTGGATACCCTTGCGATGCCCAAAAACCTGAAGTTCAGCCACAAGATCCTCCTGGCAGCGTCCCTGGTGATGATCACCGCTTTTGCCTGCTTCGTGCTGTTCAACGATTACCGCCAGCGCCAGACCCTGCGCACCGACGTGCACAACTCCCTGCAGGACCTCGGCGCCCTCACCACCAGCAACATCAAGAACTGGCTCGAAGGCCGCATCCAGCTGCTCGAATCCCTCGGCCAGCAGGTCGCTGCCAACGGCACCGAGAAGGAGCAACTGGCGCGTTCCATCGGCCTGCCGGTGTATGGCCAGCGCTTCCAGCTCAGCTACTTCGGCGGTGAAGACGGCCTGATGTTCTCGGTACCGGCCGGCAATCGTCCGTCCGACTACGACCCGCGCCAGCGTGGCTGGTACAAGGCTGCCAGCGCCGCCCAGGGCACCATCCTCACCGAGCCCTACATCGCCGCCTCCTCGGGCAAGCTGGTGATCACCATCGCCACCCCGGTGCGCGTCGATGGCCGCTTCGTCGGCGTCGCCGGTGCCGACATGGACCTGGACAGCATCACCCGCCTGATCAACTCGCTGAACTTCAAGGGCAACGGCCACGCCTTCCTGGTCAGCGCCCAGGGCAAGGTGCTGCTGCACCCGCAGAACCAGTACATCCTCAAGAACCTCAGCGACCTCTACCCCGGCGCCGCCCCGGTGATCCGCCCGGGCGTTTCCGAGATCGAAGTGGACGGCCGCACCCAGTTCATCTCCTTCACCCCCATCGAGGGCGTGCCGTCCACCGACTGGTACATCGCCCTGGTGCTGGACCAGGACGCCGCCTTCTCCATGCTCGGCGAGTTCCGCACCTCGGCCATCATCGCCACCATCATCGCGGTGGTCGTGACCTTCTTCCTGCTGGGCATGCTGATCCGCGTGCTGATGCAGCCGCTGCTGGTGATGGGCCGCGCCATGGGTGATATCGCCGAGGGCGAAGGCGACCTGACCCGCCGCCTGGACGTGCATTCCCAGGACGAGTTCGGCGAACTGGCCCAGGCCTTCAACCGCTTCGTATCGCGTATCCACGCATCGATCCGCGAGGTGTCCTCGGCCACCATCCAGGTCAACGAGGTGGCCAAGCTGGTGGTCAACGCCTCCAACTCCTCGATGCACAACTCCGACGAGCAGGCCCAGCGCACCAACAGCGTCGCCGCCGCGATCAACGAACTGGGCGCTGCCGCCCAGGAGATCGCCCGCAACGCCGCCGACGCCTCGCACCAGGCCTCCGACGCCCGCGAGCTGGCCGAGGAAGGCAAGCAGGTGGTGGGCAAGACCCTGACCGCCATGCACGAGCTGTCCACCAAGATCAGCGCCTCCAGCACCCAGATCGAAACCCTGGCCGGCAAGACGGTGAACATCGGCCAGATCCTCGACGTGATCAAAGGCATCTCCGAGCAGACCAACCTGCTGGCGCTCAACGCCGCCATCGAAGCCGCCCGCGCCGGTGAAGCCGGCCGTGGCTTCGCCGTGGTCGCGGACGAGGTGCGCAACCTGGCCCACCGTACCCAGGAGTCGGCGCAGGAAATCCACAAGATGATCGAAGAGCTGCAGGTCGGCTCCCGTGAAGCGGTGGGCACCATGACCGAGAGCCAGCGCTACAGCCAGCAGAGCGTGGAAATCGCCAACCTGGCCGGCGAGCGCCTCTCCAGCGTGACACAGCGCATCGGCGAGATCGACGGCATGAACCAGTCCGTGGCCACTGCCACCGAGGAGCAGACCTCGGTGGTCGAAGCCCTGAACATGGACATCACCGAGATCAACACCCTCAACCAGGAAGGCGTGGAAAACCTCCAGGCCACCCTGCGCGCCTGCGCCGACCTGGAGCAACAGGCCGAACGCCTGAAGCACCTGGTGGGCAGCTTCCGCATCTGACGCACCCGACGGATGAACGACGGCCCCGCACATGCGGGGCCGTTTGCATTCGGGGGTAACCACGTCGGGTTGCACCCGACCTACATCCGACGCTCAACCTGTGGGAGCGAATTCATTCGCGATGGGGTGTGCAAGAAGGACCGAAACCCGGCCTGAAACTCCGCCTGGTGGAGGTAAAAAGCGACCTTCACCCCGGCACAGCTCCGTGGGTTGGCTGAAGCCCGCGTTTCCGGCAAGCGCGTCGGGTTGCACCCGACCTACATGCGATGCCCAACCCCGTAGGGAGGGTGAAACCCGCGAGCCGCTACTCGTCCTCCATCACCCGGGGCGGCAGGCCGATCTGCCCGCCATGGCGCTGGCCCCAGTCATCGAGCACCTTGAGCGCGTCCACCAGCGAGGCGCCCAGCGGGGTGATGCGGTATTCCACCCGGGGCGGCACCTGCTGGTAGTCGCGGCGCAGCACCAGGCCTTCCAGCTCCAGCTCGCGCAGCTGCAGCACCAGCATCTTTTCGCTGATGCCGCCGATCTGCCGGCGCAGCTCACCGAAGCGACGCGTCTGGTCGCCGAGGCTGTAGAGGATCTGCGCCTTCCATTTGCCGCCGATCACCTTCATGACGGCATCCAGGCCCGGATTGCCGTGTTTCTCGTAACTGCTCATAGGCTCAGCATCCTGCTTTGAGGCCGTTTACTGTGCTGCGGGCGTCAAGCGCGCCCTGATGCGGCACTGGGTGGGTATCTGAGGACATTGTCTTGTTCCTCCGTACGAGGCTTCTGAAATCGTCCCTATTGGGCGCTTATCGCCCAAAGCCCACCCTGACCTCGATCAAGTCGCACGCACAAAAACACCAGTACTTACATTTCGGGTGGTAGGCGGGTGATGCCTGATGCCGTCAGTGGGAGCGAATTCATTGGCTCTGTTTGCATTAAGTGTTGCTAGAAGAATTGGGCCCAGCTGATTGCCGAGTTCTGGTGATGCTT